>NZ_JBAKFR010000014.1:102751-113929 GCF_053484295.1 Martelella sp. AMO21009
CGATTCCCCTAGGGCGTGCCATTTCAATACCTTCGGTTTCCCGGCCGAAAGAATTCCCCGCATTTCATCTTATGACGTAACGGCCGCATCAATGATTCGAAGCTGCACCCGGCGCTGGCCCTGCCAGTGATCACCGGTAAGCGTTCCCGCGACATGCAGGCTGCGCCCGCGGCTGCCAAGCAGAAGCTCGCCTAGCGGCTTGTCGGCGGCGCGGAAGGCGATTGCGTCGAGCGTCGTGCCCTCCGCGCTTTCAAGCCGCACCTTCACATGACCGCCGGCGCCGATCACCCGGGCGTCGCGCACCCGATGCTGCGGCAGCGCGAACACCGGCTGCGGATGGCCGGAGCCATAGGGGCCTGCCGCTTCCAGCCGGTCGATCAGATCAAGCGTCGCGCCAGAGGCGCTGAGCGCGCCGTCGATCTTCAGCACCGCATCGGCGGCCAGCGCCTCGACGGCATCACGGGCGTGATCCTCGAAAAAGGCCCGAAGCGGGGACAGCTTTTCCCAATACACTGTCAGGCCGGCGGCCATGGCATGGCCTCCGCCCTTGACCAGCAGCCCCTGCTCCACCGCGAGACGCACCATGCGCCCGAGATCGAAACCCGAGATCGAGCGCCCGGAGCCGGTGCCACGGCCATTGGCATCGAAGGCGATGGCGAAGGCCGGTCGCCCGAATCGATCCTTCAGCCGCGAGGCCAGAAGGCCGACAATGCCGGGATGCCAGCCCTGCCGCGCGGTGACGATCACGCCCGCGCCGCTGCCATCGCCGAATTCGGCGATCGCGTCGGCCTCGGCCTCCTGCAGCATCGCCGCCTCGATCGCCTGCCGCTCGCGGTTGAGCTGGTCGAGGCGTTCGGCGATCGCCTCGGCCTCCTCCGTGTCATCGACCGTCAGAAGCCTGCTGCCGAGCGCCGCGTCGCCGATCCGCCCGCCGGCATTGATGCGCGGGCCGATCAGGAAGCCGAGGTGATAGGGCGTCACCGGGCCGGCAAGGCCCGCCCGCTTGAACAGCGCGGCAAGGCCGGGATTGGCGAGCGAACGGGCAATGATCAGGCCCTTGACCACATAGGCGCGGTTCAGGCCCTTCAGCGGCACCACATCGCAAACCGTCGCCAGCGCCACCAGATCGAGCCAGGAGAGAAGATCGATGCGGCCGGCGCGCATGTCGCCGGCCTGCCGCAAAGCCCTGTGTGCGGCCACCAGAACAAGGAACACCACGCCGGCGGCACAGAGATGCCCCTGCCCGGAAAGATCGTCCTCGCGGTTGGGGTTCACCAGGGCCGCGCAGTCCGGCAGGTCAACGCCGACCTGATGGTGGTCGATCACCACGACATCGACGCCGTGCGCCCTGGTGGCGGCGAGCGATTCGTGGCTTGTGGAGCCGCAGTCGACGGTCACGATCAGTTTCGCGCCGTCCCGTATCAGGCTTTCGATCGCCTGCGGGTTGGGCCCATAGCCTTCGAAGATGCGGTCGGGAATGTAGATCTCGACTTCAAGGCCAAGCATGGTGAGGAAGCGGTACATGAGCGCCGAGGAGCAGGCTCCGTCAACGTCATAATCGCCGAAGATCGCCACTTTTTCGGACCGCTTGACGGCATCGAGGAGCCGGGCGACAGCGGCCTCGCAATCGGTCAGGCTGAACGGATCCGGCATCAGCGAGCGCAGCGTGGGATCGAGAAAGGCGGGGGCATCGTCAACCGGCACATCGCGGCCAGCGAGAACGCGGGCAATCAGCTCGGAAAGGCCATGGTTCTGCGCCATGGCCAGCGCCCGGTTTTCACCGGCCGGGCCCAGACGCGGCACCCAACGCAGTTGCCGCGCGGAGCACTCCACGCCCAGAAACGCCCTTGGGCTCGCCTTGCGCTGGGCGGCATTGTCAGTCATCAGGCCTCGGCTCCGCGTTGAAGTCTTTCCCTTCATAGCGCCAACGTCGCCCCGATGTCATCGGCTGATCGAGACGACGCATGGCGGCCGGCGCGCAAAGCCGCAGTATGAACCGTGTTTCAAGGCTTTTCGATGCGAATGACCTGCGGTTTGCCGACGATATAGCCATCGCTCTCCATCGCCTTCACCGCGTTGCGGATCGAAAGCTCGGTGGTCGCGTGGGTAACCATGATGATGGTCTTGGTCGGCGCGTCGCGCTCGCCATTGGCCGAATGCTGCACGATCGACTCCAGAGAAATCTGGTTGTCGGCCATACGCCGGGCAATCGCCGCGATCACGCCGATCCGGTCCGCCACCCGCATGCGGATGAAATAGCCGCCCTCATGGCTGCGCATGCGCGCCCGCTTGTAGGGCTCCAGCGATTTCGCCGGCCGGCCGAGCGCCGGCACGGTCTGCGCGCCGGGGCGCGATTTGGCGATGTCGGCGATATCGCCGAGCACGGCGGAGGCCGTGGCGTCGCCGCCCGCCCCCGGGCCGACCATCAGCAGGTCGCCAAGGATATCGGATTCGATCGCCACCGCGTTGGTGACCCCGTCGACCTGGGCGATCACGGTGTCATGCGGCACCATGGTCGGATGCACGCGCTGCTCGATGCCGCCGCCGGTGCGCTGGGCAACGCCCAAGAGCTTGATGCGATAGCCGAGCTCGGCCGCCGCGCGGATATCGTCCTGGGTGATGTTCGAGATGCCCTCGAGATAGATATCGTCGCAGGAAATCTCGCAACCAAAGGCAAGCGATGTCAGGATCGCGAGCTTGTGGGCGGTGTCATTGCCGTTGATGTCGAAGGACGGATCGGCCTCGGCATAGCCGAGCCGCTGGGCCTCCTTCAGGCAGTCCTCGAAGGAAAGCCCTTCCTTCTCCATCCGCGTCAGGATGTAATTGCAGGTGCCGTTCATGATGCCGTAGACACGGGTCATGGCGTTGCCGGTGAGCGATTCGCGCACGGCCTTGATCACCGGAATGCCGCCGGCGACGGCCGCCTCGAAATTCAGCAGCACGCCCTTTTCCTCAGCCTTGGCGGCGAGAGCAACGCCGTCTTCGGCAAGAAGCGCCTTGTTGGCGGTCACGACATGAATGCCGCGCTCAAGCGCCGCGTTCACCGCGTCCTTCGCCGCCCCGCTCGCGCCGCCGATCAGTTCGACCAGCACGTCGATGTCGCCCTCGCGCGCCATCGCCGCCGGATCGTCGTACCATGTGGCGGAGGTGACATCGATGCCGCGATCCTTGGTTCGGTCGCGCGCCGCAACTGCCGTCACCGTAATGGCGCGACCGCAGGCGGTGGCAAGGTTTTCATGTCGCTCGCTGATGATGCGCACAAGCGAAGCGCCGACGGTTCCAAGACCGGCGACGCCGATTTTAAGGGCATCTGCCATGGGGTATTCCTACTGACCCGAATTTCACGTCCGGACACAAGCGTCCGCGCTTCATTTAGATCGTTTCGCCGGCAAATGGAACATTCCGAGGCGGGAAATTTGGAAGGGCCAGCACAGGACAAGCGGAGACATTCACGCTCCTGCCTCACCTTCGCTGCGGACGAATACTTCCGCCGGGTGCGCGAGTTGCGAATAGTGGGCCCGCGATTTGTGTATAATTTTGACGAGATCGCCAACGGTGGTGCTGGAGAAAAGATATTCATCCATAATCACCACGGCGAACTCGTCCTCGAGAGCCATTCCCAATTCGAGGATGTCGATCGAGTTAATGCCCAGATCGTCCAGCGTAGCCAGTTCCACAACGTCGCGCTCGGCCGAGCCGATGACGGCGATGATCGTTTTCTTTACGCGGCTAAAGGTTTCATGCATTTGCAGTTCCTCCGCTTGAAGCCCTGCCGCGAGCGCCGGTTTCGCCGGCCAGCCAGGCAAATCCCCAACATAGACCGTTCCCGCAAGGTTTCTCTTGTTATTCATGATAGCGCTACCATTCCTGATTTAAAAGAAGATTATTCCCCGGTGATAAACTAAATCTCGTCGGAAGAATGCGGTACCGGTTATGAACCTGGCATGAATATTGGGCGATCAGGAAAGCCTTCGCCTTCCTGATCGAACTACAAGACAGGAGCGCGCCTTTTCGCTACGCTACCGATGCGCCTTCAGCGACACGATGTTGTCGGGCGCGACCTGAGTGGTGGCGAAGAAGCGCTTGAGGTTACGGGCGGCCTGGCGGATACGATGCTCGTTCTCGACCAGCGCAATGCGTACATGGTCGTCGCCCTGCTCGCCAAAGCCGATGCCGGGGGCAACGGCCACATCGGCCTTTTCCACCAAGAGCTTGGAGAACTCGAGCGAACCCATTTCAGCAAACGGCTCGGGGATCTTCGCCCAGGCGAACATGGTCGCCGCCGGCGGTGTCACCTGCCAGCCGGCCTTGGCGAAGCTTTCGACCATGACGTCGCGGCGCTTGTGGTAGATCGAACGCACCTCCTCGATATCCGAACCGTCGCCATTGAGCGCATGGGTGGCGGCAACCTGGATCGGGGTGAAGGCGCCGTAATCGAGATAGGATTTCACGCGGGCGAGCGCCGAGATCAGCCGTTCATTGCCGACGGCGAAGCCCATGCGCCAGCCGGGCATGGAATAGGTCTTGGACATCGAAGTGAACTCGACAGCCACATCCTTGGCGCCCGGAACCTGCAGCACGGAGGGTGGCGGCGCGCCGTCGAAATAGATTTCCGAATAGGCAAGATCGGAGAGCACGATAAGCTCGTGCTTCTTCGCGAAGGCGACGACCTCGCGGTAGAAATCAAGGCTTGCCACCTGCGCGGTCGGGTTCGACGGGTAGTTGAGCACCAGCGCGATCGGCTTCGGGATCGAGTGCTTGACCGCCCGCTCGACCGGTCCGAAGAAGCTGTCATCCGGCTCCACCGGGATCGAACGGATCACCCCGCCGGCCATCAGGAAACCGAAGGCGTGGATCGGGTAGGTCGGGTTGGGACAAAGGATCATGTCGCCGGGCGCGGTGATCGCCTGCGCCATGTTGGCAAAGCCTTCCTTGGAGCCGAGCGTGGCGACGATTTCCGTCTCCGGGTTCAGCTTGACGCCGAAACGGCGGGCATAATAGCCGGCCTGCGCGCGGCGCAGGCCCGGAATGCCCTTGGACGAGGAATAGCGGTGGGTGCGCGGATCGCGCACGACCTCGCACAGCTTGTCGACCACGGATTGCGGGGTCGGAAGATCGGGATTGCCCATGCCAAGGTCGATGATATCGGCGCCCGCCGCTCGCGCGCTCGCTTTCAAACGGTTGACCTGTTCGAAAACGTATGGCGGCAGACGCCTGACCTTGTGGAACTCTTCCATCTTCTTCCTCTTGGAACACTGGGTTGAACGATCCTCACCTTTCGAAGGATCGTCGAAACGAGAGCAGGAAAAACCGGCCCGACGCAACAATCAACTGCACTTGCGTCGATTTTGCGGCAGAAATCCTAATACTCTGTTTCATCCTTGCCACAGAGGAAAGCAGGAACGGAGGCTTTTGGAAGCTTACTGTGCGGCGGGAATGCCGGCCAGCCCGTCGAGCTTGGTCGTCATGGTCGCGACCTCCTCATCGGTAAACTGGGGATAGGCCGCCGTTCCGGTATCGCAGACATCCGGCTCGCCGCAGGTCGTGGAGCAGGCGGCAAGAAGCGAGGCCGCCGCCACAAGGGTTACACTCAGGATCATCCGGCCGAATTTCATCACATCTCTCCGTTCGCCGCGGCGGCGCAAATCAGTCCCGGGCAAATCTGCCCGGTTTGGCGGCCGGGTGCAAGCTGGTCAGTCTTCCGTTCGCCCCTCGCCTTCCCGGTCACGCTCGTAGCGATGGGCGACCGGCAGCGGCGGAAGCCAGGATTCGCGGCGGATGGTCCATAGTTCATAGGTCGGCTTGAAGCGGTCCGGCTGATCGAACGTGCCGAGATTGATCTCGATTTCGCCGCCGCTCACCGCATAGACCGGCGAACCACAGGTCGGGCAGAAGTACCTGTCTTCGAAGCAGCTCGCTTCGCCTGCAATGCTGACGGCGGTTTCGGGGAAGATCGCGGCCGCCTGGAACGGCGCGCCGTGATGCTTGCGGCAATCGAGGCAATGGCACACGCCTACCCGATAGGGCTCGCCCGACACCGCTATCCGCACCCTGCCGCAAAGGCATCCGCCCGTTATCCATTCCATCAGCTTTACTCCGTATTGGCGGCCGCCTCTTGCAAGCGACGCGTGAGAGGATAAAACGCCAGTCCATGCAATTCGATCCACCATTGATACCGGCAACGCTGATCCGGCGCTACAAGCGCTTTCTGTTCGATGCCGTTCTGGAGGACACCGGCGAGACGATCACCGGCTCCTGCCCCAATACCGGCTCGATGCTCGGCCTCAATACCCCCGGCTCGCGCATCTGGCTGTCGCGCAATGACGACGGCAAGCGCAAATATCCCCACCGCTTCGAGCTAATCGAGGCCGATGGCACCGTGGTCGGCGTCAATACCGGCCTGCCGAACCGACTTGCCGAGGAGGCGATCCGCAAGGGGATGGTGGCCGATTTTGCCGATTACCCCGTGATCCGGCGCGAGCAGAAATATGGCCGCCAGAGCCGCATCGACATGCTGCTGTCGGCCGAGGATCGGCCCGACCTTTACATCGAGGTCAAGAATGTCCATTTCATCCGCACGCCCGGCCTTGCGGAATTTCCCGATACGCCGACGGCACGCGGAACCCGGCATCTGGCCGAGCTTGCGGATATGGTCGCGGCTGGAAAACGGGCGGCGATGGTCTATCTGATCCAGCGCCGCGATTGCGAACGCTTCGCCATCGCCGCCGATCTTGACCCGGTCTATGCCGAGGCCTTCGAATGCGCCCGTCGCGCCGGCGTCGAGGCCTATGCGATAAAATGCAATGTATCCCGTGACAGCATCACGCCAGATGGTACAGTATTGGTTGATAACATGTAAGCGCACACGCCAGGGCGGTGCGGAGGATGACCATGGTAAATTACGCCGATGCGGCAACAGCGCCGCTGAAGAATGACGGTACGATCCGCCTTTATGATGAAGCGGCCTTCGAGAAGATGCGCCAGGTCTGCCGCATCACCGCCGGCTGTCTCGACAGCCTCGCCGATCTGATCAAGCCCGGCGTCACCACCGAGGAGATCGACCGCCACGTGCTGCAGTATGGCCTCGACCACGGCGTGGTGCCGGCAACGCTCGGCTATCGCGGCTACAAATATTCAAGCTGCACCTCGATCAACCATGTCGTCTGCCACGGTATGCCCAATGCCAAGCCGCTGCGCGAGGGCGACATCATCAATGTCGACGTTACCTATATCCTCGACGGCTGGCACGGCGATTCGAGCCGGATGTATCCGGTGGGGCAGTTGAAGCGGGCGGCGGAACGGTTGCTGGAAGTAACCTACGAATCGCTGCTGCGTGGCATTGCCGCCGTGAAGCCCGGCGCGCGCACCGGCGCGATCGGCGAGGCGATCCAGACCTATGCCGAAAGCGAGCGCTGTTCGGTGGTGCGCGATTTCTGCGGCCACGGCGTCGGCCGGCTGTTTCATGACGCGCCGAACATTCTGCATTACGGCCGCAAGAACGAGGGACCGGAGCTGAAGGAAGGCATGATCTTCACCATCGAGCCGATGCTCAACCTCGGCAAGCCGCATGTAAAGGTGCTGAACGACGGCTGGACCGCGGTGACCCGCGACCGCTCGCTTTCGGCCCAGTACGAGCACACCGTCGGCGTCACCAGCGATGGCTGCGAGGTTTTCACGCTGTCGCCCGGCGGCTTCGACCGTCCGGGTCTGACGCCCGCGCTTTAGGCCGTTTCAGGATTGGAACCGATGTTGCCTGCTATCGCTCCAGGAGCCGCATGAAGAAACCGCCCGCCAAAGGCAAACCAGCCGGCCTTGAAGAAGACGGACCCGACGAGCGGACCTTCTTCGCCGACCAGCCGCCCGAACGCCCGTTTCGGGGCGGCGATATCCGTGACAAGACGCCAAGCCATGTTCACGGCCATCGCGACCGGCTGCGCGCCCGATTCAGGGAAAGCGGGGCCAACGCGCTCGCCGACTACGAAATCCTCGAACTGCTGCTGTTCCGGCTGATCCCGCGTCGCGACACCAAGCCGATCGCCAAGGCGCTGCTCGAGCGGTTCGGCTCGCTCGGCGGCGTGTTCGGCGCGCCGGCGGAACTGCTGCAGGAGGTTTCGGGCATCGGCGAATCCGTCGCCTTCGATCTGAAGCTGATGTCCGCGCTTGCCCAGCGCAGCCTGAAGAGCTCGCTGAAGGACCGCCCGATTTTGGGCTCATGGTCGTCGGTGATCGACTATTGCAACGCGGCCATGGCGCACGAGACCCGCGAACAGTTCCGCATCCTGTTCCTCGACAAGCGCAACAAGCTGATCGCCGATGAAATCCAGGGCATCGGCACGATCGACCATACGCCGGTCTATCCCCGCGAGGTGATCAAGCGGGCGCTGGAACTGTCGGCAACGGCGATCATTCTCGTCCACAATCACCCCTCCGGCGATCCGACCCCTTCGCGCGCGGATATCGACATGACCCATATGATCATCAACAGCGCCAAGCCGCTCGGCATCACGGTGCATGACCACATCATCATCGGCAAGGATGGCTATGTCAGCTTCAAGGGGTTAAAGCTGATTTGAGGCCATGGACTCGGCCTGCAGCTTGTGGCTGTATGTAATGAAAACATCACGGAGCGGGACCATATTGCGCCGCGAACTCCGCGCTGTTGCGGCGCGGGAACCATCTCACGTAGAGCATTTCGCATGTCAGGCGGTATCATCCGGCGACGGCGGACATGCGGCAGAACGATAGGATTGTGCCTTCCGGCACATCTCTTTGAATTTGAATAACCAAATCGGGGTGATTTTATGAATTCTTACGATCTGGTCGTCATCGGCAGCGGCCCGGCCGGCCGGCGCGCCGCGGTGCAGGCCGCCAAGCTTGGCAAGACCGCGCTCGTCATCGACAAGGGCTCTCAGGTGGGCGGGGTCTCCGTCCACACCGGCACCATCCCCTCCAAGACGATGCGCGAAACCGTGCTGAACCTCACCGGCTGGCGCGAGCGCGGCTTCTACGGCCGCTCCTACCGGGTCAAGCAGAAGATCACTGCCGACGATCTGCGCGCCCGCCTGATCAAGACACTGGACTACGAGATCGACGTTCTGGAATGGCAGTTCGAGCGTAACCGCGTCGATCAGGTGCGCGGCTTCGCCCATTTCGTCGATGCAAACACGATCGAGATCGAGAAGGACAGCGGCGAAATCCAGCGCGTGAACGCCAAGGCCGTGCTGATCGCTGTCGGCACGCGGCCCTACCGGCCGCCGAACGTGCCCTTCGATGGCCAGACGGTGATGGACAGCGACGAACTGCTGAACATCCCGCATATTCCCCGCTCGATGATCGTCGTCGGCGCCGGCGTGATCGGTATCGAATATGCAACGATCTTTTCCGCGCTCGATACCCAGGTGATCGTGGTCGAGCCGCGCGACAGCATGCTGGATTTCATCGACCGCGAGATCCGCGACAATTTCGCCGCCCAACTGCGCGACCGCAACGTCAAGCTGCTGTTCGGTGCCGGCGCCGACAAGGTTGAGAAGATCGCTGATGGCAAGGCCCGCGTCACGCTCTCCAACGGCCGGGTGCTGATGGCCGAATCGGTGCTTTTCGCCGCCGGCCGCCAGGGCGCGACCGACACGCTGAACCTGCAGTCCGTTGGGCTGGAGGCCGATCGTCGCGGCCGCATCAAGGTCGATCCGATCACCTTCCAGACCGATGTGCCGCATATCTACGCCGCCGGCGATGTGATCGGTTTTCCGGCCCTTGCCTCGACCTCGATGGAACAGGGCCGGATCGCCGCCCGCCACGCCGTCGGCGCGGAAGCCGAGGAGCCGCCGCAATTCTTCCCCTACGGCATCTATGCCGTGCCGGAAATGTCGACCTGCGGCATGACCGAGGAGGAAATCCAGGAACGCGGCATCGCCTATGAATGCGGCATCGCCTTCTTCCGCGAGACCTCGCGCGGCCATATCATGGGCATCCAGAACGGCCTGCTGAAGATGATCTTCTCGTTGAAGACCCACCGCCTGCTCGGCGTCCATATCGTCGGCGAGGGTGCGACCGAACTGATCCATATCGGCCAGGCGGTGCTGAACCTGAAGGGCACGGTGGAATACTTCGTCGAGAACACCTTCAACTATCCGACGCTTGCCGAAGCCTACAAGATCGCCGGCCTCGATGCTTCGAACAGGATCGCGATGCTGGAAGCCGCTGAGCAGGAATAGGGCGTGTTCGACACGCTGCTGGCCAAATGGCGGCTGACGCCGGACGGACCGCCGATCGTGACGGCGACCGGCACATTGCTGCCGGTGCTTCGCGACCGGGCGCCGGCAATGCTGAAGCGGTTCACCGACCCTGAGGAAGCCATCGGTGCAGTTCTGCTCAAATGGTGGGACGGCGATGGCGCAGTGCGCATTCTCGCGCAAGACGGCGATGTGATTCTTATGGAGCGGGCGAAGGGGCCGGTTGCGCTGGCCGCACTGTCGCTTGCCGGCGAGGAAGACCGCGCCTGCCGCCAGATCTGCGCCACCGCCGCGCGTCTGCATGCCGACCGCCCTGCCCCTTTGCCCGCGCTGACGCCGCTCGACCGCTACTTCCGGGCGCTGCTGGAGGCGTCGCCCGGCAACCGCCCATTCCTCGACCGGGCGGCAGCCGAGGCGCGCCGGCTGCTGGATGATCCGCAGGATACCCGCCCGCTTCACGGCGATCTGCACCACGGCAATATTCTGGATTTCGGCGAACGCGGCTTTCTCGCCATCGATCCCAAGGGCCTTTACGGCGAGCGCGCCTTCGACTTCGCCAATATCTTCTGCAATCCGGATATCGATGTCCCGGACGCGATGATCGCGCGCGACCAGAACCGCTTCGACCGCCGACTGGACATCATTTCAGCGGCCGCCGATCTCGACCGGACGCGCCTGCTCCGCTGGATCATCGCCTGGTGCGGCCTGTCGGCCATCTGGTTCCAGCGGGATGACGATCCCCGAGCCGAAATTCCACTGACGGTCGGAGGGTTCGCGCTCGACCGGCTTGCGCAAGGCTGACAGTCGAGAACCTTGGAGATCGACAGGCAACAAATCACGTACCTCCGCCATAGGCGGAGGTTTGAAACGCTGCGCTTGAACCACTGGAATTGGTTTTGTTACTGATTAAAAGCTGCCTTTGAACAAGTCGGCATAGTCCGAGGCC
>NZ_JBAKFR010000015.1:0-113785 GCF_053484295.1 Martelella sp. AMO21009
CTCAAAGCGGTTGGGAATCAACCAACGGACTCCTTTGATCCGATCAATCCACTAGATCCATGCGAATTTTCCAGGGCGCGTTTTCCGGGCAGGAGCAGACGTACCCAGCCTCCTTGATATTTGTTGGCTCCTCCGCGGAACCGTTCTTTGCGGGAAAGTGAAGGCTGCGGCCCTGAGGGCCGCAGCGCATGCCGTGGAAAGAGAAACAGACAGCGTGACTACTGCCCCACGAATTGATCGCGATTGTCTTCGATTACCTGACGAACTTGCGCGAAATCCTTGTTGAGATAGGACTCGATGGCGGCCTGGCCGCGATAGAGCGGAACCTCGTTGATCTTGCGCAACGCTTCCGGAAGCGGTCCCTCAGCGATCGCATCAAAAGCCGCGACATATTTCTGGACGACGTCGTCCGGAACACCCTTGGGAAGGAAGAAAATCCGGGTGATCTCACCGGAAAAATCGAAACCCTGCTCCTTGAAGGTCGGCACATCGGGGATCGATTCGATCCGTTCGTCGCTCGCCACGCCCAGGACGGGCATGTTCTGGTCGGCCGCCGTTTCCGCGAACTGTGCGGTCAGTACGCCGGTATTGATGGTGTCGCCAAGGACGGCGGTGAGCGTTTCGCTGCCGCCCTTGAAACGCAGCGGCGTCAGATTGACGTCGAGCGCATTCTGCGCGAGCACGTAGGTCACCAGCGGACCAATGCCCGGCACGCCGACGAGCACCTCGCCGGGATGTTCCTGGGCGTAGCCGACGAGTTCCTTCGCATTGGTGAACGGGCTTCCTGGCGAGGCGATCAGCAGATCGGCGGTGACATTCACGCCGGCCAGATACTCGAACGAGTTCTCGTCGAACTTTACCCCCTGGCCGAGCATGACGCTGGTGATCATGCCGCGATTGCTCCATATTCCCATCGTGTAGCCGTCGGGTTTGGCTTCCGCGATCTGGTTGAGGCCGATCGTGCCGGAACCACCGGGCACGTTTTCGATCACGATCGAGACGCCGAGTTCCTTCTCCAGCAATTGCGCGACCGTGCGGGCGACCAGATCGGTGCCACCGCCGGCGCTGACCGGAACAATCATCTTGATATCGTGGTCGGGAAACGCATCGGCCGCTACAGCGTCAAGCTGGCTGGTCGCCAAAAGCAGCGCCGGCAAGGTGGAAAGCAGCACTGTACGTCGGGAAATCTTTGACATTTTCTCCTCCTAGATATGGTCAAGATTGAATGCGTGTTCGCGGGGCCCTCCATTCTCAGGGCAGGTGGATCCTCAGGATCAGCACGAACACCAGATAGACAAGAGCGAACACGACGGTCGCCACAAAGGCAGCCCCGAGAGCGCTGCGAAGCGTGAACTGCGACGTCCCAAGCCAAACCCGATAGGCATAAAGGGCAAAAACGAACAACCAGGACGCCGCGAGAAACCCGATGAACGGCGTTATCGCAAGCATCAGCAGGACCATCGCGCCGAAAACCCATTCCGGATTGGAAATCACGATCGATTTGCGGGCGTTCGCTATGGGGCCGATCAGGCCGTAAAGCACCGAGCAGACCGCCATCAGGATTCCGACGGCGAGCGGCAGGCGGGAACTGTTGCCGCCCATCTGGATCGAAAGCGCGATGACGATGAGTGACGCGATGCCCATCAGGGCGACAACGAGCGGTTCGCTCCTGATTGGTCGCAATTGTTTGTCGGCCATTTTACCTCCCAGTGACTAGCCCCAGCCTCCTCAGATCGCCTCGATCACCGAAATGCTCGTTCTCGGTGAGTCTGACCAAGAGCAACATATATCGAACCTTGCCGAAGCAGGCCGAGTTCCGTGACAGTGGCGTTCTCGCCAGCAGTTCCGCGCCGCCTTCAGTGTAAGGTCGGCAGGCTTCTTCCGTCGCATCCGACGTTATACCGCCACAGACGCGGCCCTAAGTAAAATGAATATTTAAGCCCCTTGATAGTCACTGAAGGACTATATTTTCGCGCTAGAAACCCTCGCCGCCTCCTCATGGGCTGTCATTCGGCATGGCACCGGGCCCCGTAGGCTTGTCTTATGAAGGAATCGGCTTTTCTGCGAAGAAAGGCCACTGACTGCCGCTTCCACGCGGCGGTCAGCGGCGGTGGTCGGATTGGTACGGGCTTGGTCATGAACCGCAAGAAACATGGACCGTTTTAGAGTGTGATCGGCCACCGTCTTCGCATGAGGTCTGAACGGATACGCAGCAGCTTCTGGCTCTGCACGACAAGCATAGGACGCGCGAAGATGATCGACGATAGCATCGGCATCGATATTTCAAAAGACCGGCTCGATGTCCTCGGGCGGGCAAGGCCCGACCCGGGGGACCTCGGTGCGCCGCTTGATCTCCTAATGGCTACACGTCGGCAAAAGTGCGTCAGAGCCATCGAGGCTTGAAAGGCGGGTGTCAAAGGGAGAGAGGCAATCGGTCCGACTGCCCTTCATGCGCCGTGCCGAACGGACCTTGCGCGTGGGAAATAACCTCGCGAAACTCGACGGATTCGGTGGTGAAAGACATAAGAAAGGCAGGCCTTCAGGAGGACAGTGCGAGGAGCAGCGGCCAACCCAAGGGGCAAATCAACCGCCTGACGACGCTGAAGCGTTGCGGCTGCGAGATAAAGCCGTCGCGGTAGAAGAACCCGGCGACCGGTTGAACAGATCTTTGGCGGATCATCCGCCGAAGTCCGGAACGATGACGCCAGCGCGGGGCGATCATAGCAGTGCGCCCCGCACCGGCAACGCTTGGCCTCAGCCGAGCGAGATGGTGATTTCCTCGACCTCTGCCTTGGACGCACCACGATAGGCGGTGACTTCGATCTCGACCTTGAAGTCCGGCGCGCCGAGCGGCGAGCAGGTGACGGTGCGCTGCGGATCGATGCCGCGGAAGCGCTCGCCGACATATTCCATCACCGCCTTGGCATCCTCGACGTAAGGGATGAAGATTTTCGACTGAACGACATCGGCAAGGCAGGAGTCGACCGACTTCAGCGCGCCTTCGATATTGTCGAAGCACTGGCGGGCCTGCTCCACCGGATCGGTCGACATTTCACGGGTCTTGTAGTTGCGGCCGGCGGTGTTGGAAACAAAGATCCAGTCGTCCACGCAGACGATGCGCGAATAGCTTTCCTTGGTTTCAAAGATGGAGCCGGATTTGACTTTGGTGATCTTGACCATGGTGTTTTCCTGTTCTGTTGGGGTTTGAGAGAGACAAAGGAAGAGTGTCCGCAGGCGCTGCCGCCTGCGACGAGGATGGAAATTGGATGAAAGGCCGGACGGGCGGTTACTGCTTGTAGAAGCGCTCCGCCGTGGCCCGGCTGATGCGCCCTTCGACGAGGTCGCGCCGGACGGCTGCCGGGTCGCGGGCCGCCGGATCGCCGTAACCACCGCCGCCGGGCGTGGTGATCGAGACGATCTGGCCGGGCTTCAGGTCGACCATGCCCGAGAAATCATTGCGGCCGTCGCCGAAGTCGAGCACGGTGCCTCGGGCGGAGGTGCCGCCATCGAGGCCCCAGGGCTCCGAGGCCACCCGCGAGCCCTCGACGGTGAACCGGCAGGCCTTTTCCGCGCGGTAGACCCGACGCACGCCCATGCCGCCGCGATAGGTTCCGGCGCCGGCGGAATCATCTACCAGTTCGTAGCGCAGCAACGTCAGCGGATATTCGAGCTCCAGCGATTCCACCGGCAGGTTCGAGGTGTTGGTGAGGCTGACATGGATGCCCGAAAGCCCGTCGGAAGATGGTCGCGCGCCGCCGCCGCCGCCGATGGTTTCGAGATAGACCCAGATCGAGCCGTCCTCATGGGTACCGTTGAAGATCGCGCCGGTGCAGCAGCCGTTTCCGGCCGCCATGACCTTGCCGGGCAACGCTTTCGCCAGCGCGCCGTAGACGAGGTCGCAGACCCGCTGGGCGGCGGCGATGCGCCCGTCGACGGCCGCCGGATGCTCGCAGTTGAGGATCGAACCCTTCGGCGCGGTCACCGTCAGCGGGCGGGCAAGACCGGCATTGGGCAGGATCGTCGGATCGACAACCGATTTCACCGCGAAATAGCTTGCAGCCAGCAGCGAGGTGTAGATCAGGTTCAGCCCGGCGCGCAGCTGCGGCGGACCGTCGAAGGCGAGCGTCATTTCCTCGCCGGCGATGGTGATCTCGACCGAAAGCCTGATCCGGTCGCCGCGCTGGTTCGAATCGAACTGGTCGGAGAAGCTGTAGGTTCCATCCGGAATGGCGGCAATGCCGGCGCGCATCTTGCGCTCGGCATAGTCCTGCAGCGCCTCGCCTGCGGCCAGCACCTTCTCGGTCGTGTATTTGACGCAGAGATCCTGCATCCGCTGAACGGCGAGCCGGTTGGCAGACATCTGGGCGCGCAGGTCGGACAGACGCTCGCGCGGAACCTGGCAGTTGAGCAGGAACATCTCCTGCAGATCCTGGTTCAGCACGCCCTCGCGATAAAGCCGGACCGGCGGAATGCGCAGGCCTTCCTGATAGATATGTTCGTGGCCGCGATCGGCGAAATCCGAATGGTGGGCGGTGTTGACCGCCCAGGCGACCAGCGTGCCCTCGACGAAGATCGGCTCGGCGAGCACGATATCCGGCAGGTGGGTCGCCCCGCCGGCATAGGCGTCATTGGTCATGAAAACATCGCCCGGCTTGATGTCGTCCAGCTTGAAGCGGCCATAGATCGCGCCGATGACGCCGAGGAAGGAGCCGAGATGCATCGGGATATGTTCGGCCTGGCAGAGCGTGTTGCCGTGGCGGTCGAACAGCGCGGTCGAGCAGTCGCGGCGCTCCTTGATGTTGGTGGAATAGGAGGCGCGCACCAGCGCCTCGCCCATCTCCTCGACGATGGACTGCAGCGCCGAGCCGATGACTTCTACCGTGATGGGATCAATCGTGGTCATCGTTCAAACCTCCAGGATGAGATTGAGATAAGGGTCAACCGTGCCGGTCATTTCCGGCAGCAGCACGGTGGTTGTGTCCATCTGCTCGACGATCGCCGGGCCGGCGATGACATTGCCGGCCTTCAGCAGGCTGCGTTCATAGACCGGGCAGTTGACGAACCCACCGGCCTCCGACATCCAGACCTCGCGTTCGCCGATCTTGGCGCCCGAGGCATCGGGACCGTGATCGTCCTGTTTCTGGAACTCGGCCTTGTCGACGATGCCAGCGGCCTCGACGCGGAGGGTGACGAGCTGGATCGGCTCGCCCTCGGCGATGAAACCGAAACGCTGGCGGTGCGCCGCCTCGAAGCCCTTTTCGAGCGCCGCGAAGGTTTCCGCCGTGATCGGTCCGGCCGGAACCGTGACGGAAAGCTCGTAATTCTGCCCGGCATAGCGCATGTCAACCGTGCGGGTGATGACGCGGCGATCTTCAGCAATGTTTTCTGCCGCGAACCAGACATCGGCCTGTTCGGCAAGCGTGGCGAAACCTTCCTCCACGGCCGGGCGTGCCGCGTCCGAAAGTTCCATCAGCCGTGACAAGGCGAAATCGGAGCGCAGGTCGGTAAGGAGAAGGCCAAGCGCGCAGAGCGTTCCGGGCGTCAGCGGTACGATCACCTTCGCCATGTCCAGTTCGCGCGCAAGGCGGGCGGCATGAAGCGGACCGGCGCCGCCGAAGGCCATCAGCGCATAGTCGCGCGGATCGTGGCCGCGCTGGACAGAGATCACCCGGATCGCCTTCGCCATATTGGCGGTGACGACGGAAATGATCCCCTGCGCGGTTTCCATCACATCGACGCCGAGCCGGTCGGCGAGCCGCTGGATCGAGGCCAGCGCCAGATCATGCCGCACCTTCATGCGGCCACCGAGAATTTCGACCGGGTTCAGCGTCTGTAGCACGATATTGGCATCGGTCACCGTCGGCTCCTCATTGCCAAGCCCGTAGCAGACCGGGCCCGGATGCGCGCCGGCCGAACGCGGCCCGACCTTCAGGAGGCCGCCGGTATCGACATGGGCGATCGAGCCGCCGCCGGCGCCGACCGTGTGGATATCGAGCATCGGAGCCTTGATCGGATAGCCATGGACATCGGCCTCGCCGGTGAGCTGGCAGGCGCCGTTCTGCAGCAGCGCCACATCGGAGGAGGTGCCGCCGACATCGAAGGTGATGATATTGTCGAAACCGGCCATCTTGCCGATCGCCTGCGCGCCGACCACGCCGGTCGAGGGACCGGAGAGCACGGTGCGCACCGGCAGGCTGCTCGCCTGATCGAAACCGATAACGCCGCCATTCGACTGGGTAAGCTGCGGGGCGACCTTGAGGCCGATGTCGGAAAGTCGGTCCTTCAGCCGGCGGATATAGCGCTGCATCACCGGGCCGAGATAGGCGTTGACGACGGTGGTCGACAGCCGTTCATATTCGCGGAATTCGGGCGCGACGGCATGGGAGGCGGAGACGAAGACATCCGGCAGTTCTTCCGCCGCAATCGCCAGAGCCCGTTCCTCATGCGCGGTATTGAGGAAGCCATAGAGGAAGCAGATCGCCAGCGCCTTGATATCCTCGGCGGCGAGCGCGCGGAAGGCCTCGCGCAGCGCATCCTCGTCGAGCGGCACGGCGACGCTGCCGTCCGCCTTCAGCCGCTCCGGTACTTCCCGGCGCAGGTCGCGGGTGACGAGCTGTTCCGGCTTTTCGGCGAACATGTCATAGAGGTTCGGACGTTTCTGGCGACCGATCTCGAGCAGGTCGCGAAAACCGTCGGAGACGACGAGGCCGGTCTTGACTCCGCGCAGCTCGATCAGCGCGTTGGTCGCCACGGTCGTGCCGTGGCCGAGAAAGGCGAGATCGGCGGCTTTCGCGCCGACCTTTTCCAGCCCCTCGACCACGCCTTGCGCGATCGCGCGCGACGGATCGTCCGGGGTGGAGGAGACCTTCCAGATCTCGATTGCTCCGGTCTCATCATTGAAGAGGCAGACGTCGGTGAATGTTCCGCCGGAATCGACGCCGATTCTCCAGGCCATGTCATGTTCCCTTTGGTTATTGCCGTCGCGCCGCTCTTCAGGCGGCCTTGGCAGTCTTCGAAAAGCGTTCATACCGGAAAGGCGCCGGATCAACGCAGGTTTTTTCATTGCGGACAATCTCGGCCATCAGCCGGCCGGCGCCCGGTCCGCTGCCGAAGCCGTGGCCGGAAAAGCCGGAGGACAGATAGAGCCCTGGCACGGCCGCAATCGGGCCGATCACCGGAATGGCATCCGGCGTGGCATCGATCATGCCGGCCCAGCTGTGGGTCAGGCGAGCATCGGCGAAGGCCGGAAAGGCGCGCGTCAGGTTGCGCACCGCATTGCGGTTGAACGGCGCATGCGGCACCGGATCGAGCGTCCGGATCATCTCGAACGGCGTCGCCTGGTCGAGCGACCAGCGCCGCGGCATCTTCAGCTCACTGACCGTTTGCCCGTTGACGCGCAGTTTCAGCTCCCGCCAGCTCGTGAGCAGCGTCGGCAGGAAATCGAAGAACAGGCGGAAGCTGTCGGGCGTGACCGGCGCGACATTGGCATTGCGCTGGGCAATGGTGTAGCCGCCGTCGAGACGCTTGCGGAAGGAGAAGTCGCCGCCGCCGACCGGCATTTCCGGCACGACGCCATCGCTTTCGATCCGCGCGGCCGTGCCGAGCAGCTTCAACTGCGGGAAATCGAGGCCGAGATTTCCGAGAAAGAGGCGCGACCATGCGCCCGCCGCGACGACGACGCTCGATGCCGCGATCGTGCCCTTCTCCGTCACCACGCCGCTGATGCGCCCGCCAGCCGTCTCGATCCCGCGCACGGCGCAGTTTTCGATGATCGTCGCGCCGAGGCGCACGGCGGCGGATGCCATCTGCGGCACGGCCCGTTCCGGTTCGGCCCGCCCGTCATTGGCGGTATGCAGCCCCAGCGTATATTGCGCGGCAATGCCCGGCAGCAGTTTCTGCAGCCCGGCAGAATCGAGAAGCGTCGAGGGCATGCCGGCCTCGCGGCCATACTTCTCCCAGGCGGTGAATTCGGCGATCTCCGCCTTGGTGCGGCACACATAGGTGATGCCAGTTTCGCGGAAGCCGGTTTCGATGCCGAAGCGACGGTCGATGTCACGCCAGAGGTTGAGGCTTTCGATCGTCAGCGGCAATTCCTTGGGATCGCGCCCCATCTGCCGCACCCAACCCCAGTTGCGCGAGCTCTGTTCGGCAGCCACCGTGCCCTTTTCGCACAGGACGACATTCACCCCGGCCTCGGCCAGGAACAGGGCGGTTGTCACCCCGGCGATACCGCCGCCGATGACGACGACGTCGGCACTTGCAGGCAGGGAAGCGGAAAAGCCCGGACGTTGCAAATTCGGAACCGGCATGGCGCTCTCCTCAGAGCATGTCTTCGAGGCGACAATTGACCAGCATTTCCGCCATCGCCGCATTGTTGGGAAGCTCGATTGCGGTGCGCACGAGCTCTGCCATGGTCTCCGGCTGGATCATGTCCTCAGGCTTGACCTTGCTGGTGTAGGAACTCATCTCGGTGCGCACGAAGCTCGGGCAGATCGCAGTGGCCCGCACACCCTTTTCCCAGGCGACGTGACGGGTAGTGTGGGTGAGGCCCATGACCGCGAACTTGGTCATGTTGTAGCCGACGAAGCCGTTCCGCACCCGCTTGCCGGACATCGAAACGATGTTGACGATCCGGCCGCGACCGGTTTCTTCCAGATGCGGCAGACACAGCCGCGTCAGCCGGAGCGGCGCCTTGACGTTGACGGCCCAGAGCCGGTCCAGCGCCTCTTCATTTTCATCGGTCAGCAACACCTGCTCGCCGCTCCCGGCATTATTGACGAGGCCGTCGATGCGGCCGAATTCCGCAGCCGTGGCATCGACCCACGCTTTCGCCGTCTCCGGCTCGAAGGCATCAAAGCGATGATAGAACAGCCTCTCGCCGGGTGCGCCGAACGCGGCCTCGAGCTTGGCAACATCGCGCGCGCCGAGCGAAAGCCGGTAGCCATGCTGAAGCAGATCCCGGACGATCGCCGCGCCGATGCCGCGATTGGCGCCGGATACCATGATGACCGGCGCGTCCTGTGGTGAAGTATGCATGTATCGAATTCTCTTGAAGGGTTACCAGAAAGTCGTCCGCCGCTTTATGCGTCTATGTGACGTTTTATGATCGATTTGACGTGAAATGGCAACCGCCAATCGAAAACGGGGTGCAAAATCCTCCTAAAAACGAGTCGATACACCCATCAACGCGCGCTAATTCAGGGAAATAATGAACTTTTATGCGTTTTTGATTGACAGTTTTTGCTAGGGCTGCTTATTTTGACAAATCCGAAGAACGAAAACGTCTCGGTGCCCGGCCGAACAGCGGGCGGGCGCGAAGCCTTACGAAAGGGGAACCGAATGACCATCACTAGACGTATGCTGATGCGCAATGCAGCCCTGGCCGGCGCTATCGGCGCCCTTGGCAATCGTGCTTTTGCCGCCTCTACCATTCGCTGGGATATGGCGGACGAGTACAATGCCGACGCACTCTCGGGCAAGGCGTCGAAATATTTCCTGACCGAACTGCAGAAGAAGGTCGGCGACCAGATCGCCATCACCTATCAGGGCGGCGGCGCGCTCGGCTACAAGTCAGCGGACCAGTTCGACGCCGTGCAGGATGGCGCGGTGCAGACCGCCGTAACGCTGATGACCCAGCTCGGCGGCATCGATCCGCTGTTCAACCTTTCCTCCCTGCCCTTCATCGCGAAGACGCCCAAGGAAGCCTATCTCCTCTGGCAGGCGGCCCGGCCGGAATATGAGAAGATCTTTGCCGACAACAACATGGTGCTGCTCTGGGCCATGCCGAACCCGCCATCCGGCATTTTCGCCGACCGGGCGATCACATCCATGGACGCACTCAACGGCCTGCGCATTCGCACCTATGACGTCAACGGCACGCAGACACTGATGAAAGCCGGCGCGGCGCCGCTGCAGATCGCCTGGTCCGATCTGATCCCCCAGCTTTCGACCGGCGCGATCGACGCCGTGCTCACCTCCGCCGATGGCGGCGTGCAGCTTTCGCTCTGGGACTATCTCAGCGATTTCACCGAGTTGAACTACGCCATGGGCCTGTTCATTTGCCATGTGAACAAGGATGCCTTCGACGCCCTGCCGAAGGATGTCCAGGACGCCATGCTCGCCATCACGGATGCCTGCGACGCCTATAACTGGAAGATCATGACCGACAGCATCGAGGCTTCCTACAAAATTCTGCGCGACCACGGCATGACCGTCACCACCGCCGCCGATGTGCCGGATGATGTCTTCGCAACGCTCAATGCCGCCGGTGCTGCCGTGCGCGAGGACTGGGTAGCCAAAACCGGATCCCGCGGCGCCGACGTGCTGGCGCAGTTTGATGCCCTGAAGGCCGGCTGATATCTCTCCTCCTGCGGCCCGCCCCTACTGTGGGGGTGGGCTGCCTGATTCATTTCAATCAGCGGACAGGCAGCACGAAGACTGTGATTGCCCGCTGTAGCGGAGACGATCATGGCGCTTGAAGAACCGCATTCACATCACCTCTCCGAGGCGACCGATGATCCGCGATGGTTGCGGCTGATCGCCCATGCCTCGACGATCCTCAATCGGGCGGCGGCCTTCATTGCCGCCTGCATCCTCGTCTTGATGACCGCCTTCACGCTTCTGGAAATCTGCCTGCGCTTTTTTTCGAAGTCGACATTCATGGCCGACTCGCTGGTCGGCAACGGCGTCGCCGCCGTCGCCTTCCTGTCGGCCGCCTGGGCGCTTGAAGAAGGCTTCATGATCCGCGTCAAGGTACTGACCGACCGTGCCGGGCCGAAACTGTCCTGGATGTGCGAATTCTTCACGCTCGTCGCCGTCGAGGCGTTGATGGTTTTCCTGGCTTGGTACCAGTGGAAGTCCGTTTTCAAGAACTGGAGCCGGGGCACCGTCTCCGAAACCTACCTCCCCATCCCGATGTGGATTCCCGAGAGCTTTTTCCTGATCGGCCTGTCGCTGATCGCGTTTCAGGTTTTCGTGCGGATCCTCCGACTTCTGGCCGTCGGCCACGCCGACGAGCGCGCGCTGACGCTCTAGCTGAGGAACGCAAGCCATGTCCGTTTCAATGTCCGCCCTGACGCTGCTGCTGCTGCTCGTGATCTTCCTCGGCGCCGGAACGTGGATCTTTGCCGGCCTGATGCTGGTCGGCGCCGGTGCGATGTATTTTGCGCTCGATTTCAACTGGGTCCGGATCGGCTCGATCGCCACCAAGGTCATCTCGTCTTCCGCCGTGTCGTGGGAACTCGCCGCGATCCCGATTTTCATCTGGATGGGCGACATCATTTTCCGCACGGACATTTCCAACCGTCTGTTCCGCGGCCTCTCCCCGCTGGTTTCGCGCATTCCCGGCGGTCTGCTGCACACCAATGTCATCGGTTGCACGATCTTCGCCGCGATCTCGGGCTCGTCGACGGCGACAACCGCCACGGTCGGCAAGATCACCATTCCCGAATTGAAGGCGCGCGGCTATGACGTTTCGCTCGCATCCGGTTCTCTTGCCGGCGCCGGAAGCTTCGGACTGCTCATTCCGCCCTCTATCGCGATGATCGTTTATGGCGTTTTGGCCCAGGTTTCGATCGCAAAGCTTTTCGCCGCCGGGCTTTTGCCGGGGCTGATGATGGCGGCACTCTATTCCGGCTATATCGGGCTGGTCTCGCTCATCCGTCCCTCGGTTGCGCCGCCTCATGGCGAGCCTGTCTCGTGGGGCGTGATCTGGAGAGGCCTTCTTGATCTCGTGCCCATCCTGGTTTTGATGACGATCGTGCTGGGCGCGATCTACACCGGCGTCGCAACGCCTTCCGAGGCAGCCGCCGTAGGCGTTTTCGGCGCGATCGTGATCACGCTCGTCACAGGGCAGTTCGCATGGCAACTGATGATCGACAGCCTGAAAAGCACGATCCGGGTCTCCTCGATGATCCTGATGCTGATCGCGGCCTCGGCCTTCCTGTCATCTGCCATCGCCTATATGCACCTGCCGACGATGATTACCGAAAGCATCGCCGCGATGAACCTGTCTCCCTATGGCGTTCTGCTGATCCTCGCCGTCCTCTATATCGTCCTCGGCATGTTCCTCGACGGCACGTCGATGACCGTGATGACCGTTCCGATCGCCGTGCCCCTGATCGTGCATGCCGGGTTTGATCCGTTGTGGTTCGGCGTCTACCTCGTCATCATGATCGAGATGAGCGCGCTGACGCCGCCGGTCGGCCTCAACCTCTTCATCCTGCAGGCGCTGACAGGCGAAACCATCGGCAAGACCGTGCGCGCCGCCTTGCCGTTCTTTCTGCTGTTGTGTATCGGTACCGCCCTGCTTGCGATATTCCCGCAGATTGTGCTTTGGTTGCCCAACGCCCTTTGATGGCGGCGTTGCACGCATCTCCACTATCGACGACCCGAAGGCCGGACATTGAACGAAGAGACCAACAGCGAAGAACTTCTGCCGGCCGAGCGCCGCCAGCAACTGGTGGACTGGTTCAAGAGCAACCAGGCCGGCACCAGCCAGGATCTGGCCCGCATGTTCGGCATCTCCGTGTCGACGATCCGGCGCGACCTCGACCTTCTGGCCTCCGAAGGGCTGGTGAAACGCACCCATGGCGGCGCCGTCAGCATCCGCTCGCGCGCGACCTACGAGCCTTCGACAGATCTCGCGCGCCGCACGGCGCTGGAGGAAAAACAGGGGATCGTGCGCGAGGCCCTGCGCTTCATCGAGCCCGATCAGGCCCTGCTGATCGACACCGGCGCTGTGATCTGTCATCTGCTCGCCGAAGAAATCGCCGGCCTCGACATTCCGCTGACCATCATCACCAACGACCTCCATGTCGCCCAGGTGCTGACCTACAAGCCGAACATCAAGCTGATCGTGCCCGGCGGAGCATGCAGGTTCGGCTCGTTCAGCCTTCTCGGTGAGCCGGGCCTGAGTTTCCTCGCCGATATACGCTGCGACCTGTTCTTCATGTCCGCCGCCGCGATTGACGAGCAATGCGTCTCCGAAACCCTGCTCGAGTTGGTCCAGTTGAAGCGCGCCATGATCGCCGCCGCCAACAAGGTGATCCTGATGGCCGATTCCAGCCGCTTCATGGAACGCGCCCTGCACAAGACAGCCGCAATCGACGCCATCGACACCATCATCACCGATGAAGGCCTGGCACGCGAGCAGATCGACAAATTCCCCTCCCCCGGTCCGCAGTTCATCACGGCATTGATGTCCTAGATGTGCGCTTTGAGCTGATGTCGATTGAAACCGGCATTCGCACGAGGGCGAATGCCCTTTGGTAGATCGATCATACTGTTGTCGATGCCGTCATTGTCGATGAGCAATATCGCCAACCCATCGGACGGTCGGACTGGCACACGGCATCGTGCTGTCGGCGAGCGGCGCGCTGGAAGGCGACGACATCCACAAGGGCGGCATTTCGGTCGCTTCGCAAAGCGGCGGCATTCCGGGCGCGCTGCTGTCGCGGGGCGCGGCATCGGTTTCAGCAAGCTGGCTTCGACCGGCATCGAGGAGGCCGAGATCAACCCACTTTTCGTGCTGGCGAACGGACAAGGCGTTGCCGCGGCGGACAGTCTCGTGGTGCTGAAGGACTGAAGCGCCGGCAGATCCGATCCTCCGGCGCGCCAACTCCGGCGATGGCGGGGCCGCTCGTGGTCATAGCGCCATAGCCATTCGTGCCACACTGTCGCTGGCACATGCCGCCTGAAAACTGGTGCGGATAATCATCGAAACGGGCCGCGGCTGCGGGAATGCACACCTAGCTCGTATGTTTTGGCAATGTTCTTTCGCTGAAGCGCGCGGTCTTCGAGCAGGAAGAAATCCGCGACCGCGCCTTTGACCGTCAGCCGTTCCTGGCCTCCGGCCTCAACCTGCTCGGGAACTATGCCGGGGATCATGAAAATGAAGTTGTAAAGAGGATTTCCGTTCTCGGGCTGCCAACGAACCGAAGCGGATTTTACATGGACGAAACCCGATTGCAGTCACCAACTCGTTGATCGGGATCCAGGACTTGCGGACGTGGCGGCGGATGGCCATACAGCCTGCATGACCATCCGCCGCCACACTATTGCGACACGTCAGTCCCGAACGCCGCCTTCGTCGTCCAGTCTCATTCTCTTCATCTGCCGCAGACGGCCGAGGAAGATCGGCAGGACGAAGCCGACGATAGCGATGACCCACAGCGTGATCGACAGGGGTGAAGCGAAGAGCGTCAAGTAGTCGCCATTGGCGATATTCACGGCGCGGCGGAAGTTCACCTCCATCTCGTTTCCGAGAAGCGTGCCGAGAATGACCGGCACAAGCGGCACGTCCAGCTTGCGCAGGACCCAGCCCATGATGCCGAAACCGACCATGACGAGCAGGTCGAAGCTTGAGCCGGATATGCCGTAGATCCCGACGAAGGAGATCATGGCGACGATCGGCATGAGGATGCGCGGCGGCACCAGCAACAGGCGCGTGAAGAACCCGACCATGGGTATGTTCATGGCGAGCAGCATGAAGTTGGCGATAAACAGCGCCGCAATCAGGCCCCAGACAACGTCCGGGTTCTGCGTGAACAGCAGAGGACCGGGCGTAATGTTGAGCGCCAGCAGAACCGCCAGCAGCACAGCGGTTGTTCCGGAGCCCGGGACGCCCAGCGCCAGCATCGGCACCAGCGCGCCACCGGCGGCCGCGTTGTTGCCTGCTTCCGGCGCGGCCACGCCGCGCGGATCGCCCTTGCCAAACGTGCCCTTGCGGTCGACCAGCCGCTTTTCCATCGAATAGGAGATAAACGATCCGAGCGAGGCGCCCGCGCCCGGCAAGACGCCGGCTATGAAGCCGAGCCCGGTGGTGCGTAACATGGTCGGCGTGCATGAACGGATCAGTTTCCACGACGGCGTAATCCGGCCGATTTTCATCTTTGGCTTCGCGGAGATGTCGCTATCGGTGCCCCGATGTTCCAGGAAGACGAAGACCTCCGACAAGGCGAACAGGCCGACGATGGCGACGAGGAAGTCGATCCCGTCATAGAGATGCACCTCGCCGAAGGTAAAGCGGGGCACGCCGGTCTGGGTGTCGACGCCGATCATCGCCAGCGCAAGCCCCAGCGCCGCCGCAAATGCGGACTTCGCCTGATTTGTCGACGAGATGCCGCCGAGTGTCGCGAAGGCCAGCGTGAACAGCGCGAAATATTCTGCCGGGCCGAAAAGCAGCGCCACCTTGACCAGCTGCGGCGCCAGAAGGACGAGGCCCCATGTGGCGAAAAACGAACCCACGAAGGAGGCGATGCCGGACAGCGCCAGCGCCTCGCCGGCCCGACCCTGCTGGGCCATCGGATAACCGTCGAGACAGGTCATCATCGCGGGCTCGTCGCCAGGAATGTTCAGCAGGATCGACGAGATTCGGCCGCCATACATGGCGCCGTAATAGACCGAGGTCAGCAAGATCAGCGACGGCGTGGCGCCGAGGCCGAGCGTGAATGCGAGCGGGATAAGAATGGCGACGCCATTCGACGGTCCCAGACCGGGAAGCGCCCCCATGATCGTGCCGAGAAAGCAGCCGAGCAGCGCAAGCGCGAGGTTCTGCCAGGTCAGGGCGACCACGAAGCCGTCGGCGAGGGAAGAAATCGTGTCCATCGGTTCCTCCTCAGAATCCGAACGGGCCGCGGGCCAGGGAAAGACCGAGAACCAGGTGGAAGATCATGTAGATGCCGACCGATGTGGCGATGCCGATGATGAGACTTTCAATCGGGCGCGAGCCGAGACGCCAGGTCAGGTAGGCCGCGGCGATTGCCGTGGCGACCACGAATCCGGCAACCGGCAGCAGCTCGGCATAGGCGGCGAGAACCAGCACGGCCAGGCCGATCTCCGCAAGTCGTCCGGCGCGCGGCCAGTGCGGCTCGGGGTCCGGCTTGACCAGGAAATAGACCGAGGAAATGCCCATCACGGCAGCGATGATGTAGGGAAAGACTTTCGGGCCGACGGCGTCGGTCAGGAAGCTTTCCTGGATGATCGAGGCCTGCCAGGCGAAGAAGATGGCGATAACGAAGCCGATCCCGCCAAAAATGCGATCGCTCATTCTATCCTCACAATAAACATTGATACTGTCAGGCCCCCGCAGCGGCGTGCGAGGGCGCTTTTCCGGTATTGCGGACGGTTACTGCAGGATGCCGATCTGTTTCGACAGGTCGGTAATGTTCTGCACCGATTCAGCCACGAACTGCTGGAATTCCTCGCCCTGCAGGTCGAGCGGGGCAAGCCCGTTCCGTTCCATCACGGCTTTCCATTCATCGGAGCCGTAGAGCGTGCCCACTGCCTCGACCCAGTAATTGTACGCTGCGTCGCTCATCTTGCCCGGGCCGTAAAAACCGCGCCAGTTGGCGCCGATCGCGTCGATGCCCTGCTCCCTTGCGGTCGGGAATTCGGCGAATTCGCCGCTGAGGCGTTCGGGGGCCAGGACGGCAAGCACCTTGATGTCGCCGGATTCGACGAAGCCCTTGGCTTCGGACAGATCACCGGTAAAGGCCTGAAGCGAACCGGCAAGGAGCTGCGTGACGGCTTCGCCGCCACCGGCAAACGCGATGTACTTGACCTTGCGCACGTCCTCGATGCCGGCCTTCTGCGCCGCGATCAGCACCTTGAGGTGATCCCAGCCGCCCACGGCCGAACCGCCGCCGATCGCGACCGAGGTCGGATCTTCCTTGATCTGATCCATCAGTTGCGGAAGCGTATCGATGTCGCTGTCGGCAGCGACCGCAATGACGCCGTAGTCGGCGCCGACGGCGCCGATCCAGCGCACCTGGTCCATCGTGTTGCCCGGAAACGCATTCTGCGCGAGGCGCGTGGCCGTCGCGGATGAGGCAGCGACAATGAGGTCGTTGTCGTCATTCCGCTTGTTCACGACTTCGGCAAAGGCCACGCCGCCACCGCCGCCCGAAAGGTTCACAACCTGCATGGTGGACGGGATGATATCGAGATCCTGCATGGTCTTGCCCACCTGCCGGCAGGTGAAATCCCAGCCGCCGCCGGGATTGGCGGGAGCGATACATTCGGGATTTTCGGGTGTGAAATCCTGCGCGGTCGCCACGAAGGGTGCAAGGGTAAGTGCGGCGGCAACCAGTAGGCTGCGCCCGGGAATCAAAAAGTTCATGATTTCTCCTCCAAAAAGCATACCCGGACATCGTTTATGTCTGCCCGATCGTCTCACCCTACCAGCACAAGCTGTCATCAACCTGTCATTGCTGGCCAGTGAGACTTTCGCCTCGGCGGAGGCGGGTATAGTGTAACTCCGGGAGGAGCAGCGAAACGAAATGCGGGTACTGATCGTGGAGGATGCGGCGGATGTCGCCGAGGCCATAGCGGCGAGCCTGGCGCGGGCGGGCTTTGTCTGCGACATCGCTGGCGACATCGCCCATGCTTCGGCCTTTCTCAAGGCGCAGGCTTTCGACGTGCTCGTGCTCGACATCAACCTGCCGGACGGAGACGGTCGTGGCTTCCTGCGCAGCCTGCGCCGTGGCGGCAACCACACGCCTGTGCTGATGCTGACGGCGCGCTTCGACGTTTCGTCCCGCGTCGGCGCGCTGGATGAAGGGGCGGACGACTATCTGGTCAAGCCATTCGACCTGCGCGAACTGGAGGCGCGACTGCGGGTGCTGACGCGCCGCAATCGTGGCCTGGCCGACAGCCAGCTTTCGCTGGGCCGGCTGGTGATCGACACGGCCGGACAGACCGTGCGATGCGATGGCGATCTCGTCAGCATGACCCGCCGCGAAATGGCGCTGCTCAATCTTCTCGCGGCCCATCGCGGTCAGATCATGTCGAAGGAACGTCTTTTCGATGGTCTGTTTTCGCTCGACAACGCGGATGTCGGCCTGAATACGGTGGAGCTTTACATCGCCCGGCTGCGCAAAAAGCTGGCGGGCGCCGGCGTTGCGATAGAGACGCATCGCGGTCTTGGATACCGGCTGGATGTCCGGGATGAATAAGACGGCCGGTTTGCGCGGAACACTGTCACTCAAGAGCCGTGTCGCGCTCGCGATGGCCGCTGTCCTGGCCGTCGGCGGCGCGATGGTGCTGGTGGCAGCACTTGCCTATGGTCGCCAGGCCGCGCGCGAGGCCTATGATCGGCTGCTTGTCGGCGCGGCGAGCGACATCGCGGAATCCATCACGGTTCGCGACGGCGCAGCACTGGTCGATATGCCGGTCTCGGCGTTCGAACTGCTGGCACTCGCGCCCGATGACCGCATCAGCTACCGCATCGTCGGCCCGGACGGTCAGACAATAACCGGTTATGATACCGCGCCCTTGCCCCGGGAGGAGGGCGATCTCGTATTTTATGACGGGGCGTTCGGGAGCGAGAAAGCGCGCTATGTCAGTCTTGTGCGCCGGTTTGCGGAACGCAGTTTTTCAGGACCGGTGCAGGTCATCGTTGGTCAGACGTTGAAGGCGCGCACGGAACTGGCCCGTGATATCGCGCAGAACGCGCTCATCGTTCTGGGCGCGGCCGGCGCGGCCATGGCGTTCTTTGCGTGGCTGGTGATGCGCTCCGCGCTTCTGCCTCTGCCGCGGATCGGCTTCGCGCTCAGGCGACGCGACCCGACAGACCTGACCCCCATCGATCTGTCCGCCCCGTCCGAGGTCGCAACGCTCGTCGAGTCGCTGAACGGATTCATGGCGCGCCTCGACCATCAGATGACAACCAACCGAAACCTGATCGGCGATGCCGCGCACCAGCTTCGCACGCCCGTTGCGGCCATTCGCGCGCAAGCCCAGTTGGCGACGGAAGAGCCCGATGCCGCGCGCCGGGAAAAAATGGTGGCCCGCATTCATGATCGCGCCGTGAGCCTCAGCCATCTGCTGGACCAGATGCTGAACCACGCAATGATCATACATCGCGCGGATACGGCCCCCCGCGCACTCGTTGATCTCCGCGATGTCGCGATCGAGGCCTTCGAGGCGAACGAGCCGGGTGCTTTCGGGAAAGAGTATGCGGTCTCCCTTGACCTTCCGGATTCTCCTGTGACGGTCCGCGGCGACATGATGTCGCTTGCCGAGGCGGCCAAGAACCTGCTCGGCAATGCCCTCAATCACGGGCGCCCGCCGGTGCGGATCGGTGTGCGCAGCGGCGACCGCGCGATCCTGTTCGTCTATGACCGGGGCGACGGTCCGCCCGCGGAGATTCTCGACGAGCCTGGCAAGCGTTTTGCCGGCGATCAAAGCAAGGCAAGCGGCGGTCTCGGGCTGGCGATTGCCCATGCGGTCGCCGCAAGCCACGCCGGATGGATAACGTTTCATGCCATCGGCGGCGGCTTCGAGGCCGCCCTCGACCTGCCCAAAGACGGATAACGACATGCGCTATCTCGCTTGTGTTCTTTTCCTGGTCTGGTCTTCTTCCGCCGCAGCGCAGGAACTGTCCGAATCATTCGGTCCGCCCACCGCAAAACCGCTCATCATACACTCGACCACGGACCTTACGGTCATGAAGCCGGTGCTCGAGGGCTACCTGGCGGGAAAGCCGAACCTCAGGATCGAATACGAACAGTGGGGCTCCAACGATCTCTACGAGCTTGCGGCCAGGGACTGCGCCGAGGCAAGCGCCGGCGCCGACATCGTCATCAGCTCTGCGGTCGACCAGATGGTGCGGCTGGTCAATGACGGCTGCGCCGCGACTTACCGCTCCGAACTGACCGCATCGCTTCCAAGCGAACTCAGATGGCGCGACCAACTCTGGGGTATCTCGCGCGAGCCTGCGGTGATGGTCTATAACGCCGAACTTGTGCCCGCCATGGATGTCCCGCGATCGCGTTTCGACCTTCTCGATCTGCTGCGCCCCGAAAACAGCCGCTATCGGGAGCGGTTGGCGACCTATGATATCGAGACATCAGGGCTCGGCTATCTCCTGGCTTTTGCCGATTCGCTCGAGGCAACCACCTTCGGCGGCCTCATGGAATCCTTCGGCCGCAGCGGCGCGGTCGCGACCTGCTGTTCCGCCGAAATCATCGATGCGGTGATTGAGGGCAAGTACCTCATTGCCTACAATATTCTTGGGTCCTATGCGCTGGCACGCGCCGAGAAAGACCCGCGGCTCGGCATCGTCGCGCCCAGCGACTACACGCTCATGCTTTCGCGCGGCGCGATGATACCGCGTGATGCCGCCTCGAAACAGCTCGCCGCAGAATTTCTCGATTACCTTCTTTCGCGCGCTGGCCGCGAAGCGCTCGAGAAGGCGCTGCTCCTCGTCCGGCTGGACGATGACGATGGTTCGCCGCTCGAACGACCGGAAACCGCGCAGTCCAACGAACGCCTGATCCCGCTTTCTCCGACGCTTCTGATCGCGCTCGACAGGCAGAAGCGGGAAATTTTCCGCGAACGCTGGCGCGCCGCATTTCCACGCGAAGAGTGACAAGCTCGTCCCCTTCCAGACCAGATGTCATCGAGCGGGCGTCCCGTTGCCGAGCAACCGATCCAGCCCGCGACGACCGGAATGGGGCACAAACCGCCTTTGGAACCATCGCCCGGATATCGACGTGGCGAAGCCCGTTTTGATGAACAGCATCAAGGTCTTAAAGGAAGTGGGACCGCCGACCTCTTAGGTCTCACGTATTTCGTAAACAAAACAGGGGCTCAGAGGATCGCGGCGGTTAGTAATTCCTTGGTCGGAAGGCCACCCCCTCATCGTCGTCCATCGCATTGCGTTTCGCCGACGGGAAATGTCTGGTTGGATCAAATCACTCTGAAATGTTCGGCGATGGCTTTACGCCTTCAGCTGTCGCCGCGGCAATCTGAAAACCTGCAGTCGCCGGAAGAGGAAAAGGCCCTACGTTCACCAGACCTGCATCACTGAACTTGACCTTCCAGTTGCTGGAAGGACCATATTGTGGAAGACCGGCATCATCAGGAGGCCACACAATGCAGCATTCACACACGAACCACTGGTCCGGATCCGGCAACGGATGCGTTGTTCTCACTAGCCGGGCTTTTCGCAATTGCGTTCGTCGCTGCAACAATCCTGCCTGCCCAGTGGGAGGCCGCCTTGGTCGGCTTGCTGGTTCTCGGCAAGCAATCGCCTGTCCTGCTGATTGTCGTCGCCACGATCGGCAACGTGCTCGGCTCCGCCGTCAACTGGGCACTCGGACGCTGGATCGAGCGATACCGGCGACGGCGATGGTTCCCGGTTAGCGAAAAGCCTCTCGACCGGGCATCGGGCTGGTATCATCGATGGGGCCGCTGGAGCCTCCTTCTCAGTTGGGCTCCGCTCGTTGGCGACGCCCTGACCATGGCAGCCGGCGTACTTCGCGAGCCGATCTGGAGCGTCCTGATTCTCGTGACGATCGCCAAGGTCGGCCGCTACATCCTGTTGTCGGTCATTGCATTGGGGTGCTGTGATGGGGAAATTCCGCCAGCACATCCCCGCGCTGCAGCGGGACACCGACCTTGCCGTGTGACTGTATCAGGTCGACTGAAAGCGCCTTTGATCGAGCATTTTCACTGCGTTTCCGCAAGATCGACCTCGAAGCGGCGGGTAATTGAGCTTTTCCAGCCGCACCGATCGGCTGAGAAATGATTGAGGCTTTGATCGCCGAAGTCCCGGTTTTCCGGGCCGGCGGCGATGGAGGCGCGGCGCGCCGGAGGAAACCCAGTGGTCGGCCATCACGTTTTGTCGGTCACATCCACGAGCAGGCGCCCCACCGCGCCAATCAGCATGAAAAAGGAGCCGACGATAAAGAGCCAGACGCCCAGCGTTTTGTATTGCTCCAACGAAGGCAGGAAGAAGATGCTCCCGACGAAGAAGCCGATATTGCCGAGAAGGCCGAGGGAAAGGTGGATCCATCCATATTCCCCGACCAGCGTGCGAATGGGGCTGTTCATTGTGCTCGCTTCCTTCAGTTGCATGTAAGAAAATCAACGCGCATTCGCCAAGCCGGTTCCAGCAAGGATGCGCCAAGTCGGCAGCCCTGGCATGGCGAAACCACCAGCCTCCTGTCAGTCGCTAGCTGGCCCATCTTTGCAAGTGGACAGCTTCAGTGATGACACCAAATACAGAAAACCCGGCGCCTGAGGGCTTCGTGTTCGGTTCACCGGAATGGTCCTCATCTCATGAGGCAAGGCGCCCTGCACAATTGTCGTGACGCCTTGCAGTTGGAGAAAGCGGGACAAGCCCGCCTCCTCGCGCATCAATCGGTCTCGATGCCACGCTGACGCAGCCAAGCGCGCATGGCCTCGATCTCCTTCTGCTGCTCGGCTATGATATGCTGCGCCAGCGCCATGTTGGTGCGATCCGACCCGGCGGCAAGCTGGATGCGGGCCATGTCGATGGCGCCCTGGTGGTGCGGGATCATCCCGAGCACGAAGGCAACGTCGGGATCGTCGTGGCGCAGGCCATCCATCATCTCTTCATGCATGCCCATCATCGACTGTTCATAGGCTTCGGTAACCGTCAGCGTGCCGGCTTCCGAGGCGTCTGTCCCCTGCCCGCTATCGTCTCCGCTCATATCCGGGGAAGCGATCGGCCCGTGTGGGTACTCAAGCGAGAAGGTGTGGGTCGCCATCTCGGTCTGTTCGGTGCGCAGCTCCGCCATTGTCTGCGCATCCGGGCCGAAGAAGGCGGCATGAAGGCCCCAATAGGCGGTTGCGAAAATCACCAGCGCCGAGGCAAGGCCGAGCGGAACGCCGACAAGCGAGCGCCGGATCCAGCCCCAGAAATGCAGCTCCCGAGTATGGTCGACTGCGATGGCGACGATGATGGCCATGATCAGCGCGTGGCCGATAAGGTCGATCCGCCCGAAGGGGTAAACGGCGGCATTGAAGATCACGAAAAGCGCGATGGCCGAAAGCCTGCGAATGAGCGGCGTCGCCAGCAGGCCGAAGCCCATTGTGAATTCGGCGATGCCCGCCATCGGGATGAACATGTCGCGGGGAATGCCGAAGGTCAGGAAGGGCTTTTCGACCACCAGCGGATAGAACCATTCCGGATAGGCGAATTTTTCGAGGCTCGACCACATCAGCGCAATCGCCACGCCCCAGCGCAAGAGCTCGAAGCGATGCTTGCGCCATTCCGGCCGGTTGGAGCTTTCAAGCACCAGATAGCCCGCGACCGCGACGCCAAGCGCCAGGTAGTCGAGCAGATGGAAAAACTCGTAATCGCGCAGCGCCAGAACCCACAGGAAGATGATGCCGGCCGCCGAAAGCGGCATGGTCTTGCGCGACACGATGCCGGCGGCGATCAGCAGCTGCAGCCAACTGACCCATTCGGCGGGCGTCTGCAGATCGGGCGTCAGGTAAATACCGCCAACGGCAAAAATCGCCACGAAGAACCCGGCAACCACGATGCGCATAAAGGCGTCTAGATGCCGCCACAGCGGATCGGTCACCCGGTCCATGACATCCAGCGTGGCGGTACCGGCGGCGCTGCGCTCGATCAGCCGCGCGGCGATGAAAAAGACCAGGACCAGGACGATCCCGGTCCAGAAATAGGGATCGCTCAGCGTGCGCATGAGCGGTGCTGGCGCCGCGTCGACGATATAGGGCGCGAACCACTTCACATGGGCGGAGGCCGAGATCGGGACCAGGGCGGTCCCCAAGCCGAGGAACCCGGCGAGGGCGTGGTTCATTCTTTGGTTGAAGGAAAACATGAGGCGCCTCCTTTGGTCAGGCAATTGCCGGCTTTTCTGCCGGCAGGGCAATGTCGGCGAGCGTCTTGCGATCACACTCGGCCAGAAAGGCCGCTTCGGCAGCGGCAAGTGTATGTTTGAGGCGACAGACCGGCGTGACGCTGCAATCACCGTCCGGCGAAAAACACTCAACGAGAGACTGACCCTCTTCGAGAAGCCGAATGATCTCGCCAAGGCCAATCTCGGATGAGGCGCGCGCGAGGATCGCCCCGCCGCCCGCTCCTCTGCGGGTATCGACGATGCCGTGATGGGCAAGCCGCTGCATGATCTTGTTCAGGTGATTGCGGGAGACCTTGAACTCCTCGGCGATCTCCGCCGTAGAGAACACCCGTTCGGGATCGCTTGCCATCCGCATGAGGGCGCGCAGCCCGTAATCCGTAAAGCTCGTCAGTCGCATGATCCGCCATAACCTTTAATTGGCATTTAAAATACCAATTAAAGGTTATTCTGCTTGCTGGCAACAAGGCTCTGCGACAGTTCTGCTATGTGTTTTAGACATGCCTCTGCAAGGAGATGACAACGCACCTAAGAACCTTGAACTCATATTACCGGTTCACATAAAGTGGGCACCGCGAACGCCTGCTCGATGCACTGCGGCGCATCGGGCATCATGCAAAAACTTAATGTCCGGCCTTGTGCTTCCCGCTTGGCCGGTTCTCATCCCGCTCACAACAAGCGGGGTCCAACCCTTCCTCAGGCCGGAATCCAGGCTCCGTGGAGCCCTTGCGGCACGCGCTGCGGCAGGCGCAGGCGAAGGACGGGCCCATCCTCGATGCCTTCGGCGTCGAGCAGGACGAATTCACTGCTTTCGGTTTCAGGATCATAGAGATAGGTGGCGAGCCAGCCCGATATCTCGCTTTCGCCCCTGGGAATGAAAACCGCTTCGCCCGCAATCCGATTGCCGAAATCATGGCTGGTCACATCGCCGGTTTCGGTGTCGATCCTCAGAAGACAGTTGAATGTGCCGGAAGCGCCATTACCGCCGGTCAGCGCTTCCGTCAGCGTCGGCGCATAGACATAGCGCGACGCAAGGGCCGTGCGGCGATCATCAATACGAGGAAACTCCGCAACCTTGTCGAACCATGCCTGACCGCGTACGCGACCGGAGGCGGTGTCGAGCACGAGCCGCCGCAGCGTCGGCGGCTTAGTGTTGCGCTTTCCATACCCGACATAAAGCTTCTCATGCTGAACATAGTCGATCACGATGTCGCTGCCGCGCTCGAAACCATTGGCGAAGTGAAACACGAAAAAGGGTTCGGCCTCGAACCATTTCACGCTGCCGCCGTCGAGCGGCATCACCGCAATGCGCGTGCCAAGCTGCTCGCGCCATTGCAGGAAGGATTTGCCCTGCATCATCGCATCCATATCGAACACAGCGGGCCCGATCAAAAGCACGATATGACGTTCGGTCAGCACAAAATCGTGGATCATGCTGGGCGCGGCCAGTGCAATATCAAAACTACGGCGAAGAATGCCATCCGGTCCGATATGGTGAATCCTCACCGTCGGGGAGATCAGATCGTAGCTGAGCGCGAACATATCGCCGGTGACCGGATGGACCCGATTATGGGCGCCAAGCGTAATCGGCTCGTCCGTGCCGGCGGTCCATGGGCCGAGCGTTTCCAGATTAGACCCGATCTCCCATGCCGGTTCGACTTCGCCAAGCGCTAGAAGGTGATCGCCATGCTGCATCACGCCGATAAAGGCGGAGGCCTTGAACGGGTTATCCGGATCGTCATGCGGGCCCAACAGACCAGGTTCGATCGGGCGCGGCGTCATGATCCCGCCGTAAACGCCACGCCCTGCCTTATCCTCGATCTCGAAGCTGCGGGTGCGCACATAACGGTTGTGATAGCTTGCCCGCCCGCCCGAAAACCGGACCGCATGCAGCATGCCATCGCCCTCGAGCGGATAGTTGTATGACACCGGCTCGTAGCGGGGATTGGGCCCGTTGCGTATATAAGCGCCGGAAAGCTCTTCGGGTATCCGCCCCTCGATCACCTCAAGCGCGCTTGCGTCGATTTCCCGGCCGACCGGCGCGAAATTGCCGCTGAGGTGAGGGTTGTCCGACTGCCATGCAATTGTCTCTTCAATGCGATCGACAGGCATGCGCAACTCCCTTCTTTTCGCGATATAGCTCGTCGTGTCTCCGGTATTTTAGCGAGTCTGCGTGTTTCATACGAATTTGACAAGATTGGACACGGTCGCGGGAAGCAACTATCACGACAGCGTTCGCAGGCTCATGGTACGTAATGGCGATGATGATCGTCCACACCGCATTTCGTTGGCGGTGCGAACCCGAGAGCTCTTCGAGGCCAATGACGGCGAAAGCGCCGACGAGAGAGGACGAGCGGAGCCCAGGCGGCATCCGTCCTAGCCGGTGTGCGACACCAACTCGGCAGAGCGAGTTTCTTGACCAGCTCCGACTGCGCGGTTGCATCCGGCTGGTGCCTTGGCCGCAGCTCTACGCTTGCTCTCAGCTAGGCGAGCCGGCGGGAGAGGAAACGTGCTCAATGTCACGAAGAGGAACCGGCTTCGAATAGAGAAAGCCCTGCAGGCTGTCACAGCCAATCTTGACAAGGCCTGCGTCCTGTAGCGAGGTTTCAACGCCTTCGGCGGTCGTCTTGAGGCCTCTCGCGTGGGCCAGTTCGACAATAGCCCGGATTATGGCTTCATCACCGGCCTTCTCGCCGAACCCCTGGACGAAACTTCTGTCGATCTTGATGCGATCGACATTCAGGGTTCGCAGTCGACCAAGCGACGAGAAGCCAGTCCCGAAATCATCAATCGCGATCTTCACACCTATTGCACGCAGGGCGTCGAGATTGGCGACAACGGCCGAAGCCTCATCGGTGGCGGCTGTTTCAGTCACCTCCAGTTCAAGAGCTTGCGGCGACAATCCGGTGGATGACAGTATTTTTTTGACTTTGGCGGCGTAATCTTCGTCGCGGAGCTCGACGCCGGACACGTTGACCGCAATGCTCTTGCCTGGCCATTGAGTTGCCGCTTTGCAGGCTTCCCGCAAAACAAACTCACCGACGGCTTCAATCATTCCGGTTTCTTCAGCTATCGGTATAAACAGCTCAGGCGAGATCGAGCCGAATTTAGGGTGCTCCCAGCGAAGGAGCGCCTCGTATCCTTTGACCCGATGGTCACGTGCGGAAATAATGGGTTGGTAGTGAACCTGAAACTCGTTGCCAGCCTTCAGGGCCACACGCATATCCCCCTCCATCTCCTGACGCCTGATGAGCAACTGGTCCATGTCCTCTGAAAAGAACGTATACCGACTGCGGCCGGAATTCTTGGAAAAGTACAAGGCGACATCAGCTCTGCGAAGCAGGCTCACCCGGTCGCTGCCATCGCGCGGCGCCAGCGCTACCCCAACACTGACTCCAACAAAGACCTCCTGGCCGCCGAGTACAAAAGGACGGCGAGCAGAATCAACGATGCGCTGACAGATAACGTCGACGTCCCTCACGCTGGCCTTTCCCCTGAGCATCACGGTAAACTCGTCTCCGCCGACGCGGGCAACGACATCACCCTGGCGTACGATAGCCTTCAAACGTTGGCCAAACTCGCGAATCAAAGCGTCGCCCGAGGGATGTCCGAGCGTATCATTGACCTGCTTGAACCGATCCAGATCGAGAAACAGAAGAGCGCTGCCCCCTCCCTTGGCCAACTCGACATCGACATACTCGTTGAAGTAATTTCTGTTGGGAAGTTCGGTCAACGGATCGTGGAGCGCCAGGTAGCGGATCTGCTCCTCACTGGCCTCCAGCTCTTTCGAGCGGTTGTGGTACAAGAGCAAAGAGAAGGCGATCGCGCAAAGCGCCAAGCCGATCACAGCGGACAAAACCGGAATAAGCCTTGATAGCATCGTTTCCCCCGGGTGATGGGGATGCCAGACCATGTAGCCCAAAACGGATCCGTCAGCCTTGTAGAACGGCAGGCTGGAATAGTGCGGTTCATCGCTCGCCGACCATGAAAAACGCAGGTCTTCGAACAGGTAGTCAGTCTTCAACTCCTCGATCAGGCTTCCGTCGAGAAAGCGGACAGCGACGTGAACGGCTTCCTCGCCGGGCGTTTGCTGGATATCACCGGTGTCGGAAACAATTGGCTTGACGCTGACGACAGCGGGACGCCCCTGGATGACCGCCAGATCGGATACGCCCGGCGTGAGCACGGTATCGCTGATCTGGCTGTCATCGCCGGCCCGAAGCTTGTCGCGAAGAGCAAGAACCAAAGGCAGGGCTTCGTCTTCGGCTACGCTGAACGCATCCGGAGCGGCCGTTCCGCCATCGGCAAAGGCGTAAACAGCCTGGTTCGCCGGATCGAGAACATAAGCCTGATCGAGGCCGAAATATTCATGCATCCAGGCCCCGAGGTTACCATCCATCCAGGCGCTGTCACGCGCGCGCACCCGCTCGACGGCATCGTCCCAGACAGTGACACTTTCCTGATTGTGCGCGACTTTGGAACGCAGCTGAGAAACAACGAGTTGAGCCAGATTTGCCTGCCGATCGTACGAGACGCGATCAGCCTCGTGGCCGGCCCAAATCAAGAGCCCCAAAACGCCAAGGCCGATACAACCGGTCAAAGCTAATATTGGCAGGGCGCGCGTCAGTAGGAAGCCGGAGAATTTGAAAGACTGTTTTTTGCTGCGCATTTCCGAAACCTGCCATGTATTTAAAACTATGGAGAAACATAAGCTTCCGCACAAGCGAATATCTCGAACCCTTTCTGTCTGGAGTAACGCGCAAAGGGCGAGGCAGGCATTGCGGAAAATTCCTGTCGAGGACTGTCTCCTGCTCAGAGACAGCCCGCACTTGGAAGCACCGAAGGCAACACTTTTCGCTTTGCGGGAGGTGTCGATGCCGTGGAGAGAGAGTTCGGTTATCCCAATCGACGAGGATAGCTTAATCCGCCACTCTTCGTTGTCATTGGCGGATCGCCTGGGGATCGAGCTGCGGAGACGTAATCACAACCGGCTCGGCTTTGCCATCCAGCTATGTCTAATGCGACACCAGGATCGAGCGCTTCGAGCAGAAGAAACTCCGCCTCGTGCCATGCTGAAGTATGTTGCTGATCAGATCGGCGCCGCTCCAGACGAATTTGCCCGCTATGCACGCCGTGAAGAAACCCGTCGGCGATCATATGACGCTGCTAATGGTGTATCTGGGTACGAGAAGCGCGACGCTGCAAGATCGCCGCGCCGCGCTATTGACGGCAATTCAAGCGGCGACCATGTCCGACGACGGTGCTGCGATAGCCAGTTCGACTGTCGCCGCGTTTCGCGAACGCGGAGCTCTTCTGCCTGCGATCGACACGATCGAACGCCTAGGCCTTGCCGGCCGAGCCTTAGCCCGGCGCCGGGCAGAAAAAACTCTGTTTCCAAATAATAAAACATTAATGCCGCCGATATAGCGGCCTACGACGCGGCCAGCGGGAAACGGGTTACGGCGTTTCTTCGGCCAGCAGCAGTTTGGCGAGCTCCATGTCGGTCACAAGATGATCGGCGAACCCGCCGCGAAGCGCGGCCCGGGTGGCATCGCGCTTGAAGCTGCCGCTGACCACCAGCAGACCTTCCATGTGCCGCAGGAGGCTATGATCGGCGCCTATCAGACGCTCGTCGAGTTCGCCCAGCACGGCTTGACCGTCCGCATCGATGAAACGTCCGGCGATGATGCCGACGGCGCCGCGCAACCGATAGTCCTCGACCTCGTCGACGGTGGCGATCTTGAACTGCACGACATGGGTATCTGGGGTGCACGGGCTGAGGGAAAACAAGGACTTGTTACACTTGTGCAGGCCTTCGAGCTGCTCGCGAATGATCGGCTCCTCCCGCAATGCCGCAGCCAGCCCGACGCTCGATACTACCGCCGGCGCATTGAAGGTGATGCACTCCGCGTCCAGCCGGCGGGCGATTTCAGTGCTGCAGCTCTCCGATGTACTGAGCAAAGGATTGGCGAGAGACCCCAGAAGCTGGCGCACGGTCACGTTGGCGATCGGCCAGTTCGGCACGAGTTCCGACACGAAATGGACCGTCTGCCCCCAGGAAACGCCGAGAACATCGCCCTCGGTGAGGAAATTCGGCAGATGATAGGCGGCGACCTCGCAGACGGCGCGCGTCAGCGTCTCGCCGTTCAATCCGTCGGATGGCACCACGTGCACGGTTTTCAGCCCGTATTTTTCCTTGAGCGCATCCGCGGTCTGGTTCATCCGGTAGTGCTCGGGCGCCACCTGGATACAGACGATGTTACGTTCCTTGGCAAGCTTCAAATAGCTTATCACCGTGGGCCGCGAGAGGGAAAGCGCCTCCGCGATCTCCCCTTGGTTGAGGTTTCGGACATAATACATCCACGCGACTTCGGCGATGATCTTGTTCGAGGGATGCTGGTGTCGCTGCATTGGTTTACCTGCCTGCGGTCTTCAATTGACGATTGCCGCGTTCAATACCTCTTCAGTGATAACCAGATCGTCGTCAAGAGCCCTGTCTGGCCTGAGACCGAGCGCCAGGAGATCGCCGTGATAGCCGCGCACCGCCTCGCTTGAAGAGGCATCACCATCGGCGACTCGACGCAACCAGGAGATGATCGAGGGCTGGTGCTCCGCCGAATTGATCTTGCGGCCGAAAAGCGCGAGTCGCGCACCATATTTCTCCGCTTGGGCAACCAACTCGAAGGTATCACGGTGAGTTCCCGAACCTCCACCTAGCACCCCGACAACGATCGACGGATCATAGGTGGCAAGCTCTTCCATCGCGCGCGCACCGTTATAGGCGACTTTCAGGAACTCCGGTCGTTCGCCGGTTGTCAGCCCAGCCAGCGAGCGCACGATGCAATCGTTAACGAAGGCACCGGTCTCGGCGCTGGAAAAGCCAGCCTGCGCATTGGGATTGAACACTTCGAGGAAGTATTTCTTGCCGGCCGCGCGAGCCTCCCGCCGGAAGTCCGCGAAGGCGCGAAGCGCTGCGAGATCGGCGTCCGCGTCATTGTTGAAGGTGATTGAATAGAGGCAAAGTTCCGCCTGGGCGAGAGCAAGTTCGACCGAACGGAAAGGCCTGGAAGGCGTGTCGCGATAGCGCCCACCCCGGATTACGCCCCAGACATCGGTCGCGTCATTGGCTCGGATGGCCGGCTTGACCAGGCTTCCGGCAAAGGCGCCACGCTGTCGCAGCAGCTCCATGTTGGAGGCGGAGGTCAGCATGATATCGACAATATCCTGACGGATCAGCGTCTCGATCTCGGCGATGAATTCCAGCCGGGTGCGGCTGCCGGTCGGCACGCCGTCATCATCTCGGCGCAAACCAGTCGTCATGATACCGCCGGACATGTCGGCATCCTTGGCGTCGGCGATCACGAAATCGCCCTTGCCGTAGCGCCCGGCCCGGATGCGGCCGATCTTGTCGTCGTAGCGTGTCATCGTCATTCCCTTCACATCAGGCGCGGCGCAGCGAGCGTCCGTTCTCCTTCGAGAACACGTGGATGCTCGCCGACTCGATCGAGAAACGGACGGGTTGGCCGGGCTGCAGCGTCCGGAAAGCCTTGGTAACGAAGGACATTTCCTGTCCGTCGACATCGGCGATGACCTGCCCGTCGCTACCCATGTTTTCCACCAAGATCACCGTTCCGCTGATCACGTTGGCGTCGCCATCTCCGGCGATATCCATCTTGGATGGCCTTAACCCGACTTCCACCAGCCGCCCGTCGTCCAGTCCGTCGAAATCGCCGGCCGGCAGCTTGAGTCGCATCGAACCCGAGACGAGTTCGGCGGCCTCGCCCGTCCGGCGTACCTCGAAGTCGCGGAAGTTCATCGTCGGAGAACCGATGAAATCGGCGACGAAACGCGTTGCCGGCCGATCGAAGATCTCCGACGGCGTACCCTGCTGTTCGATCGCGCCGGCCCGCATCAGCACGATCCGGTCGGCGATCGTCATGGCCTCGAGCTGGTCATGGGTCACGAAGATCGTCGTCGTCTTCAAGTCGAGATGTATCCGCCGGATCTCGGTCCTGAGCTTCTCGCGCAGCTTGGCGTCGAGATTGGACAGCGGCTCGTCGAACAGGAACAGCTTCGGTGTCTTGATCATCGCACGCGCCATAGCTACCCGCTGCTGCTGCCCACCCGAAAGGTTCTTGGGCTTGCGGTCGAGATAGGGTTCAAGGCCGAGAAGTGCCGTGACCTGGACCAAACGTCGGTCGATCTCCGCCTCGGGAACCTTTTGCCGGCGAAGGCCGAAGGCAATGTTATCGCGCACGGACATGTGCGGATAGAGCGCATAGGACTGGAACACCATCGCCACGCCGCGCTCGCCCGGCGGCAGGTGTGTCACGTCCCGGTCGCCGATGCTGACCGTACCGTCGGAAATCTCCTCCAGGCCCGCAATCATGCGCAGCATGGTCGACTTGCCGCAGCCGGACGGCCCCAGGAACACGACGAATTCGTGATCATTGATGTCAAGGTTCAGGTTCTCGATGACGCGGAGACCGCCATACGACTTGCAGATATTGACGCATCTAATGTTCGCCATGATGACCTTTCTTATCGCCGTCCGGGTTTCATCATGCGGTTGATGAAACTCATCAACAGACCGATGAAGACCAGCGGGGGCAGAACGAGAATGACTGTGGAGGCATTGATGACCCCCCACGGAACTTCTTTGCCGAGCGAGGTGATGGAGGCCGCCACAACGGGAAGCGTCGCGTTGTCGGCGGCGAGCGTGAGCGCGAGGAGCAGTTCGTTCCAGACGAGCACGAAAGTGAAGACCAGCGCGCCAAACAGCGAGGGCGCTGCGATCGGCAGGGCGAATTTCACGAAGATCTCGCCCGGACCGCAACCCTCCATCGCGGCCGCCTCCTCGATCTCCTTCGGGACGCGCTCGAAGGCGGGGACCGACAGCCAGATGACGGTCGAGATCGTTGTCATCAGGTAGACCAGGATAAGACCTGCCAGCGTGTCATAAAGTCCGAGATCGAGATAGATCACGATAAAAGGGATCGCGATTGCAACTGGCGGCATGAAGCGCAGCGAGAGCACGAAGAACTGAAAGTCGCCTTTCAGCCGCTGGACATGCCGCGCCAGCGAATAGGCGGCCGGGACCCCGAGCACGGCGCCGAGCAGCACAGAGGCACCGACGACGATGACAGAGTGACCTAGCCCCTCGCGGATCGAGGGATTCTGCAGGATGATCGCGAAATTCTCGAGCGTAGGCGAGAAGAACAGCTTCGGCACCGGCGTCACGATATCCCGCAGCCGCTTGAATGAGCCGAGCACCGTCCACAGGATCGGCGTCAGGGCGACGAAGACCATCGCGGCGAGGAGCAGGCCGGAGAGCCAACGGCGGATCAAACTGACCATTTGCGGATTCCTCTCCAGACGAGCGTGAAGACGATCGTCGTCAACAGCAGCAACAGGATCGACATCGCCGAGGCATAAGAAATGCGACCGCCAAGATTGATGCCGGCCTGATAGGCGTAGAGATCAAGGGTTTCGGTGGTCGTTCCGGGGCCGCCGCCGGTCATGACATAGATCAGGTCGAACGAGCGCAGCGATTCCACCGCCTTGACCAAGGCGAGGCTGATGATCGGCCCCTTGAGCATCGGCAAGGTCACGAAGGCGTGGATCTCCCAAGTCCGGGCATTGTCTAGTTGGGCGGCCTCGACCGGATCCTTCGGCAGGGTTTCGAGCAGCTTCAACATGATGACCGTGAAGAACAGCCCCCATTGCCAGATGTCGACAACGGCGACCGAAATCAGCGCCAGCGAAGGATCGGCGAGGAATTCGATCGGCCCGATCCCGACAAGGCTGGCGAGATAGTTGATGAGGCCGAGCGAAGGCGAATAGAGAAACCGCCAGATGAAAGCCGCAGCGACGCGCGGCAACAGCACCGGCGCCAGAAAGGCCAGGCAGATCAGGTTGCGCAACCACAAGGACCTCACGGTCTCGAAAATCATCACCGACAGCAAGGTCGCGACCGCGAGCGCTCCGACGACGGTCACGACCTCCCAGATCACGGAGATGCGCAATGCATTGAGGAACCGCCGGTCGGCGAGTAGCCGGTGATAGTTGTAAAGCCCCGCGAAGTCGTAGTCCGCGTACCGCAGGGACCGATCCATGACCGAGAAATACAGCGCCCCGGCGATGGAGACGAGCGCCAGCATCGCGAGGATCGCAAGCCCCGGCGTCAGGGTCCAGAATACGAAACGTCGATTGTTCATAAGCTGTTCTTCCGTGCGAGATCGAGCGGCCGGCGGCGTCGAGCCCCGGCCGCTCCAGTCGGCTCACTTCACGCGGCGCAACGCGTCCTCCGCCTGGAAGGCGGCTTCATCGAGACCTTCCTGGACATCCTTGCGGGTTCCGGTGAATATCTCTTCCAGTACCAGACCGAGATTGTCGCCGATTTCCGGCCAGGCGGGGCTGGCCATGATCAGCAGCTTGGTCCGCGATCCCGTCGCCAGCAGTGCCTCGATATATTCGGCCGGCACTGCCTTCTTGAAGGCGTCGCTCTTCAACGTCGACTGACGGCCGATATCGGAGGCGATGCCGTCGGCGAGACGATGGGCCTCCATTTCCTTGGAGGTCGCCCAGCCGACGAAATCACCGGCGATCTTCTTCGTGCAGTCGTCCTTCGCACCCGATTTGGAGACGGCGAGGCCATGCGCCCAACCAGCCGAGCCGAGCGGTTCCGGCGGCGGCATGTAGCCGACGTTCCCCTTCACCGTGGACTTTTCTGGATCTTCCATCCACGGACCGAAGACGTCGGACTCGATCAGATAGGCGACCTGGCCTCCCCGGAAAGCTTCGACGGAGTCCGACCAGTTGAAGGTACCCACACCCGGCGGCGAATATTGCATCAGGTCTAGATAGAGCTCGGTCGCTTCCACGCCCTTTTCGGAATTGAAGGCCGGCTGGCCAGCGTCATCCAGCCACTCGCCGCCCATGCCGCGGAAGAACGGGGTCCAGCGCCAGACATTCATGCCGGAGCCGCGCTGACCGCGCGCCGCCCAGCCATAGAGCTTATTAGTGGGATCGTTGACCTTCTTGATGCCGGCAACCAGTTCGTCCAGAGTCTTCGGTGGCTCTAGGCCGGCTTTCTCGAGGACATCCTTGCGGTACATCAGGATATCGCCGCCGCCGACCAGCGGCGCGAAATACTGCGTGCCGTCATAGGTCGCGACATTGCTCAGGTCGACGCGGAAATCCGACATGTCGTATTCCGTCGGCAGAACCTCGGCGAGCGGATAGATCCAGCCGGCGGATGCATATTCCGGCGTATTGGCTTCGTCGACATAATAGACCTGGTAGGCGCCCGCGCCGGTCGACGCATCGAGACGGGCCTTGGCGCGGCGCTCGTTCTCGCCGAGAAGATTGATCTTCACGGTGGTCTTCCACTTTTCATTGAACTCGCCGAGGTATTTGTCGAGCTCGGTCACCGAGGGCATGCCCTGGGCGATGACATTGATCTGCGCCACCTTGCCGACGCAGGCGTCGTCGTCCGCGCGCACCATGCCCGGCAGGGCGATCAGGCTGGCAGATATGAGAAGCATGTGTTTCAGTCGCATGTTTGTTCCTCCTCCAAGGACTGTTGGGCTTCCGCTTTGGCCGACCCATCGAACAGATGGGCCAACCGGTGATCGAGGCGAAGATATTCGCCGTATCTGTCGTCGTAGTAGGATCGCAGGCCGCCACGCGGCTCCGCGGTTCGTTCCACGCGGCACATGGCTCGGGCCGCGAAGGCGAGATCGGGGTGATGGCCGGTGGCGACGGCAGCGCACATGGCAGCCCCCAGCGCGCCGATTTCGTCCCCCTCCGGCACCTCGACCGGAAGGCCGCAAACATCGGCGAAGATCCGGGTCCAGACCGCGCTCTTCGAGGCTCCGCCGGCGAGACGGATCCTGCTCGGAGCCTGCGGCGCGACATAGTTCACGACATTGGCGCCGTGCCGCCGATGCTGGAAGGCAACCCCTTCGAAGATCGCCCGCAGCATGGAGCCCTGGTCATCGACATTGGTCATGCCGACAAATGCGCCTCGACGCGGCGCGGGACCGCTGACAAAGGGCATGAAATGGCAGCGCGGCGCCTCAACCGGGCTGTTCTCCACCAGGCCATTCGCCTGCGAGAGATTGACCTGGCCGCCCATCGCCCGCGATAGGAACCAGTTGAGATTGGCCGCCGATGTCGGGCTGCCGTCGGCGAGCAATCGACAGGTCCGGTCGCGATGGATCATGTTCAGAATCGGCGGTCGACGGCTGATCGGCCGGTCGGTCTCCAGACCATTGATCGACCAGGTACCGGCAATCATGGTCAGCGTCTCCGCGCCGACCGAACCAGCGCCGAGCACGCAGGCGCTCACATCCATCATCGCCGCAGCGACAGGCGTTCCCTCCCGAAGCCCGGTCTCCTCGGCCGCCACGCGGCTGACAAGGCCGGCAATACCGGAATTCTGAATCACCGGCGGCATTCGGTCGGCGAACACGCCAATGCCGGCAACCTCAAACAGCGTGTTGCTGTAACCGCCCTGCTCGAGGTCGAAGAGGCCACCGCCGCTCGCATCCGTCGGATCGGTCGAAGCGACTCCGGTGAGGCGCATGCGCAGATAGTCCTTGCAGGCCAAAGCCCAGCGGGTGCGCGCGACAACAGCCGGCTCGTTGCGGGTGAGCCAGACCAGTTGCATCAGCGTCTGCCCGCCCCAGATCTGATGTCCCGTAATCGCCTCGATCCGGCCAGCGGTACCGTCGCGCAGGAACTCGGCAACAATCGGCTGTGCCCGGTGATCGACCGAGACGATACCGTCGCGCGTTGCCCTGCCGTTCCCGTCGACGAGGAACACGCCATTGCCGAAACCCGTGCAGGCAACGGCGGCGATGCGCTCGGCATCGATATCTCGGGCGGTCAGTTCGCGGATCGCCTTCGCTGTACCGCGCCAGAACGCCTCCGGCTCGCGTTCCACCCAGCCGTTGTCCCGGTGGATCGTGACGATGTCGATCGCTCGCGAGGCGACAAGCCGCCCTTCGGCGTCGAAAACCGCCGCCTTGACGGCCGTACCGCCGGCATCGATGGAAAGAAAGAGATCAGCCACGACGCCTCTCCTTGAGAGAGGCCGGTCGGCCAGCGCTGCAAAGAAGCGAGGGCATCGCCAGACAACGCTCGATCTCACAATCCGCCCACGATGCCGGTTTCCCGCGCACTTGCGCAAGAAGGAAGGCCAGTTCGCGCAGCAGCGGTTCGCTGCAATCGCCGTCGAGGGCGATCTGCGTGCGCCGAAGGATGAGGTCGTCGAGGCCCAGCGCCGCCCGTTCCTCGATGAGCCAGCGGATTTCGTTACGGGTGAATTCCGCAAGGTGTTCCAACGGCGCGTCGGTCGTTTCGGCGCAGAAGGCCGCGACCTGCTCGGCGACGGCCCCGTAGCGGTGCACCAACTCCTCAGCGCGCGTCGACGTCAGGGCGAAACAGGCCTCAAGCTGTTTGACAAGCGCACCGGCATTGGCCTTTCCGGCTCCAAAACCCGTCGCTCCCGGATAGTCCCGTTCGCGGGTGCCGACGCTTCGCGTCCGCTGCAAATGCGCGAGGATGCGATCCGCCACCTGCTCCCCGAAGGCGCGGAACGTCGTCCACTTCCCGCCGATCAGGGAGAGCAGTGGCACGTCCCCAGCAAGACGATCCTCGGCGATACGATGGTCCCGGTTAGCGCGATTGGCATCGCCGGCGCCACCACTCTGCAAGGGGCGCATGCCGGTCGTCATAGCCACGATATGCTCGCGCCGGACCTCGATATCCTCGAACAGACTGGAGATCGCGGAGGTCAAATAGGTGATCTCGTCGCCGGCGATCGTATCGTCGGACGGGTCCGGCGTTGGGATCTCGGTCGTGCCAAGCAGAATGGTGCGGTCCAGCGGATAGGAAATCACCATGCGCCCGGTGCCATCGTCGAAATAGAAAGCGCGGCCCGCCATGCGCTCGAACAACGCGTCGTGACGAAGCACCAGATGCGCGCCCTTGACCGGCCGCACATAGCTGGTGTTACGGCCAAGAAGCGCATTCACCTCGTCGACCCAGGCGCCCGACGCATTGACCACCAGCTTCGGCCGCATGGCGAAAGTTTGGCCGGTCTCCCCATCACTAATCGAGAAAGTGTCGCTGCCGGATTGGTGGCTCCATGAAACGTGATTGAGCGCAGCGCACACCGGGCAGACCGCCATCGCCTCCTCAAGCATTTCCAATACAAGGGCTTCGGGGTTGCGGATGCGCGCGTCGAAGTAGCTGATGACCGCCTTGTAGCGCCGGGCAAGGTGCCGGGGAAAATCGACGCGACGCAGGTTCGTCCGATGCGAAGGCAGCACCCGGCCGACCCGACCCAGATGTTCGTAGAGCGTAAGCGCCGCCTTTAGGCCCGCCGCGCTGAGCGTGCTGCCTTTGACTCCAACACCCAGAAAACGCAGGATCGAACCCGGCAAACCTTGCAGATAGGAGGTCAGCGGCACCACCACCTCAAGCGGTTGGGTGAAGTGCGCGGCATGGCGTAGCAGCAGGTTGCGCTCGCGCGCGGACTCGGCGACCAGCTTGAATTCGCGGTTCTCGAGATAGCGGAGCCCACCATGAGCCATGCGCGACGAGGCGCCACTCGCGCCCCGGCAAAAATCCGACCGTTCGACGAGCAGGGCGGACACGCCGTTCAGCGCCAACTCCCTGAACACGGCGACGCCATTGACGCCACCGCCCAGAATAAGCACATCGAAGCCCGCGCCGGACGCTAGCCGCATCAGGCTCTCCTCCCGAATTCGCATGTTTTCTCCCGTCACGCAGCCGTGCGCACACCCGCGCTCGCTGCCTCCATGAATAGATACTGATCTAAATCTTTATAAATGTCAAGTAGCATATACTTTTATAAATTTCAGCATCCTCCAAGCTGGTCTCTACAAGGGCAAAGCCGCACATAAGCTGAAGCGCGCCGGTGCGTGAGATGATCGATGCAGCCAGGCGCAGGAGCTCGTCCCAATGTTCTATGATGAGGACAGTGTTGATTGGCGTGCCGATATGATTTGCCAGCGCCGGATAGGCATCGGCTCTCTCAAACGTGTGAAATTAGTCGTTCGACGACGCCGAACTTGCTCTGTACGTCTTTGAACAATCAGAAGCACGTGGGGTGCCGGTACCGTCCCGAATGACAGGCTGATTCTTCTGCAGAAAAGCGACCTTGATTGACACAGGCGAACACAATCGTCGACAAACGCTGTATCGCGGCGACAAACTCGCAGTGCATCGAAGGTCATTGCAACGGCATGACCCCGATCGTGAGCGCCGCCGGCGCTGGCTTCGCAATTGAAAGCAAGGTGGACATGGACGGCGAGACGGCGAATGTGGCTCACATCGACATGCTCACAGACCGGGTGATTGCCAGCGCCTGCAGGTTCGTCGTCATCACCGCCGTTGCCGGCATGGGCAAGAGCCTGCTTCTGAAGAAACTCGCAAAGACCTTCGGTGTCGCCGTGTGTAAAACCCTGAAGCCGGATGAAACGGCGGCCGGGCAGACATTTCTGTGGGATATCCCCTCCGGGGCCGAAACCATCGCCTTCGACGAAGCGTTCTTCGAACGTTTCGAGCGGGTCGTCATTGCCCGCCGACCCGGAACCGATGTGCCGGGGATAGAGCGCTTTATCCTCCACGGCGAAGCCCTTTTTCTCGACGAGCCTGACCTGCTGCTGCCCGAAAGCGATCCGGCGCGGCGCTATCACTGTGGCTGGCCGGTTCTTTGCGGCGTCGATCTTGGAGATCCGGCCAGGCGGGCTCAACTCAAGTCCTACATCGGTTTCGAAATCCTGCGTGCGCTGACGGCGGCGCAACTTGTGACCCTCTGGCGCCTGTTCAACGGCCATGCGATGGCGGGGAGCGTCGACGCGTTGCCGTTCCTGCCTTTCGTCGAGAGGACGGCCGAGGGCGCGCCCACCGCCTGCGCCAGTGGCGAACTCCGCGGGATCGTGCGCGCGGCGGCCAATGAGGAGATCGGGCGGCGCATGGAGCGGTTCGAGGCGGCGACGTCGCTTGCCCGCGCGCTTCACCAATCAGGCCACACGGAGAAGGCCATATCCGCACTCCAGTCCGCCGGAATGGAGGAACCGGCCGTCCGCCTTTTTGCCGAGGCGGGCGGGGTTTTCTACATACATATCGATGGCCCGGAGGCGTATGCCCGGGTACTTTCGGGCTTCAGCCCCGAAATTTCGGCCGATAACGAGACCGTGGTGATCGCCAATGCCATGCGGGCGCTCAAGGCCGGCGAGACGGGACGGGCGAAGAAGCTGATCGCGGACCGTTTCGGCCGGCAGAGCCTCGATCCCATGGCCGTCTTTGCGGGCGGCGCGCCTTACTCCCTGTCGTTCAAGGGCTTCCGGCTGGTGATGCTGATCTATGAGGACATCGTCATCACCGACGCCATGTTCGAGCGGCTTTACGACTATCTCGACGAATTGCCGCTGGAGGCGGCGCTGCTGCGCGGTTCATTCTATAACGCCGTGCTTGAATTCTATATCCGCCAGCGCCGCTTCAACGAGGCCGAAATGGCTGCGGCGCAGGCGTTTTCGAGCTATCGCGCGGCCGGCGTTCCGCTGCTTGTCTTCTATATCTGTGTCCATCAGGCGGTGATCCGGCTGCTCTCGGGCGACGCCACCGGCGCCGGCAGCCGGATCGCCGAAGCCCGGCGGCATATGGCCGAGGTCGGCTTCGATAGCCCTGCCGACGCGCGGATCCTGCGGCTGATCGAGGCCTGTCATGCCTATGAGGATGGCCGCCCGCACGTGCTGATCGCCTTCATCAACCATGAATTCGATACCTTCGCGCAATCCGAAACCTGGCCAAGCCTTGTGGAATTTGCGCTTCACTACGGCAGCCAGGCGCTCAGCGAACATTTTTCAACGATATCCGCACTCGGCTTTCTGGATCGCTGGCGCCTCCACCAGTCGCACGACCGCCAACTGCGCTTCATGATCGAAATCCGCGCCGCGCTGGTGATGCAGAACGGCAATCGCTGGAACGATGCCGCCGCGACCCTTTCCGCCATGCAGATGCGGATCAACCGCACCTGGGTCGAGGCAGCACTTGACGATCTCGCCCGGCTTTCGATGCACGATGAGATCGAGGTGGCCTTCGCCTGGCTCCGGCAGATCGTCCATGAGCGGCCGGAACGGGCCTATCTCGACCGCCAGATCAGCGCCATGATTGCCAATGAAAGGGTGACCGGCCGCCAGCGGCGCGCGCTTCAGATATGGTTGGCCTTCGTGCTGAAACGGACCGGCCGGGCGACGGAAGCCCGCGCGGTGCTGCAGCGCATGTTCGACGATGCCGCGCGCACCGGCACGATCGCGCCGCTTCAGGAAGAACGCCGGTTTCTCGGCGAGCTGATGGGCGACAGCCGCATCGAAGGCTTTGTCTCGGCGGCCGGCCCCGCCCGCCGCATCATGAAACGGCTTTCCGAAACCGGCATCAAGGGCCGCACGATCGAGCAGGAATCCGGGCTGTCGCGTCGCGAGGTTCGCATTCTGCTGATGATCTGCGAGGGCGCCTCCAACAAGTTCATCGCCGGCCGGCTCGGTATCTCGGAATCGACGGTCAAATTCCACCTGACCAATCTCTACCGCAAGCTCGGCTGCAGCAGACGCCGCGAGGCCATCGCGGTGGCGCGAGCGCGCAACTGGCTGCACTGACCCGCCGCCAAGCCGGTCGCGCATCGGAAAACCTGTCCCTTATTCTCAGAAACCTAGACCTTTTCTATCTTGTCGCATCTTTTCCACGCCCTCAGACTGAACCCATAAGATCACCGCCGGCGCTCCCACGATTGTCGGCGGCATAAAGGGAACAGTGGCCCCGACAGGGCCCAGGCTATGGAGCGGCGCATTCTATGCACCTGCGCTATCTGGAGATTTTTGTCAGGCGGCTTGCCGGCTTCATGCTGGTTCTTTTCGTGCTGTCACTGATGATCTTCGTGCTGGCCCGCGTGGTGCCGGGTGATCCCGCCCGCATGACGCTCGGCCCGAGCGCGACGCAGGAGCAGGTCGACCAGCTGCGAGAGCGCATGGGGCTCGACCAGCCCATCCTCGTGCAATATGGCCGCTATATCGGCAAGGCGCTTCAGGGCGATCTTGGGGACTCGATCGTCTCCGGCAATCCGGTGAGCCGGGACATCCGGGAATTCCTGCCGGCAACGCTTGAGCTGATCATCGCCACGGTGATCATCGAACTGATCTTCGCCATACCGCTCGGCGTCATCACGGCCCGCTATCGCAACAGCTGGATCGACAATGCCGGGCGGTTGTTCTCGCTTGTCGGCGTCACCATTCCGGCCTTTCTGTTCGCGATCGCGCTGCAGCTTGTCGCGGCTCGTTTCTTTCCGTCGTGGCCCATTCTCGGCCGGGTCGACTACAATCTCGGCGCGCCCTCGGGGCCGACGGGCTTTCTGCTGATCGACGCCGTGCTCGCCGGACGGGGCGATGTTTTCCTGAGCGCGCTCGCCCATCTTGCACTGCCCGCGACAGCGCTGGCCATGGCCGGTATCGGCCAGATCACCCGCATCACCCGTTCGGCCATGATCGACAATCTCAGGCGCGACCATGTGCTGACGCTGAAATCCTTCGGCGTGCCGGAGCCGGTGATCGTCTTCCGCTATCTGCTGAAGCTGTCCTCGATCGCGCCGCTGACGATCATGGGGCTCGAATTCGCCTCGCTGATCGGCAACGCCTTCGTGGTCGAGATGGTGTTTTCCTGGGGCGGTTTTGCCTCGTACGGCCTGACGGCGATCCTGCAGAAGGATCTCAATGCGCTGATGGCCGTGGTGCTCGTCTCCGGCGTGTTCTTCATCGTCGCCAATCTCGTCATTGACATCGTCGTCAGCATCATCGACCCGCGCCTGCGCCTTGGGGAGGCTGGAAAATGAGTGAACAGACAGGCCTTTCCGCAGGCTACATGACCTGGTATCGCTTCAGCCGCAATCCGGCCGCCGTCATCGGCGGGCTGATCGTGCTGTCGGTGCTGCTGATGGCGGCCGTCGCGCCCTGGATCACGCCGTTTCCCGACCATGTCGGCGCCGTCGTCGATTTCCGCAACCGTCATGTGGCCCCGAATGCCGTCAACTGGTTCGGCACCGACAAGGCCGGCCGCGACATCTTCTCGCGCACGATCTTCGGTTTTCGCGTCTCGCTGCTGCTGGTCGTCGGTGTCCTCGGCATTTCCGTGCCGGTCGGCGCGGTGCTCGGCATGGTCTCCGGTTATTTCGGCGGCTGGTGGGAACGGATCATCACCGGGCTCACCAATGTCATGCTCGCCATGCCGCCGCTGGTCATGGCGCTTGCCATCGGCAACATCCTCCAGCCGAACCTGATCAACGCGATGATCGCGATCACCCTGCTCTGGTGGACCTGGCACGCCCGCCTCGTCTATCGCGTCACCCGGTCGATCGCGACCGAGGATTTCATCGAGGCGTCGCGGCTTGCCGGTGCCGGTCCGCTGCATATCCTGTTTCGCGAAATCCTGCCCAATTGCGTCTCGGTCATTTCGGTCAAGACGACGCTCGACGCCGCCTTCGTCATCCTGTTCGGCGCAACGCTTTCCTTCCTCGGCTTCGGCGTGAAGCCGCCGACGCCCGATCTCGGCTCGATGGTGGCCGATGGTCGCCAGTTTCTGCCGGAAAAATGGTGGGAGGTGCTCGCACCCGGCTTCGCCATCTTCTACGCCACGCTCGGCTTCAACCTTCTGGGCGACGGGCTGCGCGACATGTTCGACGTGGAGGCGTAAGACATGGCCACACCCCTTCTCAAGGTCGAAAACCTCAATATCGCCTTCACCGGTTATGGCCGACGCAACCACGTGCTGAAGGATGTCGGCTTCGAGATCGCCCCCGGCGAGCGGGTGGCGCTGATCGGCGAGACCGGCTCGGGCAAGTCCGTGACCTCGAAGGCGATCCTCGGCACGCTCCCCGACAATGCCGTGATCGAAAGCGGCGATATCGCCTATCGCGGCGCGAGCGTGTTCGCGATGCCGCCCCGGGAGCGGGAAGGGCTGAAGGGCAACGCCTTTTCGATCATCATGCAGGACCCACTGTCCTCATTCAATCCGGTCTTCAAGGTCGGCCGGCTGCTCGATGACGTGCTTTATTATGCCGACCGGCGCAACGCCGTGGTCAGCAGTGCCGCCGAGCGCCGGAAGCGGATATTCGACGTTCTTCGCCGCGTTCAGCTTGCCGATCCGGAGCGGATTTTCGCGGCCTGGCCGAACGAGCTTTCCGGCGGCATGCGCCAGCGCGTGCTGATCGCGCTTTCCCTGCTGCACCAGCCGGAACTGCTGATCGCCGACGAACCGGGGACCGCGCTCGACGTCACCACCCAGGACGAAATTCTCAAGCTGATCAATCATCTTGTCGGCGACGAAGGCCTGTCACTGCTGATGATCACCCACAATCTCGGCGTCGTCCGCCAGACGGCCGACCGGGTGCTGGTGATGCGCCACGGCGAAATCGTCGAGCAGGGCACGCTGTCGGAGGTCTTCACCCAGCCGAAGGAGGCCTATACAAGCGACCTGATGGATGCCGTCCCGCCGCTTTACGGGCCGCGTGTCGTCAATCAGCCGGCGAGCGCAAAGGCACCGATCGTCACACTTGAAAACGTCGACAAGATCTACCAACCCAAGGGCCTGCTGTTCTCGCGTGGACCGGGGCATCATGCCGCAAAGGCGGTCAATCTCGCGGTCGCCGAGGGCGAGGTCTTCGGGCTTGCGGGCGAAAGCGGGTCTGGCAAGACGACGGTCGCCCGCATGGTCATGCGTCTCGTCAAACCAACCTCCGGAACCATCCGTGTCGGTTCGGCGGCGGAAGGGGCCGATCCCCGCCGCCTGACCCAGATCGTCTATCAGAACCCTGGAACCTCGCTCAACCCGAAGCGCACGGTGTCGCAGACGCTCTCCGTGCCGCTTCGCTATGGCGGCTATGACCGCACGGCGGCGGAGGCGCGCAAGAAGGAACTGATGGCGCTGGTGCGGCTGCCGGAGAGTTTTCTCTCCAAATATCCGCACGAGCTTTCCGGCGGGCAGAAGCAGCGCGTCGCCATCGCCCGTGCGCTAGCCGCCGATCCGCGCATCATCATTCTCGACGAGCCGACATCGGCGCTCGACGTTTCGGTGCAGAAGACGGTGATCGACCTGCTTCTGACGCTCCGCGAAGAACTCGGCCTCACCTATGTGATCATCAGCCATGACCTCTCGCTGATGCGCAATTTCTGCTCGCGCATCGCCATCATGCTGAAGGGCGAAATCATCGAACAGGGCCTGACGGCCGATGTCTTCGCCCATCCCGAACACCCCTATACCCGCGCGCTGATCGCGGCAATTCCGGTCCTGAGCGACGCGGAAGAGGCCGCGAAACCCAAGGTCAGCGCCGAAGAACGCGCCCGCTTCCTGGTGCAGAGCACCGGCGAGCAGGACGGATAAGACAATGGCAGGACCGCGCGCCCGAGGCGCCGGCAAGACAAGGAGACGATCCCGTGTATCGACTGGGAATTGATGTCGGCGGCACGAATACCGACGCCGTGGTGATGGAAGGCAACAAGGTGCTCTCGGGCGTCAAGGCAGCGACCACGGAGGATGTCACGAGCGGCGTGATCGCGGCGCTGGAAGGCGCGATCGGCAAGGCGGGCATCGACCGTGCCAGGATCGGCAACGTCATGATCGGCACCACCCACTTTACCAATGCCGTGATCGAACGCCGGCACCTCAACAAGGTGGCCGCGATCCGCCTCGGCCTGCCGGCAACGGCCTGCCTGCCGCCGATGGTCGACTGGCCGGAAGACCTGAAGGGCGTCGTTGGCAATCTCGGCTATCTGGTCAAGGGCGGCTACGAGTTCGACGGCCGCGAAATCTCGCCCCTCGATGAGGCCGAGATTGCCCGCATTGCCGGCGAAATCCGCGACAACGACATCAAGGCCGCCGCCATCACCTGCGTCTTTGCGCCGATCAACGACACGATGGAAAAGCAGGCGAAGGCGCTGATCGAAAAGCACTGCCCCGGCCTGCCGGTGGTGCTTTCCACCGATATCGGCCGCATTGGTCTTCTTGAGCGCGAAAGTGCCGCAATCATGAATGCCAGCCTGTTGTCGCTCGCCGACCGCACCGTCAGCGCCTTTGCCAAGGCGCTTGCCGATGCGGGCCTGACCTGCCCGTTCTTCATCACCCAGAACGACGGCACGCTGATGGCCGCCGACACCGTGCGCAACTTCCCCGTCCTCACCTTCGCCTCCGGGCCGACCAATTCGATGCGGGGTGCTGCCTTCCTCACCGGCGTGCGCGAGGCGATTGTGGTCGATATCGGCGGCACCACCAGCGATGTCGGATCGCTGCATCTCGGCTTCCCGCGTCAGGCCGCGACCGTTGTCGACGTCGGCGGTGTCCGCACCAATTTCCGCATGCCGGATGTGTTCTCGATCGGTCTTGGCGGCGGCTCGCTCGTCAGGAAGGATCACACCGGCAAGGTCACTGTCGGCCCGCAATCGACCGGCTACCGCATCACCAGGGAGGCAAAGGTCTTCGGCGGCGAGACGCTGACCGCCACCGATGTCGCCGTCGCGCTCGGCAAGGCCAGCGTTGGCGATGCCGCGAAGGTCGAAGACGTTGATCCTGAATTTGCGAAGGCCGCCGAGGCCGAAATCGTCGCGCTTCTCGAAAACGCCGTTGAGCGCAGCCGCATGTCGCCGGAACCGATCCCGGTGATCGCGGTGGGCGGCGGCTCGATCCTGATGCCGGACCGGCTCGGCGATCTCGAGGTCATCCGGCCGGAAAACTTCGCCGTCGCCAATGCCGTCGGCGCGGCCATCGCCCAGATCTCCGGCGAGGTCGACCGCGTCTATGCGCTCGAAAACGGCCTGACCCGCGAACTCTGCCTTGCCGAGGCGGAGAAGGAAGCGACCGAGAAGGCGATTGCCGCAGGCGCCGTCGCCGGCACGATCGAGGTGATTGAGCGCGAGGACGTGCCGCTCGCCTATTTGCCGGGCAATGCGACGCGCATTCACGTCAAGGTCGTCGGAGAGATGGGAGGCATGAATGCCTGAGACCGTCACACGCTCGAAATTCGAATATGATCCCGCCGATATCTGGGTTCTGGACCGCGAGGATATCGAGGCGCTGGAAATCGGCTCGGCCATTCTCGGCACGGGCGGCGGGGGCAATCCCTATGTCGGCAAGCTCAGGGCGCGTCAGGCGATCGACGACGGGTTCACCCTTTCCGTGCTGCCGCTCGACAAGGTGCCGGACGAGGCCTGCTGCGTGTCGCTCGGCGGCATCGGCGCGCCGGTGGTCGGCTATGAGCGCATCCGCGAGGGCCGCGAGGGTCTGCGCTGCGTGCGTGCCATCGAGGAGATGCAGGGTTTTCCGGTCGACCTGATCGTCTGCGAGGAAATTGGCGGCTCCAACGCCATGGAACCGCTGATCGTCGGCGGCATGACCGGGCTTCCGGTGGTCGATTGCGACGGCATGGGTCGCGCCTTCCCCGAAATGCAGATGACCACCTATTCGATCTACGGCCACACCTCAACGCCGAGCGTGATGTGCGACGTGCACGGCAATATCGTCATCTTCCAGCATGCCGTGACGGAACTCTTCCACGAGCGCATGGCGCGGGCCTGCGTGGTGGCCCAGGGCGGCGGTTCGGACCTGGCCGCCGCGCCGATGGCCGGGTCGTTCCTGAAGAAGTTCGCGATCCCGAACTCCTATACCCAGGCGGTCTCGCTCGGTCGCGCGGTGATCGATGCCAAGCGCCGGCACAGCGATCCGATTGCCGCGATCTGCGAACGGGAGAACGGACGGCATGTGTTCTCGGGAAAGATCACCGATCTGAAACGCCATCTGCGCGGCGGCTTCGTGGTTGGCGAAGCCATGCTCTCCGGCATCGACAGCCACCACGGCGAGGACGCATCGGTTCTGATCCAGAACGAAAATCTGGTCTTCACCCATGAGGGCGAGGTGGAAGTCTCCGTCCCCGACCTGATCGTCGTGCTCGATATCGACAGCGGCCACGCCATCACCACCGAAATGCTGCGCTACGGCCAGCGCGTGGCGATCCTCGCCTTGCCCTGCCATCCGCTCTTGCAGTCGCCGGCAGCGCTCGAAGTCGTCGGACCGAAGGCCTTCGGCTTTCCCGACATCGTCTACAGACCGGTCGCGGGGGGCTGAGGATATGGCGAAGACACTGATCACGGCCGGCGATCTCGACGCCATCGCGCTCGGCGGCGCGTTCCTCGGAACCGGCGGCGGCGGCGATCCCTATATCGGCAAGCTGATGGCGCGCGCGGCGCTCACCGAAAACGGTCCGGTGACGCTGATCGATCCGGCCGATGTCGGCGACGACGACCTCTGCGTGCCGGTGTTTATGATGGGCGCGCCGACCGTGATGCTGGAGAAGCTTCCGAGCGGCGCGGAGATCATGGCGGCGCTCGACCAGCTCGAAACCTATCTCGGCAAAAAGGCGACCGCGCTGATGTGCGTGGAAGCGGGCGGGCTCAACTCGACGATCCCCTTCGCCGTGGCGGCCGCGACCGGCCTGCCGCTGATCGATGGCGATGGCATGGGCCGCGCCTTTCCCGAGCTGCAGATGGTCTCCTTCACCATGTCGGGCATCAGCGCGACACCGCTGGTGCTTGCCGATGACAAGGGCAATTCCGTGCTGATCAACGCCGTCGACAACCTCTGGACCGAGCGTCTGGCGCGCGCCGATGCCGTGCAGATGGGCGGCGCGGCGCTGGTGGCCGCCTATTCGATGACCGGCGCGCAGATGCGCGACAGCATCCTGCCCGGCACGATGACGATGATCCGCGAAATCGGCGAAACGCTGATGGCCGAGCGCAAGGCCCATCGCCACCCGGGCGCGGCGCTCCGCGCCCGGTTCTCCGGCCATCATCTGTTCACCGGCCGGGTGAGCGATATCGAGCGCAAGACGGTCGGCGGCTTTGCCCGCGGCCGCGCCATCATCAAGGGCACGGACGCCTTTGCCGGACGCCAGTTCAGCATCGATTTCCAGAACGAGTTTCTCGTCGCCCGCGATGACACCGGCGCCGTTCTGGCGACGACGCCGGACCTGATCTGCGCGCTCGACGCCGATGCCGGCATGCCGGTCACCACCGAACAGATGCGCTACGGCCTGTTGATCGAAATCACCGGCCTGCCGGCCGACCCGAAATGGCGCAGCGATGCGGGGCTGAGCCTCGTTGGCCCTTCCTATTTCGGCTACGACCATGCTTACGCACCCGTCGAAGAGATTAACAATAACAAAAGCTTAAACCAGAACTGATCAAATCTCATAAAAGAGAGGAACTTGCAATGACACGGAAAATGCTTGCAATCGCAGGGCTGGCTCTGGCGGCCACGGCAACCACGGCCCTGACGCCAGCCCGCGCTCAAGACGACAAGGTCTCGATCGTGGTGAACGCCACCCAGGTGTTCGGCACCATCGATCCGGCCCGCGTCAACGACTACACCGAATACATGGCGGCCGTGAACCTCTATGACGGCCTGACGACGGTGGCCGGCGACGGCTCCGTCATTCCCCAGCTCGCCGAAAGCTGGACCGTTTCCGACGACAATCTCGCCTACACCTTCAAGCTGAAGGACGGCGCCACCTTCCAGGACGGCTCACCGGTCGAGGCTTCCGATGTCGTCTACACGCTGAAACGGCTGCTCGCCATCAACGAAGGCCCGTCCTATCTGTTCTCCAAGCTGATCGATCCCGAAAAGCTGAAGGCCGTCGACAGCCACACGGTGGAGATCGGCCTGACCAAGGTCTACGCCCCGTTCGTGACCACCACCCCGCTCATTCTCGTGATCAACGAGGACGCAGCCAAGGCCAACAGCGATGAGGAATGGGCGAGCGACTATATCGCCAACCACAGCATCGGCGCCGGTCCCTACATGCTCGCGGACTGGAATCGCGGTTCGCAAATGGTGGTTGCCCGCTATGACGACTACCATGCCGGTTGGGACCGCGGCCGCCCGATCGACGAAATCCGCTTCGTCATCACCAATGATGAAGCGACCGTGAAGGCGCTTGCGACCAAGGGCGAACTTGGCATGTCGTCGAACGCTCAGGCATCCGAGACCTACAACGCAATCGGCGCGATGGATGGCTACAAGATCATCGAGACGCCGACGGCGACCGCGCTCTACATCAAGATGAACACCAAGCTTCCGCCGACCGACGATATCCATGTCCGCCGCGCGATCGCCTATGCAACGGATTACGACACGATCCGCGAGGCCATCTATCCCGGTTCGCCGCTGTCCGGCCCGATGGCGCCGGCCTTTGCCGATGCCTATCCCGATGACCTTCCCGCACCCGAATACAATCTCGAAAAGGCCAAGGAAGAACTGGCCAAGTCGAAATATGCCGGGCAGGACATCACGCTGACCCATTCCTATGTCGCCGGCCTCTCCTTCGAGGAAGACATTGCGCTGCTGATGCAGGCCAATCTCGAGCAGATCGGCATCACGCTCGATGTTCGCCCGGAACCGTGGAACCGGATCACCGAGCTTGCCAGTGAGCCGGATACCACCCCGAACACGACCCAGGTCTTCAACGGCCCGAGCTATCCCTCGCCCGACAGCGTGTTCTACGTCCAGTATGACTCGGAGGCCGCCGGAACCTGGGCGTCGATGGAGTGGTTGCAGAACCCGGAGATCGACACGCTCATCGACGGCGCCCGGACCACGACCGATGTCGACAAGCAGAACGACATTTACAAGGAGCTTCAGCGCAAGATCGTCGATCTGCAGCCCGATGTCTTCCTGCTCGTCGAAAACCGCCGCTATGCCGCAAGCGACTGCCTCCAGGGCTATGAATTCGTTCCGATGATGAGCTGGGATACCGACTTCTCGCGCTTCACCTGGGACTGCAGCGCCGAATAGCCTGAATGCATGGAGTGCGTTATCTCCGCAGTCCGAACCGTCCGTATCGAGCGGGGCTGGCCAGATGGCTGGTCCCGCGTGGTTTTGTCAAAAGCCTTTCGTTCTTCAGCGAAGTGGTCCCGATATTGCGGAAGGCAAAGGGAATGTCGAACACGCCGACCAACGGATAGTGCTCGGCCATGCCGCCGGCGGACGAAATGGTGCTTTCCACGAGACCGGAGCGCACCTGGTCGATGACCTCCGAATCCTTGCCGAGCTGACCGTTCGGAAAGAGCTGGACTTCGATTTCGCCATTGGAATTGCTTTCCACCAGCGACTTGAACACGGCAGCCATGGCGCCCGAATGGCTTTCGAAGGGGTCTTCGGGGTTGAGATGGGCAAGGCGGATGGTGATGTCTGCGGCAACGGCCTGACCTGCGAGGCAGGCGGCGGCGACGCCGAGGGTCACTGTTTTGATAAGCTTCACGGTATTGCTCCTGTTTCAGCTCCACTCCTTTGGTTGATTTCTGCTAGAGCCCCAGAAGATGGGGCACGAACAGGGTCATTTTCTCCCAGTAGGCCACGCCGAGAAGGACGATCACTTCGGCCAGGATAAACGGCCACAGTTCGCGCGCGATGGCCTCGACCTTCTCGCCCGTCACCGAGGCAAGGACAAAGAGGCAGGCCCCCACCGGCGGCGTCATCAGCGAGATGTTGAGAGCGAGGATGATCATGATGCCGGCATGCACCGGTTCCATGCCGAGCTTGGTCATCAGCGGCGCCAGGATGATCAGCGTGGCATTGATATCCATCACCAGACCGATCATCAGCAATAGCGCAACGATAAGCCCGATGACGACATAGCGGTTGTCCGAGACCGCGAGCAGCGTTTCGGCGATCGCCTGCGGCACGCGGTTGTAGGTCATCCACCAGCCGAGGATGGTCGCCGAGGCGATGATGAGAAAGATGACGCCGGTGATGCGCGCGGTGCGCACGTCGATCTGATAGAGATCGGCCCATGAAAGCGAACGGTAGATCACGCCGCCGACGAAGAGCGCATAGGCGACGGCAACGGCGGCCGCTTCCGTCGGCGTGGCAAAGCCGCCGAGGATCGACCCAGAATGAAGACCGGCAGAAGGGCCGCGAGGAAGCCTTCCCGGAAGGCGCTGATGACGGCCCTGAACGAGGGGCCGCCCTCCCCCTTCGGCAGGTTCTTGCGTCGGGCCGTCAGCGCGATCACGCCCATGCAGACCGCGCAGATGAGAAGTCCGGGCAGGATGCCGGCGGCGAAAAGCCCGGCAATCGACACGCCCATGATCGAACCGTAGATGATCGCAAGCGTCGAGGGCGGGATCGTCGGGCCGATGATCGAACCTGCCGCCGTCACCGCACAGGCATAGGGCCGCGAATAGCCGCCCTTGACCATGGCCGGTACCAGCGTATTGCCAAAGGCAGCCGCATCGGCGGTCGCAGACCCGGTGATGCCGGCAAACATGACGGAGGCCACCATGTTGGAATGGGCCATGCCGCCGCGCATCCAGCCGACCAGCGCATCAGCCAGACGCACCAGCCCGTGGGTGATGCCGGACCGGTTCATGATCTCGCCAGCAAGAATGAAGAAGGGCATGGCCAGAAACGGAAACAGGTCGAGACCGGCAAACATGCGGTCCGGCGCCATGGCGAGAAAGCGCGGACCGATATCGAACATGCCGATGAGCCGGCAACGCCGATGGTGATGCCGACCGGAAGCCCAAGCGCCAGAAGGTCGAAAACGCGACGGGAATAAGGATCATCGCCATCAGTCAAGCTCCCCGCCAACGCTCATCGCGCCGGTTGATTGCGGTGCGCGTGCGGCAAGCGCATCGCTGATACCGTTTAATGCAATCTGGATTGCGGCTATGGCCGCGGCCGCCGGTACCGCCGAGAAGGCATAACCCTTCGGCATGGCGTAGATCATCGTCACCCGCGAAAAGCCCTTCTCGGCAAAACCGAGCCCGTACCAGAACAGGATGTAGAAGAAGACGAAGCTCAAAACATCAAAGGCGATCGCCAGAAACCGACGTGTCCCCGCCGGCATGCGCACGAAAAGAAACTGGGGCGGCTACAGGGATATGAAAAATAAATTGCATTTTAATTGCAACTATGAAAATTTGTTTTCATAGTTGCTTTTGACGCATGGGAGCGATCGAGAGACGAATGACAGCAGAAAACAACAACCCACCGCTGACGGAACGCCTGCATATGCTTTATGCCGACCTGCCGGCGCGCGAACGCCAGATCGCCGACTTCATTCTCGAAAGCCCGGGAGAACTGGCGCTGATCAATGCGAATGAGATGGCCGAACGCACCGGCGTCTCCAATGCCACGGTGACGCGGCTTTTCCAGCGGCTCGGCTATCAGAGTTTTGACGAGGCTCGCCGGGCGGTGCGCGAATTGCGGGCGCAGGGATCGCCCTTCTATCTGGCGGAAAAGGAGGCCGGCCCGCGCGGCCAAGGGATTTCGCAAACCCTTGCCGGCGAGATCCAGCGGCTCGAGGCATCGCTTGCCATGCAGTCTCCGCTCACTGTCAGCGCGGTCTGCGAAGCCATTGCCAAGGCCCGCACGGTACGGGTCACGGGCTTTCGCAACAGCTATTTTCCGGCGGCCTATTTCTGCACGACGCTTTCGTCCATGCGACCGGATGCATCCATGCTCAACAGTGCCGGACAGACGCTGGCAGAGACAGCAGCCGGCCTTGGCAAGGACGACGTGGTTGTGCTTGTGGCGCTCCGCCGGCGCCCTGCTGGTTTTCTCAACCTCATGAAGACGCTTGCCGCCTCCGGCTGCCGGATCGTGCTGATTGCTGACCGCAGCATTCGCGAGGCCCCGGCACATGCGACGTGGACGCTTTATTGCGCGGTCGAAACCCCGCAATTGCTCGATTCATACGCGGGCGCCATGGCCGTGCTCAGGCTGCTGGCGCTGGAGACCATGCGCAAGCTCGGCCCCGATGCCCGCCGAAGGCTGGCGGACATCGAGCAATTGCATGACACGCTGAACGATCTTGAAAGTTAGGCTTTATTTCGCCGCATAGGGCGAGACTTTGCGCGGCAGGAATTCGCCGTCGCCGAGCGAGCCTGTGATCTTGCCGTCCTCGCACACGGTCTTGCCGCGCAGGATGGTCATCACCGGCCAGCCCTTCGCCTTCAGGCCCTCGTAGGGCGTATAATCGGCTCCGTGGTGCATGCCGGTTTGCGTAATAGTCTCCTCGCGGTTTGCATCCCAAAGCACGAGGTCTGCGTCGAAGCCGGGCGCGATGGAGCCCTTCTTCGGGTAGAGGCCATACATCTTCGCGTGATTGGTCGAGGTCAGCGCGACAAACTCGTTCAATGAAATCCGCCCCTCGCTGACGCCCTTGGAGAAGAACACCTGCATGCGGTTTTCAACACCCGGAATGCCGTTCGGCACCCAGCGGAAGGAGGTCTTGCCCTTGCCCGACATCTTGCCGTCCGGCCCGTCGAAGAAGAAGGGGCAATGGTCGGAGGAAAAGGTCGAGAACACGCCGCCGCGAATGCCTTCCCAGATGGCATCCCAGCTGTCACGATCGCGCGGCGGCGGCGAGCAGACATATTTGCCGCCGGTTTCATCCATGTTGAAACCCTTCATGTCGTCTGCCGTGAGCGCGATATACTGGGTGCAGGTCTCGCCATAGATCTTAAGCCCCTTCTGCTGCGCCCAGCGGATCTGCTCCATCGTCTCGCGACCGGAAACATGAACGATCATGATCGGCACGTCGACAAGCTGCGCATGGCTGATGGCGCGGTGGGCGGCTTCGCGCTCAACCACTTCCGGGCGGGAAACGCCGTGATAATAGGGCGCGGTCTTGCCGGCCTTTTCCAGCTTCTCGGTCATGAAGCGGATGGCGTCATAGCCCTCGCAATGAACCATCACCAGCGCCTTGCAATCACGCGCGCAGTCGAAGACGTCGAGAAGCTCGCGGTCGTTCAACACCATGTCGTCATAGGTCATGAACACCTTGAAGGAGGTGTAGCCGCTTTCCACCAGCCCCGGCAGGTCCTGGCCGAGCGCCTGCGGCGTCGGGTCCGTGATGATCAGGTGGAAGCCGTAATCGCAATAGGACTGGCCGCGCGCCTTCTCGTGATAGGCGGCAACGGCCTCGCGCAGGTTTTCGCCGCGCGACTGAAGCGCGAAGGGAATGACCGTCGTGGTGCCGCCGGCGATCGCAGAGCGCGTGCCGGTTTCAAAACCGTCGGCCATTTGCGGGCTTCCGGGCGCGGAAGGTTGGGCAATATGCACATGGCTGTCGATGCCGCCGGGCATGACCAGCAGGCCCGATGCGTCGATCTCCTTGGCCGCCGTGCCGAGATCCGTTCCCGTCGCGACAATCTTGCCGCCCTTCACCGCGATATCGGCATTGAACGTATCCGCTGCGGTCACACAGGTGCCGTTGCGGATCAGAAGGTCAAAATCAGCCATGAAAAGCTCCTTGGTACTCAAATCATTTCTGCGATCTGAGCCGGATGAATTCGCCAAGCCCGATCAGGGCGATATTGGCAACCACCAGCATCAGCGCGATCGCATCAAGCGCGGGGGAAATATTGAAGCGGAAGTCCGAAGCCACGAGGATGGATAGCGGCTGGGCCCGCCCGCTCAGGAAAGATGTGAGCACATATTCTGCCGAAGAGAGCACAAATGCAATAAACCAGGAGGCCATCAGACCGTTTTTCATCAGCGGCAGCGTGACCCGGCGAAAGGCGGAGAAATGGCTTGCGCCGAGATCGAAGGCTGCTTCCTCAAGACGGCTGTCGATCCGCATCAGCACCGAGGCGTTCACCAGCGTCGTGAAGGGAAGGATGATCACCGTCTGGCCGGCGATGATGGTCCAGATCGAGCGGTCGATGCCGAGATCGGAAAGCAGGATGAGCTGCGCCACCGCCAGAATGAGCTTCGGGATGAGGAAGGGCAGCAGGATCACGACCAGAAGCAGCATGCGCCGCTTGATCGGAAACCGTGTGAGCGCCAGTGCGGCCATTGCGCCCAGCACGGTGGCAAACAGCGCTGTCGGAATGGCCACCAGGAAGGTGAGCTTCAGCCCACCGAGAAGCCTGAGATCGGTGAAGGTCTCGTCATACCACTGAAGCGTAAACCCCTGCAGCGGGAAGGCGATGATCTCCGAATTGTTGAAGGAGAAGATCGCGATCATCGCCACCGGCAGATACATGAAGATGTAGACAAGCCATACCCACACGGTGGCAGCCTGTGTCGCGCGGCTTTTCATCAGGCTTCTCCCCCGACCATGGCCCTGCCAAGCGACGACTTCGATATGGCGACGACGGCGGCGGCAAAGAAGCAGAACAGGATGGCCAGCATGGTCCATGCAATCGCGGAACCGAGCGGCCAGTCAAACGCCGTGCCGAAGAGATCATTGATTGCCGAGATGATGCTGACGCCGGACGCCCCGCCCACCAGTTGCGGTGTGAGGTAGTCCCCGACCACCATGACGAACACCATCAGACCGCCGGCAATAAGCCCTGGAGCCGTCAGCGGCAGCGTGACGCGCCGGAAGGCCGACCATGTCCCCGCGCCGAGATCTGTCGCCGCCTCGACCAGCCGGTCGTCCAGTGCCTCGAAGGCGAGCCACAGACCGATGACCATGAAGGGCAGGTAGTTATAGGTCAGCACGATATGGGTGGCGAGCGGCGAAAACAGCAGGCTGTCGAGCGGCCGGGCAATTGCGCCCGTCCACATCAAAAGCGAATTCAGCACGCCCTCCGCACCCAGCAGCACCCGCCAGGCGAAGATGCGCACCATGTCGCCGGTATAGAGCGGCACCAGAAGCAGAGTCAGCAGCGCCGACTTGTAGTGAACCACGCGCTTGGCGATGAACCAGGCGACCGGATAGCCGATGACGGCCGTCAGCGCGGTGATCGCAAGGCCGGACAGAAAGGCCTTGGCAATCAGCCAGCGATAGGTGCCGCTCCCGGCAATGCGCGCATAATTCTTCAATGTCGGATCGGTGACGATGGCCACGAAATCGACCTGAAAGAAGGAATAGGCAAAAAGAATGGCCAGTGGCGCGATGCAAAGTGCCAGAACCGCGACAAAGACCGGAGCGGCCAGCCATCCGCCGATACGGGCTTTTTCCATCGGCCTAGCCCCCGTTTCCCGCAGCCGCGATCCAGCCGCGCCTCGCCTCGAAGGAAAGGCCGACCGTCGCACCGATTTCGGGCGGTTCCTCGTCGCGAGTAATCAGGGAAATCTCAGTCCCATCCTCAAGCGTGGTCTCGACCAGCCATTCCGAGCCCTTGAACACGGTGTGGGTGACCTTCGCCGGAATGCCTTCTCCCGCGGAAAGTTCGATCTGCTCGGCCCGCAGCGTCAGCACCGCCTCGTCGCCCGTGCCGAGACCGCTGACGGCGGGACACGCAAACGCACCCGCCGCTGTGGCAATCGTGGCCATGTCTTCCGCCACGGAGACGATCCGGCCGGCAATCAGGTTGGCGCCGCCGATGAAATCCGCGACATAGGCCGTTGCCGGCTTGCGATAGATATCCGCCGGCGCGCCCTGTTGCTCGATCCGCCCGTCGTTCATCACGATGATCCGGTCCGACAGCGCAAAGGCCTCCTCCTGGTCGTGGGTGACATGCAGGAAGGTCATGCCGAGGCGGCGTTGCAGGTCCTTGAGCTCGATCTGCATATCCTTACGCATGCGCCGGTCGAGCGCCGACAGCGGCTCGTCCAGCAGAAGAATGCGCGGCTCGTTGACGATGGCGCGCGCCAGCGCCACGCGCTGCTGCTGCCCGCCGGAAAGCTGACGCGGCCGCCGATCGGCCATCGCTTCCATCTGCACCATGGAAAGGGCTGCATCCGCCTTCCCCGACAGTTCGGATTTTGAAAGGTTGCGATAGGCCAGCCCGAAGCCGACATTTTCACGCACGCTCAAATGCGGAAACAGTGCGTAATTCTGGAAGACCGTGTTGACCGGTCGTTTTGCCGCGCCAAGGCCTGCAAGCGAACGGCCGTCAAGCTCGATCAGGCCCGACGAGATTTCCTCGAACCCGCCGATCATCCTTAAGAGTGAGGTTTTCCCGCACCCCGACGGGCCCAGAAGCGTGACATAGGAATTGGCCTCGATGGCAAAATCGATGCCGCGCACGGCATGGACCTTGCCATATTCCTTGTGGACGGCCACGCCCTTCAAAAGGGGCGCGGCGGCCCTTGCGGCCTCGACCGGTTTCGTCGGGGATGCGGATTTCATGCTTAGCTGGCCTTCACTTCGTTCCAGATGGCGACCCAGTCATTGTAGCGCGGCGGGTTCTGTTTCCAGACAAAGCTGTCCATCACCGACAGATCGCTGATGAAGATCTTTTCCTTCTGGTCCTCCGAGAGCATATCGCGCGCGGCAGAGGTCGACTGGGCATAGGGACCGCCGAAGGCGAGTTTTTCGCCATACTGGGGCCCGAGCAGATAGTTGACAAGATTGAAGACCGCATCGAGCTTCTCGCCTTCGACGCCTGCGGGAACGGCAAGCGTGTCGCACCAGCCGATGACGCCCTGTTTCGGCTTGGCCATGCCCATGTCGAGGCCGCGCTCCTTCAGGTCGTAGTAGGGCGGGACCCAGGAGAAGGCGCAGACGACTTCGCCGGAGGCAAAGAGATTGGTGAGATCGCCGATCGAATTCCAGTAGGTGCGCAGAAGCTTCTTTTGGGCCATCAGCGCCTTCTTGATTTCGGCGAGTTGTTTGTCGTCCATCACAAACATTTCGTCGCGCGGAATGCCGAGATACATGGCGGCGATCATGATGCCTTCCAGCGCATAGTCGCGCATGGCGAGCTTGCCGGCATATTTGTCGCCCTCGAAGAAGACCGTCCAGTCCGGCTCTGCGTCCATCAGATCGGCGCGATAGACGATCGGATTGATGCCCCAGTAGAAGGGTATGCCGTAGGCCTTGCCGTCCTTCTTGCCGAGATGGGTGTTCTTGAAGGTGTCGTAGAGCAGGTCGCCGTTGGTCACCTTGGAAAAATCGATCGGCTGCAACAGGTCGGAGGCGACGTAGTACTCCACCTTGTCGAGGCCGGGCGTGATCAGGTCGACGGCGGAAGCACCACCGGCGCGCAGCTTGGCGAACTGCTCGTCATCCGTGCCGATGAAGGTCTTGGTGATATTGATGCCCGGATTTTCGCTGAGGAAAGCGGAGAGATAGTCCGGCTTGGCCAGGTTTTCCCAGGTCATCCAGGCAATGTCGGTGGCGGCGAAGGCGCGGCCGAGCGGTGAGAATGCGCTCAGCGCCGCACCGGCGGCAGCCGTTTTCAGAAGTCCGCGGCGATTGATGTCAAAAGTCATTGCTCGATCCCTTTTCAAAGTTCCCCATTGTCATTCGAGGTGATGGCCGACGGTTTTCGCGCGACCCGGATCAAGTAAAAACCTTTTTCATAAATTCATCAAGGTGAAAATTATGTTTCATTTTTCGGCAATTGACTAAGCCTTGGGCAATTTGCGCGTCACAAGCGGCGCGCCGAGCTGATCAAGCGCCGAATGCAGCTCCTCGATCTCGGCTAAGCGATCGACCGCCTCCTCGCCCAGAACCTGGCTGGTCGTTGAACAGAGGTAATTGATCAGGCTCATCGGCGCGACATAGCTGTCGAACAGCGCATGGCCGCGATTGTGGCAACGCAGCGTCAGCGTCGCCAGTTGCGCCGTTCGCGCCGCCGTCATATCGGCAATCAGCAGGATCGGCGTACCGGCCTTCTGCACGGCGGCCATGATGTCGCGCAACTGCGCGGGCCGGCGGCGAAAGCCGAAGACCAGAAACAGATCCTCCGGACCCATGCCGGCAAGCTCCTCGCCCATGGACATGCCGGCTGCGGGAATCAGCCGTACATCAGGCTTCAGATTGACCAGCAGCGCCCGAGCATAGGTGGCAAGCGCCATGGAATTGCGGAAACCAAGGATCCAGATGCGCTTTGCCCTGGCCAGCATTGCCACCGCGCGCTCGATCTCGTTCTCGCCCAGCATTTCCGCCGTGCGCGTCAGGTTCTGCAGGTCCTGGGCGACATGCAGGCCGAAATCGCCGGCCGAAAGCCTTTTGCCGCCCGTGCCCGTCAGTTCGTAAAGCGGCGAACCCCAGTCCTCGCTCTGGCGCGCCATCACCCGCGCCTCGTTATAGCTGGCATAGCCGAGCCGCTTGAAGAAACGCGCCGCGGTGGCGTTGGAAATGCTGGCCTTCGCGGCCAACTCGCCGGCGGTGAAGCTTGCCAGATTGTTCTGCGATTCCATCACCACTGCCGCGAGGCGTCGCTCCGATGCGGTGAGCTCGTCATAGATCTCCATGATCCGCACATCGATCGGTCGGCTGTCATCCTGCTCGCTCATGGCCCGCCCTTTTCATGATACTTCATTTACGAAAAATTATTTTCATTTTTTGTTGACTGATCCATCGCCGGAGCTATCCTTCGCATAGTTTCGTGATTTTTGGAATGTTTCCGCAATGACCAAAGACTTCTCCGCCTTCCGGGCACGCCTCGTCTCCGGCCACCCCCATGGCAAAGGCCCCTACCCTGACGCGTTCAAGGAAACGTTGAGCCTGGCTGCCGGAAAGCGGGCCTTCGAGACCGTGACCGCCTGGTCCGGCTATGCCGAGACGCCGCTTGTCGCTCTCGCGCCGCTTGCTGAAACGACCGGCGTCGGCGCGATCCACTTCAAGCACGAGGCCGGACGCTTCGGTCTCGGCTCGTTCAAGGCGCTTGGCGGGGCCTATGCGGTTTTCAGGTTGCTGGAGGCGAAGATTACCGAGAAGACCGGCGAGTCCGTTGAAATCGCCGCACTGCTCGATGGCGCATATGCAGACATCGTTTCCGACATCACCGTCACCTGCGCCACCGACGGCAATCACGGACGGTCTGTCGCCTGGGGCGCGAGCCTCTTTGGCTGCAAGGCGGTGATCTTCATCCACGAGACCGTTTCCAAGGCACGCGAGGATGCGATCGCCCATTACGGCGCACGGGTTGTGCGCGCCAAGGGCAATTACGACGACAGCATTCGCGAGGCAGCCCGTCAGGCGGATGCAAACGGCTGGTTTGTGGTCTCAGACACCTCCTATCCGGGCTATACCGATATCCCCCGCAATGTGATGCAGGGCTACAGCGTGATGGCCGAAGAGGCGATCCGCCAGTTGGACGGCAAGCCGCCGACCCATATCTTCATTCAGGGCGGTGTTGGCGGCCTTGCTGCCGCCGTCACCGCGCATTTCTGGGAGACTTTTGGCGCCGATGCGCCCCGCGTCATCGTCGTTGAGCCGGAAAACGCCGCCTGCCTTCTGGAAAGCGCGGCCGCCGGAAAGCCCACCGTGGTCGGTGGCGCGCTGGACACGATCATGGCGGGCCTTGCCTGCGGCGAGCCATCGATCATCGCCTGGCCGATCCTTGAGGCAGGCGTTTCAGAATTCATCGAGATCGAGGACGAGGCAGCAGCCGAGACCATGCGGCTTCTGGCCTCAGGTGACGCCGGCAGGCCGCTAGCCAGCGGCGAAAGTGGCGTGGCCGGGCTCTCCGGCTTCCTCTGCGCCGCCGCCCGGCCGGACTGGAAAGAAACGCTCGGCCTTAGCCCCAAATCCGTCATCCTCTGCTTCGGCAGCGAAGGCGATACCGATCCGGCGCTCTATGAGGAAATCGTTGGCCATCCCGCAAGCGAAGTGGAGCAAGGCCAATGATGATCAATGCTCTTCGCATCGATGGCGCGCGCCTCGTCGCCCGCCTTGAAAAGCTTGGCACAATCGGCGCGCTTGAAGGTGGTGGCGTTTCGCGACTTGCGCTGACGGCGGACGAAAAGCGCGGCCGCGACCACCTTGTCGACGAGATGAAGGCCCTCGGCCTCACGATCTCCATCGACCCGATCGGCAACATTTTCGGCACCCGCAAGGGACGAAGCGACGGCCCGGTCGTCATGCTCGGCTCGCATATCGATACGGTCGCCGCCGGCGGACTTTACGATGGGGCGCTCGGCGTTCTGGCCGGCCTCGAGGTTGTCGCAACGCTCAATGACGCCGGGATCGAGACCGAACACCCGGTCGTGGTTGCCGCCTTCACCAATGAGGAGGGTGCGCGTTTTCAGCCGGACATGCTCGGCAGCGTCGTCTTTGCCGGCGTCATGCCGCTGGAAGAAGCGCTCGATATCGTCAGTATCGATGGCAAGCGGCTCGGTGACGAACTTGCGGCGATCGGCTATGCCGGAAAAGATGTCGGGCCGAAGGATATCGCCGCCTATTTCGAACTGCATATCGAGCAGGGGCCGGTGCTGGAGGACGAGGGCCTGCAGATTGGCGTGGTGCGCGGCGTGCAGGGCATTTCCTGGACCGAGATCACCATCTCCGGGCGCTCGGCCCATGCCGGGACCACGCCGATTCGCTTGCGCCGAGATGCAGGCCTTGCCGCGGCCCGCATTGCCGCCGGCGTCGGCGATCTGGTGCGCGAGATTGGCGGGGACATGGTCGGCACGATCGGCGCCATCAACCTTTCCCCCAACCTCGTCAATGTCGTTGCCGAAAAGGCCGTGATCACCGTCGACCTGCGCCACCCTGATGCCGAAACCCTGACAAGGGCCCGGGCGTCGCTTGCAAATCTCGTCAGCGATGTAGCGCTGAAGGAAGACGTCGAGATCACCGCCCGCACGCTTGCCGATTTTCCCCCGGCCGATTTTGCGCCGGCGCTTGTCGACAGTGTCGAACAGGCGGCCATCGGCCTTGGCCTTTCAACCCGGCGGATGTTTTCGGGCGCCGGCCATGATGCCCAGCTCATCGCGAGCCTTGCGCCAGCGGCCATGGTTTTCGTTCCGAGCGTCAACGGCATCAGCCACAACGTCACGGAATTTACTGCACCGGCAGATCTCGAGAATGGCGCGAACGTGCTGCTGCAGGCAGCGCTTCACAAGGCCATGCCAACCAATGGAGAAAATGCCTGATGGCAAGATTTATTGTTGTCGGCGCGGCCCAGCTCGGCCCGATCGCCCGTTCGGAAACCCGCGCCAGCGTCGTCGAGCGCATGATCGCCCTCCTGGAGAAGGCCGCCAGCCGGCAATGCGATGTCGTTGCCTTTCCCGAACTAGCGCTGACGACCTTTTTTCCGCGCTGGTTCATGGAAGATCAGGCCGAAGTCGATTTCTTCTTCGAAAGATCCATGCCGAATGACGATGTTGCGCCGCTTTTTACCCGCGCGAAAGAGCTGAAGATCGGCTTTTCGCTCGGCTATGGCGAGCTGACCGAGATCGACGGCGTCACCCATCGCTACAATACAACGATCATCGTCGAAAAGACCGGCGAGATCGTGCACCGCTATCGCAAGATCCACCTGCCCGGCCACCCCGGACACGAGCCCTGGCGGCCGTTCCAGCATCTGGAGAAGCGCTATTTCGAGCCGGGACCTGAGCCGTTTTCAACGGCTGAGGCCTTTGGCGGCGTCTTCGGCCAGGCGATCTGCAACGACCGCCGCTGGCCGGAGACCTATCGCGAGCTGGCGCTGCGCGGGGCGGAAATGGTGCTGATCGGCTACAACACGCCGGTGCACTACCCGCTCGCCCCCGAGCACGACCATCTGCAGAACTTCCACAATCACCTGAGCCTGCAGGCCGGCGCCTACCAGAACGGCATGTGGGTCGTCGGCATCGCCAAGGCGGGCAAGGAGGAAGGCTGCGACCTGATTGGCCAGAGCTGCATCGTCGCCCCCACCGGCGAGATCGTCGCCATGGCCGGCTCGCTGTCCGACGAGCTGATCACCTATGATTGCGACCTCGACCGCTGCAAGGAAATCCGCGAAAACATCTTCAACTTCCGCCTGCACCGACGGCCGGAGCTTTATACCGCGCTGACGAAGACGGACTGAGTTCAGCCGCGAACAAGGCTGGCAACCGCCTCTTCGGCCGGCGTTTCACCGTCCGTGAGTTCGATGATCTCCCGCCGGATCTCCGGATGCTCGATCAGGCTTGCCAGCACGCGCGCGACATTGCCGCGCGCCACATTGCCGTAGGGCACCGCCGGGCCGAGGGTCACCTTTCCGTCGCCGTCCTCATGCTGAAGCGTTCCGGGCCGCACGATCACCCGGTCGAGCCCCGAGGACGCAAGGGTGACATCGGCCCGTTTCTTTTCCGTCATGTAATGCTCGAACCGGTCATTGCGCTCGCGCCTGCGACCGGCTTCCGGAAAGGCCGAGACGAGATAAAACCGGGCGATACCGAGCCTTTCGGCCGCTTTCGCCGCCTTTTCCGGCCCGTCGCCATCAATGGCCGTGGTTCTCTCGAGCCCGCTTCCGGCCGCCCCTGCCGAGAACACGATGGCATCGCAGCCTTCAGCGGCACGGACAAATCGTCTTCAGCCATTTCCATGAGGTCGCCCGATACCGGCTCGCCGCCGGCAGCCTTGATCTGATTAGCCTGCTCAGCAATCCCCTCGAAATCGAGGTCGATCCAGGATGCATCGCCGAGACTGTCACTGCGGCCGAGTGTCACGAAGGGCGTGTTCGCGCGTCGCAGAATATTGAAACGTTCATCGTGCGTACGAGTCGCCGTCAGAATCACTACATCAACAATTCGTTGCGCCACCATGCGCTGGAGAAAACTGCCGGGGTCCTCGTCACGCGAACACAGAGGAAGCACGAGATCGAGCTTGTGCTTCTTCAATGCGGCCTGCAGACCGCGGATCACGCCGAAAAAGAAGTTGTCATTGTTCTCGCCCAGGCTGTTGCCTTGTGTCAGGATCAGGCCGACCGTGCTCGTCGTCCCCTTCCTCAAGCTGCGGCCCGACTGGTTGGGCACATAGCCAACCTCCATCGCCGCCTTCAAAACCCGCTCGCGCGTCTGCGCATTCACGTCCGCCTTGCCGTCAGCGCACGCGACACCGCACCAAACGACAGTTGCAGGTGATCAGCGAGCTGGCGAATGCCCGCCATGGTCTCTCCAATTTTGAGGTTCGTACCTCTACTGACAGCAGAAGCTGTCTGGCAGTGGCGATCACGCGGGTGCCGGAAAGCGCCGCCCACTGAATGGCATAAAAGCCGACCCGGCCCGCCCCGCCGGTGACGAGCACGGTCTTGCCATTCACCGATCCATCGGCAAAGACGCAGCGATGCGCGGTCATGGCCGGAATGCCGAGGCAGGCGCCGACTTCGAAGCTTGCTGCCTCCGGCAGGCACGGTGCATGGGCCGACGGCAGCGCTGACATATTCCGCAGCCGTGCCGAAACGGCGGCCGTATTGCGCATTGAAGGTGAAGACCCGTTCGCCGACGCGCGAAGACGGCACGCCCTCGCCCACCGCTTCGATCACGCCGGCGCCATCTCTGTGGGGAATGACATAGCCGTCATCGAGCAGGTTCGGGAAGGAGGCCATCCGTTTCTTGGTATCGGACGGATTGACGGCACTGGTCTCGAGCTTCACCAGCACTTCGCCGGGGCCGGCGACCGGCGTTTCGACATCGCCGTAGATCAGCACCTCATCGGCGGGGCCGAAAGTTTCGAACCGGATGGCTTTCATCATAACGCTCCTAAAAGGGGACTGAGAGGCTTTCGGTGTGCCCATCGACGGCGATCACCTGGCCGGACACCATGCCCGCATCCCTCGACGCCAGAAACACGCACATGCGGGCGATATCGTCGGCGCTGACAAATTTGCGCATGGACGCCTGGCTCTCGTAGATCCTGCGCACATCGCCTGCGTCCATGCCACGGTTTTTTGCATCGCGCGCAATGACGCCATCGATACGCGGGCCTTCCACCGATCCGGGACAGATGGCATTGGCGCGGATGCCGAAGGGGCCAAGCTCCATCGCCAGCGTCTTTGTGAGCCCGATGATAGCCCATTTGGAGGCAGCATAGGAGGTGCGGTTCGGATAGCCGAAAAGCGCGGCCGTCGAGGCGATGTTGATGATCGCGCCCTGCCCCTTCGCCTTCATCGCCGGCACCGCTTCCTTGAGGAAATAGAATGTGCCGTTGACATTGACATCCATGGTGCGGCGGAAGTCGTCGGCATCGACCGCTTCCACCGGCGCATTCATGCCGGAAATGCCGGCATTGTTGACCAGAAGGTCGAGCCTGCCACCGGTCGCCGCAAGAACCTCCGCCACCAGACGAGAAACCGCCGCCTCGTCGGCGACATTGCAGACGCTGGCGGTGACGCCGGCGGCCTGCATGCTTTCGACGGCATTAGGGTCGACATCGCAGATGAACACGCGAAACCCCTCGGCCTTCAGATTGAGGGCGATCGCCTTGCCGATGCCGGAGCCGGCGCCGGTGACCAGAGCCACCGGGCCATCAGTTTCGGGTCTCATTGCAGACAAGATCAGGCTCCTTCAGGCACGGCTGAAGCCGGCAGATGCTCCGCGAGCAGTTCCAACGTATCTTCCAGCCAGCCGATCCGCATTTCCGGCACGGAGCGCATCAAAAGCTCGGTGTAATCGTCAAACGGCGGCGACAGGACCTCCTGCTTGCCGCCATAGCGCACCACTTCGCCCTGATACATGACCGCAATCGTGTCGGCGACTTCGCGCACGGCGGCGATGTCATGGGTGATGAAGATATAGCTGACGCCATCTTTCAGCTGAAGATCGCGCAGCAGCTTCAGGATGCCCTTGGCGACCAGCGGGTCAAGCGCGCTCGTCACCTCGTCGCAGATGATCAGCTTCGGCTTGGCGGCCAGCGCGCGGGCAATGCAGACGCGCTGCTTCTGCCCGCCGGAAAGTTCGGCCGGATAGCGGTCGATGAACTCCTCGCCAAGTTCGATACGGTCGAGCAGTTCGATGACGCGTTTGCGTTTTTCCTTGCCTTTCATGCCGAAATAGAATTCGAGCGGCCTGCCGATGATCGTGCCGACGGTCTGGCGCGGGTTCATCGCCACGTCGGCCATCTGATAGATCATCTGCAGTTCTTGCAGGTTCTGCCAGCTGCGCCCTTTGAGCGCCGGAGACAGGACTTCGCCGTCAAAGGTGATTTCCCCGGTATGAGGCGGCAACAGCCCTGTCAGCACGCGGGCAAGCGTCGACTTGCCCGAGCCGCTTTCGCCGACAATCGCGAGCGTCGTTCCGGGCTGGACCTCCATATTGATGTTCTTCAGCACATCGAAATCGAGGCCGCGATAGCGCGCCGAAATCTCCTTCAGCATCAGCACCGGCTTTTCGTCCGGGTCGCGCTCACGCCGCTCGACATTGATCGCCGACACGAGGTCCTGGGTATACTCTTCCTGCGGATGGTTGATGATCTGGTCGCAGGTTCCGTATTCGACCGTCTCGCCACCGCGCAGAACCATGATGTCATCGGCAATCTGCGCGACGACGGCAAGGTCATGCGTGATGTAAAGCGCGGCCACGCCGAAGTCGCGGATCGCCTTCTTGATCGCCGCCAGAACGCCGAGCTGGGTGGTCACGTCCAGCGCCGTCGTCGGCTCATCAAAGACAACAAGATCCGGCTTCGGGCAGAGCGCCATGGCGGTCATGGCGCGCTGAAGCTGGCCGCCGGAGACCTGGTGCGGGTAGCGATTGCCGAAGGTTTCGGGGTCGGGCAGGCCAAGGCGGGTGAAGAGGTCGACGGCGCGTGCCTTTGCCTCCGACCGGCTCATGCGCTTGTGCTTGACGGTCGATTCAATGACCTGATCCATAAGCTTGCGCGCCGGATTGAAAGCGGCGGCGGCCGACTGCGCCACATAGGTCACCTCGGCCCCGCGGGCGGAGCGCAATACCTTGCCAGGCGCCCGGCGCATTTCCCGGCCATTGAGCCTGATCGAGCCGCCCGTCAGCCGAACGCCGCCACGGCCGTAGCCCATGGCGGAAAGGCCGATGGTGGATTTGCCGGCGCCCGATTCCCCGATCAGTCCCAGCACCTTGCCCGCTTCGAGCGACAGCGAGACGCCGTTGACGATGGTGATCTTCTGCGGCTTTTCGCCCGGCGGGTAGCTGGTTGCCTCGATCTTGAGGTCCTTGATTTCAAGAAGAGCCTCAGCCATTGCGGCCTCCCTTCAGCGATGTCGTGCGTTCCAGAATCCAGTCGGCGACCAGATTGACGGAGATGGCGAGCGCGGCAATGGCGACAGCCGGCAGCAGGGCTGCGGGAATGCCATAGACGATACCATCCTTGTTTTCCTTCACGATACCGCCCCAGTCGGCATTCGGCGGCTGGATGCCGAGACCAAGGAAGGAAAGCGTCGAGATGAACAGAACGACGAAGATGAAACGCATGCCGAGTTCGGCAATCAGCGGCGAAATCGCATTCGGCAGGATTTCCCGGAAGATCACCCAGATCTGGCCTTCACCGCGAAGCTTTGCGGCCTCGACGAAGTCCATGACCGCAAGATCGGCCGCAACGGCGCGTGACAGGCGGAACATCCGCGTTGCCTCCAGAAGACCGATGACGACGATCAGGATCGGCACGGTCACCGGCATCACCGACAGCACGACCAGCGCAAAGATCAGCGATGGAATGGCCATGATAAGGTCGACGAAACGCGACAGAACCTGATCGAGCCAGCCGCCTACGGTGGCCGCAAAAAGCCCGAGTGTGGTGCCGACAACGAAGGCGACCATGGTTGCCGCGATTGCCACGAAAATCGTGGTGCGGCCGCCATAGATCAGGCGCGACAGCAGATCGCGGCCGATATTGTCGGTGCCAAGCCAGTGCGCGGCAGACGCCGGTTCCCAGACATCGCCGACAACCTGGCTCATGCCATAGGGCGCAAGCCAAGGCGCGAAGATGGCCGCGAGGAAGAAGCAGACGGTGACAAACAGGCCGACAAGGGCGGGATAAGGTATTCTTTTTATCATGTTCTTCTCCTCATCGGGGATGCCGCAGGCGCGGATTGGCGAGGATTGAGAAGATATCCGCCAGCATGTTGAGGCTGATGTAGACGGCGGCAAAGATGATGCCGCAGGCCTGAACCACCGGCACATCGCGCTTGGCTACATGGTCGACCAGATATTGGCCCATGCCGGGATAGACGAAGACCACTTCGACCACCACGACGCCGACGACCAGATAGGCCATGTTCAGCATCACCACGTTGACGATCGGGGCGATGGCGTTCGGAAACGCATGACGCCAGATCACCTTGAAGCGGGACAACCCGTTGAGTTCGGCGGTTTCGATATAGGCCGACTGCATGACGTTCAAAAGCGCAGCACGTGTCATGCGCATCATATGCGCCAGCACGACCATCACCAGAACGGTGACCGGCAGCGCAATGGCATGCAGCTTGGCGAAGAACGACATGTTCGCATTGATCATCGCCACCGATGGCGCCCAGCCGAGCTGCACGCCGATATAGAAGATCAGGATGTAGCTCAGCATGAATTCCGGCACGGAGATCGATGCGAGCGTAATGGTCGAGATCAGCTTGTCCGGCCAGCGGTTGCGGTAGAGCACCGAAACGAGGCCGAGAATGATGGCAAGCGGCACCGAGATGATGGCAGCGCAACCCGCCAGAAACAGCGTGTTCGACAGCCGGCCCTCAATGGCGGTGGCAATGTTCTGACCGTTGGTCAAGGACGTGCCGAGATCGCCGTGCAGCAGACCGACGAGCCACGACAGGTAGCGTTGATAGACCGGCGCGTTCAGACCGAGTTCGGCGCGCAGGTTTGCCAACGCTTCAGGTGTGGCGGACTGGCCGAGAATGGCCTGGGCGACATCGCCGGGCAGCATCTGTGTGCCGGCGAAAATCAGGATCGATACGAAAAAGATCAGCATGAGGCCCAGCGCCAAGCGCTGGACCACAAGCTTGAGAAGGGAGGCGTTCATGGGCGCCTCAAGCCTTCCAGCATTTGACGGGAGCAAGACCGTTCATCAGCTCGAAGACGCCGTTTTCTTCCCAGCCCTGAACACCGGTGCTGACGGCCTGAACGAACTCGTTGAACATCGGGCAGATGAGGCCGCCTTCGTCACGCAGGATCTTCGCCATCTGACTGTACTGTTCCTTGCGGGTTGCCTGGTCCAGCTCGCCCTTGGCTTCCAGAAGAAGTTCGTCGAACTCCTCATTGTAGAAGTGGGTGTCGTTCCAGTCGGCGCTGGAAAGATAGGCGGTGGTGTACATCTGGTCCTGAACCGGACGGCCATCCCAATAGGAGGCGCAGAACGGCGTGTTGTTCCAGACATCCGACCAGTAGCCATCATCCGGCTCGCGCTGGATCTGCAGCGGAATGCCGGCGGCCTGTGCGCTCTGCTGGAAAAGCTGCGCCGCATCGACAGCGCCCGGGAAGGCGGTCTCGGCAACACGCAGGATGATCGGGCTGCCGTCATGACCGGAAGCCTTGTAGAGTTCGGCGGCCTTTTCCGGATCGTAGGTGCGCTGCTCGATGCTGTCGTCGAACAGCGGATAGCTCTCGTTGATCGGGAAGTCGTTACCGACCGAGCCATAGCCACGCAGGATCTTTTCGACCATTTCCTCGCGGTTGATCGCGTATTTCAGCGCGTTGCGCAGCTCCTTGTTGTCGAAGGGCGGCTGGTCGCACTGCATGATGAAGACGTAATGGCCACGACCGGCGACATGGTCGACGGTGATGTTCGGCGCACGGTCAAGCAGACCGGCAACGCGGGGCGCCACCTGGTTGACGATATCGACCTGACCGGACTGAAGCGCTGCATTACGCGCCGTCGCATCATTGATGATGGTCATTTCGATCGTGTCGAAGTGACCGCGGCTGTCGTCCCAGTAGTCCTCAAACTTTTCGAAGGTGTAACGAACGCCGGGTTCCGCCTCGACAATCTTGTAGGCGCCGGTACCGATACCGGCAGTCGGGTCTTCGCGACCGCCGCCCGGCTGGATCGCCAGATGGAAATCGGAAAGGAGATAAGGAAGGTCGGCCGTCGGCACGTCGACCTCGACGATCAGGTTTTCGCCATCGACGCGGATATCGGAAATGCCGCGCATGATGCCGAGCGCGCCGGACTTGGAATCCTCATCGGAATGGCGCAGCAGCGTCTGGCGCACATCTTCCGGCGTCATCGTCTCGCCGTTGTGGAACTTGACGCCCTGGCGGATCTTGAAGGTCCAGGTCTTGGCGTCGTCGGAGGCTTCGAAGGATTCAGCCAGACGCGGGTTCAGCGAACCATCGGCGTTCACTTCGAGAAGCTGTTCGCCATAGGCGCGAACGACGTGGAACGGCACCTGGCTGGCAATCAGCGCCGGGTCGAGCGAGGTGGTGGACGAGCCGCCGCCGAGGCCCATGCGCAGCGTGCCGCCCTTGACCGGCTCCTGCGCCATGGCCATGCGGCCGAACATCGAATTGGCCGCGACAGCGCCAACGCCGAGCGCCGTGGTGCGGGCGATAAATGCGCGACGCGACATGCCGCTCTTCAACATGCTGGATGTGAGAGATTTCCGATATTTTTTCATTTTGCTTCCGTCTTGGTTTGGGTTTGTCCGCAAACGAGGCGGCTCGCATACCTCTCAGAGTGGGCGGAATAAATTTGTTGAAGCGAGCCCGGATGAAACTTTGCCCGGTCGCAGCTAACGGGTGCCGGGGCGCTCGCCAACAAAGCGGCCGGCGCCATCGGCATCTAAACCGGAATGTATGCGCTCGAATTCCGCCAGCTTTTCGGCAACCTCACCTTCCGGCACGCATGTGCGGCGGGCATTGAGATCCGTGTGCAGCAGCAGCGTCTCGACGGTGGCCGCCAGTTCGCCGTCGCCGCGGAAAAGCCGGTGATAGAGATGCATCTTCTTGCCCTGGCCGGAGAGCAGCTGCGAGGTCGCCATCAGCCTGTCGCCTTCATGTACTTCGTTCAGATAGCGCACATGGCTTTCGACGGTGAAATAGCTGAGACCGCCGGCGATATAGGCGGCATCCGCGCCGATCAGTTCCATGAAGCCATCGGTCGCCTTGGAGCCGGCCTCCAGATAGAAAGTCTCGTTCATGTGGCCGTTATAGTCGGTCCATGACGACGGCACCTGGCGGTTGAGCGTGACGGGAAGGCCGTCGCGCTCACCGGTGACGACAAGATCGGCCTCATGCGCCGACACGACCTTGCCAGCGGCATTGTCGCTGACCTTCAGCGCCCGCAGGATGCCAACAAGGTTGTCGTCGCGCTCCCGCTCCAGTTCACGGATGGACTTTTTCCCGGACTGCGCATCCGACTGACCGGCGATCAGCTCGACAAGCTCGTCGTTGAATTCCGGCACGTCCATCAGCTTCGTCCACGGCCAGGAAAGGGCCGGGCCGAACTGCGCCATGAAATGCTTCATGCCCGCCTCGCCGCCGGCAATGCGGTAGGTCTCGAACAGGCCCATCTGCGCAAAGCGCAGGCCGAAGCCCATGCGGATCGCCTCGTCGATATCCTCGGTGGTGGCAACGCCGTCCTTGACCAGCCACAGGCTCTCGCGCCAGATCGCTTCGAGAAGCCGGTCGGCGATATGGGCATCGATCTCCTTCTTCACCGTCAGCGGATACATGCCGATGGAGCGGAGAATTTCGGCGGCCTTTTCGCAGGTCGCTTTGTCGCCAACGAGCTCGACCAGCGGCAGCAGGTAGACCGGATTGAACGGATGGGCGACGATGGCGCGGGCGCCCTTTTCATTCAGCTCCGACGGTTTGAAACCGGACGTGGACGAACCGATGATCGCCCCCTGCCCTGCCGCCACAGAAATGGCGGCATGGGTTTCATGCTTCAGCGCCAACCGTTCCGGCACGCTTTCCTGCACCCAGATGGCATCGGAGACAGCCTCTTCCAGCGTATCGCAAAAAGTGAGCGTCCCCTCGGCGGGCAATGGCTTGTCGTAGAGCGCCGGCAGCGAGCGGCGTGCATTGGCGATGACTTCGCCGATCTTGCGCTCGGCTTCCGGATCAGGATCGAACACCGCAACGTCAAAACCGTTCAGCAGGAAGCGCGCGGCCCAGCCGCCGCCAATCACGCCGCCGCCGATAATCGCAGCCTTCGATAGGCCATCCCCGCGCATCACGCAGCACCCTTCGGCGCGCGCTTGACGAGACCGAGCTTCTCACGCACGGCTTCCGGGCCAATGACGCGGGCGCCCATGTTCTCGGCAACCGTCACAGCCTTTTCGACGAGCTGGGCATTGGTGGCGAGCACGCCCTTGGACAGATAGATATTGTCTTCCAGGCCGACGCGGATATTGCCGCCGGCAAGCATGGCTGCTGCCGCATAGGGCATCTGGTCACGGCCGAGCGAGAAAGCCGACCAGTGCCAGTCTTCCGGCACATTGTTGACCATAGCCATGAAGGTGTTGAGGTCGTTCGGCGCGCCCCACGGAACGCCCATGCATAGCTGCACCAGCGCCGGCGAGTTCAGAATGCCTTCCTTGACCAGCTGCTTGGCAAACCAGAGATGGCCGGTATCAAACGCCTCGATCTCGGGCTTCACGCCAAGATCGGTCATCATCTGCCCCATGGCGCGCAGCATGCCGGGCGTATTGGTCATCACATAATCGGCTTCGGCGAAATTCATCGTGCCGCAGTCGAGCGTGCAGAGTTCGGGCAGGCATTCGGCAATGTGGACGACACGTTCTGCAGCGCCGATCATGTCGGTTCCGGCTTCATTCACCGGCAGCGGCGCCTCCGTCGACCCGAAGGTGATGTCGCCGCCCATGCCGGCCGTGAGGTTCAGCACCACATCAACCTCGGCATCGCGGATGCGGTCGGTCACTTCGCGGTAGAGTGCGGGAAGGCGCGACGGCACGCCGGTTTCGGGATCGCGAACATGACAGTGGACGATGGCCGCGCCCGCCCTGGCGGCATCGATGGCGCTCTTTGCAATGGCTTCCGGCGAACGGGGAACATGGGGCGAGCGGTCCTGGGTACTGCCTGAACCGGTTACGGCACACGTGATGAAGACATCCCTGTTCATTGTCAGCGGCATGAATACTCCTGTTGTGTCACTCCCGTCGTGAAGAGGCGGAGAGCGAAATGCCATTTCGCGCACGGAGAGACCTTCGGCCTGTTCACCCGCGTGCAAATTCCAAATTTTCCTCGCGCAGATTGACGCCCTGCGCAGCGTTTAGACGTGCAAATCTGAAATCGGACCTCGGACGCGATAATGCATCCCGGCACGCGGCGTACAGCCATGTGCATGAGCCGGCGGAAAATAGTCACATGCCGCTTGGGAAAGGCATGCCCCCGTCAGGGTAGACTTCGTCACCGGTTCTTCCGATTGTCCAAGCGACGGGCCCGAGGCGCGCTGTCGCGAGAACTGACGGTTTCGATGGCGAGAGAATAAGGTAGCCATGAGCAGGCGTTTTATCCTATTATGCCATTTTATTGTCCAATAAAGCCAATTTCGCCCCATGAACGTCACATTCCTGCTCCTTGACGGTTTTTCGAACCTGGTTTTCTCCTGTCTTCTCGAACCGCTTCGCATGGTTCACGATCTTTATCGGGAGGATATCAGATGGCAGGTCATCAGCGCTGACGACGCGCCGGTTGAGAGCTCTTCGCACCTGCTGCTCGTCCCCACGGCAAAGCGCGAAGACATCGACGCCTCCGATCTTCTGGTCATCGTCTCCAGCAACGGCTACCGCCAGCATCCGACGCCGGAAAACCAGCGTCTCGTGATGGCGCTCGCCCGACAGAGCCGCAATGTCATAGGCGCGGATGCCGGTGCATGGATGCTCGCCTCTACCGGTCTTCTGGACGACCTGACGGCAACGCTGCACTGGTCGGTGATCAGCGAATTTGCGGAGACCTTTCCGGACGTTCACGTCAGCCAGGCAAGCTACGTCAAGGAGGGGCGGCTGTGGAGCTGCGGCGGCGCCTCGACGGCGCTGGAACTGATTCTCGCCTTCATCACCGAGGAGTTTGGCGCGGCCAGAGCGTTCATGGTCTCATCCATGTTCATGCATGATGCAAGCCCACAGAGCGACGGCGCGCGCATGCCGACGGCGCTTTCCGTGCCGGGTCGCGACAAGATGGACGCCATCATCAACATCATGGTGGAAACGATCGAAGATCCGCTTTCGCTCAGCACGCTTGCCGAACGCGCCCACATGTCGACGCGCACCCTTAACCGGCTGTTCAAGGCCGAGCTCGGCATGTCGCCGGGCCAGTACTACCAGAACATCAGGCTGGCCCACGCCCGCGAAATGGCGGAAAACACGGCGCTGGGCCTGCGCGAAATCGCAATCCGCTCCGGCTATTCGAACGCCCCCGCCCTCAGCAAGGCCTTTCGCAAGGCCTATGGCCACTCGCTGCGCAAGATCGAAAAGAAGCCGTAACCGGACGTCAATCGCCGTGACACAGGAGCGAAAGCCGCTCCGTGATCCGCCGGAACATATCCGCCGCCCTCTGGCTGCGGTGGCGGGCCCGCAACCAGCCATGAACCAGTCCCATGCCGGTTTCGACATGGACGGCAGCGCCAACGGCTTGCGCGGCGGCCTGATAACGCAGCGCATCGTCATGCAGCGGATCGCATTCGGCGGGATAGATAAAGGTTGGCGGCAGGCGGGCGAGATCGCCGGCGCGCGGCGTTGCCCTCGGATCGTCCAGCGTGCCGCCGCGCACATCGCCATAGCCGCGCAACTCGTCACGGGAAAGCAACGGCGCATGGGCGTGGGTCTCGAAGCTTCCGCCCTCCGGTGCAAAGCCGAGCGAGGGATAGATCAGCACCTGCCCCGCAAGCGCCGGCCCCACCCATGTTCCGGCCACGCAGGCGCAGAGCGACGCGCCGGCACTATCGCCGCAAAGCACAAGCCGGTGCGCCTCCGCAAGCGCGCGCACGACGGACATCACATCATCATAGGCGGCCGGATGGCGATGTTCCGGCGCCAGCCGGTAGTCAACGGACACCACCTGAACGCCGGTCGCGGCGGCAATTTCCGCGCAGACGTCATCGTGGCTCTCCAGCCCGCCCAGCACGAAGCCGCCGCCATGGGCATAGACAATAACCGTGTCGGTCTCCGCCCCATAGAAGCGGACCGGCACGCCGGCGATCGCCCCGTCAAGAACCGTAAGCCCTACCGGTCGTCCGGCAAGAAAATGCGCCGCCATGCGATTGTAAGCCGCCCGCTGCCCGTCCCAGTCGTCGCCCTTCAGGTCCGGGGGGTAGAAAGCCATTGTTTCATTGACGAAGGCAAGAATGGCCTGGTCCAGATAAGTCGTATAATCCACGAAGACGCTCCCTTGGCTACACGAATCGTTAGCTCATTTTCTCATCGGCAAACAAGTTCCCGCGAACAGGCGGGGGGGAAGGCCGTATCCAGCGCATGCATGGACCGGTATTATGGGCGCATATACCAGCGCCGGCTTCGCCGCGCTCGCCGCCAATTCGAAAGCCGAGCGATCATGTGCAAGCAGTTAAAAAATGAGGGAGAGGATTGAGATGATCATGGGTAGATGCGAATGCGGCGCGGTCGCTTTCGAGGTGGAGAATGTGCGCGAAACCGTCACGGTCTGCCATTGCAGCCAGTGCAGACGAACGAGCGGTCATCTCTGGGCATCGACCCACGCGCCGTTCGACAAAATGACATTCATGAATGACAAAGGACTGCGATGGTACGCATCGTCCGATCACGCCAAGCGCGGCTTCTGCACGCATTGCGGATCCAGCCTGTTCTATCGCATGAATGACGAGGCCGGCATCGGCATCGCCGCTGGTTGCCTGGACGACACTTCCGCCTTGCGCATCAGCAAGCACATCTTCGTGACCGATAAAGGCGACTACTATCCGCGGCCAGAAGTCCCCGAAATTATCGAGGATAGCTAAAACCGTTCCGGTTTCAATGAAGGCGATTCTGTTTCGGCTAACCGGAAGGGCTCTGTTAACTACGGCTCACCCGTTGCCTCTGACCTATCTGTTGCGACCGGTATTTCGTCGGGAGACGACAAAAAGGCCTCGCTAGCTGAGAACGAGGCCTTTGATATGATTGATAAAACAGTGTTGGTTGCGGGGGCAGGATCTGATCACAACTTGCGCCCCGAGCAAGTAAAGATGGTTGCGGGAGGGCGCACCCATCATAACTTGCGCCCGGATGGCCAACCCATCGGGCCGGCCGATGTTGGTGAAGTTGCCAAACAAGTAAAGGTGGTCGCGGGGACAAGCACGGATCTTCACTTGCTGTTTCGCTCAGCAGCGTAACCGCTGGCTTCGGGCGAAATGCTCCCTTAGAACAACGGAGAAGCGTAGGCGCCAAGCGGGCACCAGTTGGCGCTTACCGAGGATGGGGATTTCGCAGCAAACAAAAGACGCCGAATGTCAGTCGTCGGCCGGCTGTCTGCACTCTTCAAGCCAGACATCGCCCAGCCCTTTAGTCTAAATCCCCCGACACCAATCTCGCCAGGCGAGGCGAGCATTGGTGTCACCGGACGGCACGTATTCGCAGCCGAAGCAGGAGCGATAGCCGGCGGCCTGGAAGGCCGGCAGGAGACGGGAATAGTCGGGCTCGCCGGTTCCGGGCTCGGAGCGGGCGGGCCAGGAGGCGATCTGGATGTGGCCCACGGCTGCCCTCACCCGTTCAAAGGCTGTCAGGATGTCGCCGCTTTCCTCGCGCACATGGAAGCAGTCGAACATGATCTTCAGGTTCGGCTTGCCGACATCCGCCAGGATTTCCGAGGCCTGATCAACATCTTTCAGAAAATAGCCCGGCATCTTCGCACGGCAGATCGGTTCGATGAGAACCGTGCGGTCCGTCTGGCCGCAACAGAAGTCCAGGACTTTTCGGTATTGCTCGGCCGCTTCAGGCCCCTCCGCATACCCTGCAAGCATGTGGATCGCGCCGGCATCGACGCTTTCGGCAACCTCGAGCGCCTTGAGAAAATCGTCACCAGCCCGCTCCGCTTCTCCCGGCGCCGCCGCACAGCCGGCGGTCGCTCCCATGCGGACGTTGAGCCCGCAGACAGGCAGCCCGGTGTCTTCGAGAACCGCCTTCAATTCGGCGGGCGCTTCCGACTGCGCCTCGTCGTGAAATTCCACCGCGTCGAACCCTGCGGCCGCGGCGGCGCGAATGCGATCGAGAAACGGACGATCCTTCCAGAGAAAGCCCGTATTTGCGGAAAAACGAAAGCGTTCGGTCATGATTGCCACTCGATATCGTAGGTTTGAACCAGGCTGCGTATCTGGGCCTCCGTCAAAACGCGTGGCTGCATTCCACGGGTCATCAGGGCCAGCTTCGCGGTTTCCTCCAGTTCCTCGGCCGCGTAGACGGCCGCCTCAAGGTCCTTGCCGGCCACGACGGGGCCGTGGTTGGCCAGAAGAACGGCCGAGCGTTTCCCGGCTAGCCCGCGCACCGCGGCGCCCATCGCCGAATCCCCCGGCAGAAAGACCGGCAGCAGCTTGACCTTGCCGAGACGCATGATCGAATAGGGCGTCAGCGGTGGAAGCACGTTGTCCGGGTCCGTTTCCGGCAGCATCGACAAGGCGATCGAATGACAGGAATGGAGATGGACCACCGCGCCGGTTCCGGACCGCGTCTCGTAAAACGCGCTGTGAAGCGGCATTTCCTTGGTCGGCCTGGCACCGGAAAGGAAGCGGCCGCCGCCGGCAAGACGGCTGAGCCGCGATGGATCCAGCGTCCCGAAGGAGGATCCCGTCGGCGTCACCAGAAGGGAGCCATCGTCGAGGCGCACGGAGATGTTGCCGGAGGCCCCGGCGGTCAGCCCGCGATCGAACATGGATTTTGCCAGACGGCAAATCCGTTCGCGAAGATCGGCTTCCCGGCTCATCCGCCCTCCAGAACGCGCGCGGCCTTGAGGAAGAAGTCGTCGGCACCGAAATCCCCCGATTTCAGGGCCAGTGCGAGCGGCTGACCGACAGTGACGACGGCGGGAACACCCGGATCGATCATGGGCCCGATGCGCAGCGCATCCGCCTCAAGTGCATTCACGACAGCGCCAGAGGTTTCTCCCCCCCGCCGATATCAGACGTGTCACGCCGCGTCTGACCGCGTCCACGGCCAGCGAGGCGAAGAAGTCTTCGATCGCAGCCGCACTCGCCGCAAGGCCGAAGCGGTCCTGCGCCGCGCGAACCTCCGCCGGGTCTGCGGAGGATAGACCAGAGGCAGGCCATCGCAGGAGAGCGCCCAGTCAAGCGTCTCCGCGACAGTCACGGAACCGCTGATCAGATTCTCTATCCTGATCCTGCGTTGCGGCTGTCCGTCGCGGGCGTGTTCGGCAACCTGCCGCCGGGTGGCCGTCGAGCAGGACCCTGACGGGCGAGCGCCGGCCCCGGCACACCCGACCAGGGTGCCGGGTTGCGCCTGTCTGCGCCATGGGCGGAGGGAAGTGCGAGCGCAATTCCGGAACCGCCGGTCAGAAGCGGAAAGTCGCGGGCGGCGTTGCCCAGTGCGACGAGATCGCTGTTTGAGATCGCATCGCACACCACGATCTGGCGACCTTCCCTCGCCTCGTTCAAGAGGCCCTCACGAACCCTACCCGTAGCGATTTCCGAGTGCGGCAGATGCCCGACGGGGGTTCGGACCTGCAGGCCGAGAAAGCGGCGCAGATCGGGGTCGGTCATGGGTGTCAGCGGGTGATTTTCCATGCCGGATTCCGACAGGAGCCGGTCGCCAACAAAGAGATGGCTCAGGTAGACGGTGCGCCCTGTTGCGGGAAACGCCGGACACACGATCACCGGAGCCTCCGTTCCCAGTTCCTCGATAATGGCTTCGATGACCGGACCGATGTTGCCTTCAGGGGTGCTGTCGAAGGTCGAGCAATATTTGAACAGGAATTGTGTACAGCCCTGCTCACGAAGCCACCTGAGGGCTGCCAGTGACTGGGCACCGCTTCCTTCACCGGAAGAGACCGCGATTTCAGGGCAACGATGCCCGCTTCTACATCCGGAGCCGCCCCGCCTGCCGGAACGCCCACATATTGCACGGTTCGCAGCCCACCTTCGGCCAGCGTCAGGCCGAGATCGGAGGAGCCCGTGAAATCGTCTCCAACAGCGCCAAGCTTCATGACCCGCCTCCCAGGTGTTTCATCCGGTCAAGGCCGGGTTCGCCGAAGATATCAGACGGCATCCTCATGTTGACACCGGGGTCAAAGCGCCGTCCAGCCGCCGTCCAGCTTCAGGGCGCTGCCTGTCATCAGGGCTGCCGCGTCGGAGGCCAGGTAGACCGCCGCGGCGGCGACTTCCTCCACCTGTCCCAACCGTCCCAACGGGATCTTGGCCAGAACTTCGTCGCGGAATTTCGGATCTTCGAAAAAGGGTTTCGTCATCGGTGTTTCGACAAAGGTCGGGCAGATGGTGTTGACTCGGATAGCGGCCGGGGCAAGTTCCACCGCGAGCGCCTTCGTGAACCCCTCAAGCGCCCATTTCGAGGCGCAGTAGATGGTCCGGTTCGCCGCTCCGACATGGCCCATCTGCGAGGACATGTTGATGACCGATCCCGACCGGCCCTCTCCCAGCATCCGCGCCGTTACCGCCTTGGCGGCAAAGATGGCCGCCCTGAGGTTCAGGTTCAGGACGGCGTCATAGTCGTCCTCGGAGACCTCTGCGAGCGGCTTAGGACGGTTTGTCCCGGCGTTGTTGACCAGAATATCGAAGGCTGGAAGGGCCGCGACGGTCGCCGCAAAAGCCACGGTATCGGTCACGTCGGCCGCCAGTGTCTTTGCCTGAAGGCGTTGCGCGCGAAGGGTTGAGACCGTCTCATCGATCTGGCCCGCCGAGCGGGCGCAGAGTGTCACCTCCGCGCCTGCCGCGGCCATCGCCTCCGCGACGGCCCGGCCGATACCCCGGCTGGCGCCGACGACGAGCGCGCGGCGCCCGTCGAGGCGAAATGTCGGACCGGCAGCCGTCATTCGGCAACCTTGCGGTAGGGAGCGCCTTCGCCGTAGGGCACGTTGATCCCGCCGTAGCGGCGGACCCGGACGTTGCACTGTTCGGCGTGACCGACAAACCCTTCCAGCATGCACAGGCGCGAGCCGTATTCACCGATCATGGTGGCAGCCTCGTCTGTCAGGATGCGCTGATAGCTGTGAGTCTTCAGGTATTTTCCGACCCAGAGCCCACCGGTATAACGGCCCGCCTTCTTGGTCGGCAGGGTATGGTTGGTGCCGATGACCTTGTCGCCATTGGCAACGTTGGTCCGCGGCCCGAGGAAAAGCGCTCCGTAGGAATGCATGTTGTCCAGGAACCACTCGTCCCGGTCCGTCATGACCTGAACGTGCTCGGAGGCAATGTCGTTGGCGGCCTGCAGCATTTCGTCATAGGTGTCGCAGACGATTACCTCGCCGTAATCCTGCCAACTGACCCGGGCCGTGTCGGCCGTCGGCAGCATGCCCAGCAGCCGCTCGACTTCCGCCATGGTGTCGCGCGCGATCTTTTCCGAGTTCGTCAGGAGCACGCAGGGGCTGTTGTAGCCGTGCTCGGCCTGGCCCAGCAGGTCGGTTGCGCAGAGTTCTGCATCGGCCGCCGTTTCGTCCGCGATGACCAGCGTCTCCGTCGGCCCCGCGAACAGATCGATGCCGACGCGACCGAACAACTGGCGCTTTGCTTCGGCAACGAAAGCATTGCCCGGCCCGATCAGCATGTCGACCGGATCAATCGTCTCGGTTCCGATCGCCATGGCACCGATCGCCTGGATGCCGCCAAACACATAGATTTCATGAGCACCGCCCATCTGCATGGCCGCAATTACACCCGGGTTGGGTTCGCCCTTGAACGGGGGCGTTGCCGCGAGAATGCGCGGCACGCCCGCGACCGAGGCGGTGGCAACGGACATGTGGGCCGAGGCGACCATCGGAAACTTGCCACCGGGAACGTAGCAACCGACGGATTGCACGGGGATGTTCTTGTGGCCAAGCACCACTCCGGGCAGCGTCTCGACTTCGATGTCCAGCATGGAGTCCCGCTGGGCCTGGGCGAAATTCCGCACCTGGTCGTGGGCGAACCGGATATCGGCCATTTCCTGGTCGGAAACCTTCGAAACGATCGATTCAATGTCGCTTTCCGACAGACGGAAGGACGGCGGGGAGTATTTGTCGAACTTCTCGGAAAGCTCCCTTACGGCGGTGTCACCGCGCTCCTCGATATCCTTGAGCGTGCTTTCGACGACGGAACGCGTCTTGGCGTCGTCATCAGCGCGGTCCGCTTCGGGCTTTCCTCGCTTGAGATAGGTTATGGACATCATCTTTTTCCTTGTTTCGGGTCTTTATTGGTCCGGGTCGTCAATACGGCTTTCCGGGCCTCAAGGCCCCAGACCCTGGGATTTCTTGAATGCGGCAAGACGTGTCAGCGCGGCGTCCCGCCAGGCACGGCGGTCGGCAAGGTCACCTTCCGGCAAGGCCTGCCGGCGTTCCTCTCCCGCCTTGCGGATTGTTTCTTCGGGCCACGGCCTGGCCACGCGTTTGGCCGCCATATCGTGGTACATGCCGCCCAGCCGGGCGGAGTAGTCGGTGATGCCGCCAGGGGCGTTGAGATCGATGGTCTCGAAAGGGCCCATGAAGGACCAGCGCAACCCCAGCCCGTGGGCCACGGTCGCATCGATATCCTCAAGGCTCGCATAGCCCGCGTCGTAGAGTGCCCAGGCCTCGTTCAGGAGCGCGCCCTGAAGCCTGTTGAGAATGAAGCCGTCGATCTCGCGGGTCAGGGTGACCGGAACCTGTCCGACCTCTGACATGATCCGCCGTGTTTCGGCCATGACCTCGTCGTCGGTCCAGGGCGCCGGCACAAGTTCGACCACCGGCACGAGATGCGGCGGGTTCACCGGGTGCGCGATCAGAAACCGGTTCCTGTTGCGGCAGTCTTCGGTAAAGCGCGACGCCGGAATGCCGGACGACGAAGACCCGACGATGGCGTCGCTTCGCATGACCGCATCGATCGCACAGCACACTTCGGACTTCACCTTGACCGTCTCGAAAACGGATTCCTGGATGTATCCCGCGCCGTCGAGCGCGTCCTCAAGGGCTTCGCAGACCGAAAGGCGCTGCAGAACCTCTTCGCCGCCGGAGACAAGGCCCGCCCGAACAAGTTCCTCCACGGAGGCCGCCGCCCAGGGCAGCACCCGGTCCCGGACGGTTGCATCCGGATCGAAAATCCTGACGTCATGCCCGGCGCGTGCGAAGACGAGAGCCCAGCCGGAGCCGACAAGTCCGGCGCCGACAATGGCAACGACCGATTTGTCCGCCATCAGGCCGTCACCTTCGATGTTTCACCGTCCGCAAGACAGATTTCGGTGATCCGCAGCCCCTCTTTCGATATCCGGGACGGGAACGTGTCACGCAAACGCTCCTCGTGAACCGGAATGATGCGGTGGCTGTCGTAACCGACCTGTTTCATCATCTCCTCGGTCGCCAGAACCAGGTTGGCCTGGCTTCCGGTGGCAAGGCCGACCGGTGTGTAGATCTCATCCGCGTCCACGGCAGCGCCCGGACCCTTGATGTTCTCAAAGACATAGATCAGGTCGCCGGCCAGGACCCAGGTGTCCTCGGACTGGGCCTGGCCGTCGTTGCGGACGGTGACCCACATCGAGCCCCAGGTATGGCTGTCTTCCGCTGGATGCAGATCGATGCCCGGCAGGACGTTGGTGAGTGCGCCATTGACCGTTTCCAGCCGCCGGTCGCGCGCCAGGTCCACGCCCCGAACGATGTCGCCCGGGTCGACGGCCACCATCATCCAGCGCATGCGGTCAGGCAAAGACATGGCCCAGACCCATTTGGAAATCTCGCGCTCCTGGATATAAAATTTGGCGTTCGGGAAATCCTCGACATTGCCGAAGTGATCGAAATGGGCGTGGGTGATAAAGCAGGTATCGACATCCTCAGGCGACAGACCGAGCTCGGACATCACCGTCTTGGGATTGCGCCAGTTTTCCACGCCGAAACGGTCGCCGAGCGTCTTGCCGTAGTCCTTGTCGTTGTATCCGACATCCACCATGGCCACATGGTCCTTGCCCTTGATCACGACGTAGCAATAGGGAAGCTTCACGTAGCCCTGATTGTGCGCGCCGTAGAGAACGCCGCTCTTGTGGTAGTTGGGGACGTATGAATATTCGCAAATCCAGATCGAATAGTCAGCCATAGGTCTTATCTCCTCCGTTTGTCGTTCTGTCCCGCTCAGCGTCCGCAGGAGCAGCAGGCATGTGTCAGATCCACCATTTCCAGTCCGGCCTTTTCGGACGTGACGGCGCGCAGGTGGACGTATGCGCGCCGCACGTGGCGCGCGATGTCGTCGAACAAGTCATCGTTGTCCCGGCTCGGCCGGATCAGTGAGAACGTTCCCAGAGCACGGCCACAAAAAACATGTGCCGCCGAGATCTGCTCCAGATGTGCGGTCAGCGCAGCCGGCGCGGAAAGCGCGGCAAGTCTTTCACCGCTGCTTTCCCAGCGGGCCCGGCAGGAGGAAAGCTCCGACAGGTCCGCCACTTCGGTCGACCGGGTCAACTGGGCCAGGATCATGAGACCGGCAAGCTGTCCGATCACGCGGCGCAGATCCTCGAACACCGGCCGGCACGCGTCCGCGTAAGCGGCTGCCTCCGACGAGCCCAGCATGCGTGCGACTTCTTCCGGATCCGGTGCCGGTTTGGGTACGGGGCCGTCTTCGAACAGCGCGCAGTCCGGCCGGTGCACGGTGCTGAGACGGGTAAAGAGATCAGCGCTCTGCATGGGTATCCTCCTTGGCGGCTGAACGCGGCATCGTCGTGCTCCGCTGGACCAGTTCGCCCGGCGGAATTCTGTTGATACGAGGCTCCAGGTGGCGCTCGCGGGCCAGTTCCACGGACAGTTGGACGGTGGCCTTCATCATTTCCTGCAGTGGCTGGGCGATCGTCGTAAGCTTGTGCGACGGCCAGCCCGCCATCGTGATGTCGTCAAAGCCGACAACCGAGAGATCCTCCGGAACACGCAGCCCGAGACCTTCCTGAACGCCTTCGATGAAGCCGATGGCAACGATATCGTTGGCGCAGAACACGCCGTCAGCGGGACCGGGAACATCGGCCATACTCAACCCGGCGGAATACCCGGCCTCGTAAGTGAAATAACCCGCCTCGATGACCCGGGGCTCCTCAAGACCGCGTTCCACGGCACGCCGGCAAAACCCGTTCTGCCGTTCGACATTGGTGGAAGCGCCGGGAAAAGCGGAAATGTAAACTAGGTGTCTGTGACCGCTGTCGATCAGGAAGTCGGCCACTCGCCGCCCTCCTTCTTCATTGTCGCAGCTGACGCCGAAACCCAGCCCGTCCGCTGAAAGACGATTGAAGAATATGCACGGAGCCCCTGCTTTCTCGCATTTTTCCTGTGCATGGGAGGACAAGGTAACGGCAAGCACGATCACCAGATCCGGTTGATAGGACAACAGCAGGTCCACGGCTTCGTCGGTCTTGTCCGGTTCGTTTGCCGCCGCCAGCATGACGTTCATACCGGCGCCCTGCAGTCTTGCGGTCAGGCGTGTCATGACCTCCGGGTAGAACGGATTGGTCAGGTCCGAAACGACCATTCCGACGATCTGGGATTTCTTGGTGATGAGACTTTGCGCAAACGGATTCGGTCGGTAGCCGAGTTCGGTCGCCCGTTTCAAGACGGCTTCACGTGTTTTTTCAGCGACAATGGCATCCGGATAAAAGGCACGCGAGACCGTCGATACCGACATTCCCAAATCCTTCGCCAGATCCTTCACGGTTATGCGTCCCGTCCTCGGTTCTTTTTGTTTCGTTGCCACTTGAAACCGTCCCCTCAAAGTTTTCTTTTCGCTGCCCGCAACCTGGACCCTGGAACACATCCACATGTTGCGACGCCGGTCAATTCAGCAGGTTGGTCTGTCTCTCTCCGTCCCGGCAGGCGTGAAGGGAAACCGGCGGGCGAACCCGCCGGTCGGGCGCATGGTCCTAGGGCTGGACCGTCGGCTCGATTTTTGTGAGTTCGTAGAGCGTTTCCGATGCCTCGCAACGCGAACAGTTGATGCCCGGTTCGTTAGCTGCCTCTACAACTTCCGCAGGAAGCGGCTGGATCGTGGCACCGGCGACCGGCGTTCCGTTCAATGCCGATTCCACATTGACCTCAGGCAGAAGAACCGGGTTCAGGACTTCGCTGACGAAAGAGGACGGAACACGGTCCGCGGGAAAGACGTTACAGCCGTTCTCGTAGACATCGCCTTCGCAGACCTGAACGCTTGCGGCTGGAACCCAGGGCAGCGGGTACTCGATGTTCATGGGTTCCAGCTCGCGCTTGCCCGTGAGAATTTCCATCATCAGCTTGAAGGCGTAACCCGACTGGGCAGGAGGCGAGCCGGCGGACACGCCCGACAGGCCTTTTTCCTGCATGTCCGGGTTGGCGAGCGCCAGACGGAAGCCGGCGGAATTCTCACCGGTCATCGGAACCAGCCGGTCACCGGCGTCAAGCAGCGCCTGCACGGCACCGTATTCGCCGGCCTGGGCCCAGATGCCGTCTACGTCCGGATGCGCGGCGAGAGCCTTTGCCGTTTCCTGCTGCGTGGTCCGGTCATCCCAGTAGGAGTAATATTCGGACACGACCTCGATGCCCGGGTACTGGTTAAAGATGTGCATGGCGCCGTCGGTGTGGCGCTTGTCGACCGAGTTGCCCGGCACGCCGCGCGACAGGAAGATCTTGCCCTTGCCCTCGAGTTCGTTCACCAGCGCCTGCGCGGTGTTTTCCCCGAAACCGGCCGTCAGGTAGCTCACGTTGTAGGCGCAGTTTTCCGTGACGGTGGCGTCGTACATGAAGAACAGAACACCTTCTTCGCAGCCCCGGCGGATCGTCCGGTTCAGCGCCGTGGAGGAGATCGGAAAGCTGACGATGCCATCCGCGCCTCCATCGATCATGCTTTCATAGGCGGAAATCTGAGCCTGCGGGTCGGTACCCGAAATGACTTCGATCAGTTCGACCGTTTCGTTGTAGGGCGGGGTCGCGGCCAGGGCCTTGACGATATTGGCCGCTTCTGACTGCCAGGCGTTGCCGGAATAGCTGAGGCTCAGGTAGATCTTGAACTTCTCCTTGTCCTGGGCGGCCGCCGGCTGGATGCCCGCGAGTGCGGTCGAGCCAAGCCCCAGCGCCAGGGCTATGGATTTGACTGTGTTCAATTTCATGGTCATTCCTCCTCTTATGGATAGTTTGTTCAAGGTTCGCGCGGTCACTTCCAGAGCGAACCCAGCTTCTGAAAAAGCTCTTCCCTCAAAAGCAGCAGGGCAGTCAGGACGATGGCTCCCTCGATGATCGTGCGGAGGCCGAATTCCAGACCGATTGCGGAAATGATGGTGCCGAGCGTGGTCAGCAGCAGCGCGCCGCCGACCGTGCCGAGAAAGGTGCCGCGCCCGCCCAGGATCGACGAGCCGCCGATGACGACCGCCGCAATGGACGGCAACAGGTAGTCGTCGCCCATACGCAGCGTCGCACCGTTCGAATAACCGACCAGCATGATTCCGACGAGCCCGGCGCAGGTTGCGCTGAAGACGTAGGGCAGCACCTGCGCGGTGAAGACCGGCACCCCGGCGATACGGGCCGCCTCGACATTGGTGCCGATGGCATAGAGGTAGCGGCCGAAGATCGAACGGCTCTGGACAAGCCAGCCGAGGATCACGAACCCGATGGTGAACAGGATCGGTGCCGGCAGACCGAAGGCGGATCCCTTCATCAGCGCGATCGCCATTTCAGGCGCGGCGCCGCGGGGCGTGCCCTTGGTGTAGCCGAGCAGTGCCGAGGAGACGATGATCGACATGGCAAGCGACATGATGAAGGGCGGAACACGCAGGATCACGATCCCGAGCGCCGTCAGGAACCCGACGCCGGCACACACCAGCAGCACGACGGGCAGCAGGTACCATGCGCCCGGATCGCTCGAGCCGATCCAGTTGGTCGCGAGGATGCCGCCGAGCGTGATCATCGCCGGCAGGGACAGATCGAGCCCGCCCGACAGGATCACGAGCCCCTGGCCGAAAGACAGGACGACCAGAAAGGACCCGAGGATCAGCACCGTTTCCACCTGCGACCAGGACCCGAGCGACGGGCTGACGAAACGGGCGCCGAGCAACAGCACGACGCAGAGCACCGCGACAGCGATGGCGCTGATCGTTTCCCGGCTGATCTTTGCGCTGCGACGCATGTCCCCGGACTGGACGAAAGTCGTTTCGGCGAGCGGGTTGTTGTTGGCCACTGTCATTTTTCCTCTCCGATCCGGGAGATTGCGGTGCTGAAGACGACGGCCAGGATCAGAACTCCGCCCTGGAAGATGCCTGTGTAGAAGGACGAAACACCGGTCGAGAACAGGACTTTTTGCAGGAGAGTCAGGGTCGCAGCACCGATCACGGAGGCAAGCAGTCCCCCGCGTCCGCCGGCCAGGGACGTCCCGCCGAGAGCGACGGCCGCGAAGGTCAGCAAAAGAAGCGGTGTTCCGGAATTGGGGTTGCCGGTGGTCGTCTGGGCACTCAGCATGAACCCCGCAAGGCCGTAGAGAAGCCCGGCACAGACAAAAGCCCCGAAGCGAACACGCCTTACGTTGATCCCCGACAGCGACGCCGCCTGCTCATCCGCACCGACCGCATAGATCGCGACGCCGAAGTCCGTGCGCCGAAGCATCAGCCAGAGCGCGACGACAGACAGGATCACAAGCCCCGACACAGGAACCAGGCCCCAGAGACGATCCGTCATCTCGTAGACGATCCATTCCGCGACAAAGCCCCCCGGCGCGTTCAGGATGACCAGCGCGATCCCCTGGCAGATGATCATCGTGGCCAGTGTAGCCGCGATCGACTGAAGCCTGAGATAGGCGACGAGAAACCCGTTGACCGCACCAACCGACGCCCCGATGGCCAGGCAGAGGAGCACGGAAAGCGCGGCGCCTCCCGGCCCTTCGATGGGAACGACCGCGAGCGTCACGTTGCAGATCGAAATCACACCTGCCAGCGACAAGTCGAAGCCTCGGCTCAACACGACGAAGGTTTGCCCGGCCGCGGCAAGCGCAAGCGGGGCCGTGTTGTTCATAAGGGCGGCGATCGCGTAGGGCTCCAGGGCGCGCGGCTGGAGATAGCCATAGATGGCGTAGAGCGCAACGTAGAGGATGACGATCAGTCCCGCCCCCTGGGTGAGCTGCCTCAACAGCTTGCCCATGTCCGGAGCAGGCGACGTGGATGCCTCGTTCGGGAGAACCTCGCTCATCGGGCAGCCTCCTGTCCGGCGGCATCGTGGTGACCGATCATGGCAGCGACGAGCCGCTGTTCGTTGATGTCCTCGCCCGAAAAGCTCTCGAAGACCCTCCCCCTGTAGAGAACGAGGCAGCGGTCGGCGAGCTGAACGATTTCGGGGAGTTCGGAGGAATAGAAAAGGACCGACCCGCCCTCATCGGCGAATGCGCTGATCGCCGCGTAGATAGATTCCTTGGTGCCGACATCGACGCCGCGCGTCGGGTCGAAGAGCAGCAGCGTCTTGGCGCCCGAGGCAAGCGTGCGGGCCATCAGGGCCTTCTGCTGATTGCCGCCCGAGAGATCTCCGATGGGAAAGGTCAAATAGCGCGGGTTCATCTCGACCGCGTTCGCCGCATCCTGAGCCGCGGAGACTTCGCGACCCTGGCCGACCATCCCCACACGGGAGATGCGCGGCAGGAACGGCAGCACGACATTGGTGGCGGCGGAAAGACCGGCGAGAATTCCCTCGGTCTTGCGTTCCTCCGGCAGATAGCTGACGCCACTGCCGAAGCGCAGGGCCTGGCGGGGCGACCGGTAGGACGCAGGCCGGCCGTCGATGCGGATTTCCCCGGCTTCCGGCTTCTGCAGCCCCGCAAGACAACGAAACAGCTCGCGCTGACCTTGCCCTTCCAGCGCCGCCACACCCAGAACCTCACCGGCGTTCAGGTCGAAGGACACGCCGTTCAGTTCCGAGTCGGCAATGTCCGTCACGGCCACCCGGGCATCGCCGGATCCGGATGCGGAGCGGGCGGCGGCGCGCGCGGGATCGACCCTGTGGCCGACCATCATTTCGAAGATATCGCCGTCGCTCGCATCGCTCAGGTCGACGGTCGCTATGGAGCGGCCGTTCCGCAGCACCGTGGCGACCGAACAGACGGCGCGCACCTCGGCAAGGCGATGGGAGATGTAAAGGATTGCCACGCCTCGCGCCTTGGCTTTCTCCACCTGTGCGAACATCCAGTCCGTCTCCGCGAGGGACGCACTGGGTTCGTCGAGGATGAGCACGCGGCCCGCATTCTCGGCCGCCCGCGCGATCTCGATCCGTTGACGATCCGACAGCGGCAGGTGCGCCACCTCGGCCGCGGGATCGATCCGCTCGAGGTCATGACGGAGGAGAATCTCGCGTCCCTTCGCCAGAACGTCGGCCCGCGAGATGAGCCCCGAACGGGAGGAGGCCAGCCTGGGCAGCAGAAGGTTCTGCGCCACCGAAAGGTTCGGCACCAGGCTCAATTCCTGAAAGGCCGTCGCAACTTCGACCGCCCGGGCATCGGTTATGGAATGGGGGGCGTAGGTCGCTCCATGCAGGTACATCCGCCCCGCGTCCGGCGTGACCGCCCCTGTCAGAATGCGTACGAGCGTTGATTTGCCGGCGCCGTTTTCCCCGAGCAGGGCGTGGACCTCGCCGGCCTGAAGCGCGATGTCGGCATGCTCCAGCGCGACTGTGGCGCCGTAGGACTTGCACACTTCCTCGGCGCGCAGCTCAAGTACCGCGCCCGGCACGGCTTCCCGGCCAGCGACCGCAACCGCTCCTGTCATCAGCTTCCTCCCGATGTTCCTCCCGCGCACAGAAAACGTTCTCTGCAAACGTTCTCTGCAAACGTTCCCACTTTTCAACAGATGATGTCAGAACTGTCAAGCCTCTTGATTATTTACGGAGATTTTCAGCGAGCTGACCCAACACGAAAACGCGATAACATATTGATAATTGGAGTTTTTGTTTAAGGAAAACACCAACCCGCATTCTTGCAGACCGAGCGGACGCGGCCCTGAGAACGGGTACATGTGGCCGGTTCATTCGGTGTTTCCAGACTTCCCCTGTCGCGCATAGGACAAGCCGCGACGAGGGCCCGACCCGCGCCGCCGCGGAAACGGCCCTTGGCCGATACATCGACGGCTTCTACAATCCACGTCGGCGACATTCCGCATTGGGATACAAATCGCCGGTATTATTCGAGGCCGAAACGGCAATAACAGAGTGAAAGCCTCTCCATTAAGTCCGGGCAAGCCCAGTCGCACAGAGGCGGCAGAACTGATCAGATCACTCATCGAGAAGATCGTTTTAACACCGGACGAACACGGAGACCGTCTGGTTGTTGATCTTCACGGTGATTTGGCTGGGATCCTGGCGATCACGGCGGACCTCCCGTCTCTCCTCAAATTGGACGAGACAGAGATCCTCAAACACAAAAAGCTCCTGGAACCGGTTAGGGCTTCAAGAGCGGATGATTTTGATGATCGGCAAGTTAATTTGGTTTCGGGGGCCGGATTTGATTGTTTTCCGTCCCGCTGTGTCGGGCATTGCCCTCCTGGCGGGAGCCTGGCCAGATTAAAATCTGTATCCGTTACCAACAAAAAAACCCGGCGCGAGGCCGGGTTATTTGTTGGTTGCGGGGGCAGGATCTGATCACAACTTGCGCCCGGACGGCCGACCCATGGGGCCGAATGACGTTAGGAATGTCGCGAAGCAAGTAGCGGTGGTTGCTGAGACAGCCAGCGTTTTGCGATTGTTATTTCGAGCAGCGGCTTAGCGCTGGCGACACCGAGACAGCACACTTGAGCATCATCCTCCGAAGGCGGAGGCCAGAGGTTCGGATCCTCTCGAGTGCGCCATTTTTCAAATCAATTCAGATATTTGAGCGAAAGTGACCTCCGTACGCTGCCCGAGACAAGGCAATGTCGGTCAACTTCATGACAGTATGACGTTGACGTGGTTACCACGACAACGCACCGCCGACACTAAACCTGGGATAGAAACTGCGGATCATTGAGACGAGCTGTGACCCAAACTCCGGCTTTTCAAGCCGGTGCACCGCAAAGCTACCGTGAGCCACAAGGATCTGCCAACCAAACCGCAAATAGCAGCGCATCACAGATATTCCAGAAAACTGTCGAGAAACACCCGTACTCGGGCCGGAAAGTACCTACGGCTCGGATAGATCGCGTGGATGCAGATTTCTTCTCCGGCATGGTTCGGGAACAGGCGGACCAACCTGTTTTCTTCGACATCCTTTTCGACAAGGAATTCCGGTAGAAAACCGATGCCCATGCCTTCGATCGTCGCAGAGCGAATGGCATCGCCGCTGCTGAACCGAATCTGCGAGGGCGTATCGATCGATATCGTCTTTCCGTCGGGATCTATAAGCGTCCAGAGGCTGCCTGCAGCATTTGAGCCATAAATCAGCCTTTGATGCCCGCCGAGATCGAGGAGGTCCGGGGGAACACCTTTCTCGTTGATGTAAGCCGGTGAAGCGTACAGATGCGGGCGCGTTCGGTTGATCACGCGCGCGATCAACTGCGCGCCTTCGAAGCTGCGCCCAACCCGAATTCCCAAATCAAATCCTTCTTCGACAAGATCGACGAGCCGGTCGGTGAAACTGACCTCGATCTTGAGATTCGGCCACGTCTGCAGGAACGATTTCAAAAATGGGATGAGGACGATGCGCCCATAGGCCTCGGACACGGTCACCCGGAGCGTGCCATGCGGCGCAGGTGCACCCTTCATGACGCTTGCTTCGGCTTCCTCCAAATCTTGCAGTATCTGAACGCAACGCTCGTAAAACGTCTGTCCGTCGGTTGTCAGGGACACCTGGCGTGTCGTCCTGTGAAACAATCTGGTGCCAAGATGCCGCTCGAGCCTTGCCATCCCCTTTCCGGCTGCCGAGCGTGTCAAACCAACAACTTTGGCACCGCCAACGAAGCTGCCAGTCTCCGCGATCGCGACGAATATCCGCAACGCACTGATGTCGATGTCATAGGCTCCCGACTGTCGATCAGGGATTTTGGTTGAAGCCATTGGCGACCGCCATTCTCCAATTGTGCATCTATATGAGTTTTGAAGATCACATATCGACAATGGAGTAAGCAATGATTCCCGAGAATGCAAAGAAGGCCCTTGATGCCTGGGTGCGGGCAGCCGGTCCGATCGGCGAAAAATTCTTTGGTAATTCCGATGCTCACTGGAGTGATATCCGCGCTTCCTATATGGATGCGCTGGACGGTCTGTTTCCTGCGATTGACGGCGTCACTTTCGAGCAGGCCGATCTTGGCGGTGTGTCGGCAATGGCGGTGACACCGAGAGAGGTCGTGGATGGCCGTACGATGCTCTAACTGCATGGCGGCGGTTATGTTCATGGCGGGGTGAAGGCCTATCGCGGATTGACGTCGCGCTATGCGCAGGCGCTCAATGCCAAAATCTATGTCCCCGACTATCGTCAGGCGCCGGAATTTCCGTTCCCCGCACCGATTGAAGACGCCGTTTCCGCTTATGGAGCGCTGCTAAAAAGCGGAGTGGACCCGCGCTCTTTGGTGCTTTCCGGCGATTCTGCTGGCGGCACGCTGGTCGTGACGACAATGCGGAAACTAAGGGATGCTGGTACCGCGCTTCCGGCTGCCGGCGTGGCGATTTCACCATGGGCCAATCTGACCCATAGCGGCTTGTCCGCAACCGTGCGCGATGGCCTTGATCCGCTATGTTCAGTCGAGTTCCTCAATATGCTGGCTCGGACCTATCTAGCCGGCGAATTGCCGACACATCCGGATGCGTCGCCAGTCTTTGCGGATGTTCATGGCCTTTCGCCGATCTTGATTCAGATCGGGGAGAATGAGGTCATGCTCAGTGATGCGATCCATCTTGCTGCAAATCTGGGCGAAGCCCGCGTGCGCACCTCGCTCGAAGTCTGGCCAGAAATGTTCCACGTCTGGCATCTGTTTGCCGGCATTCTGCCACAGGCTGACCAGGCGCTACGCAACGCAGTCCGTTTTCGGGACGACGCCCTCGCGGCGGCCGTGTCCGGAGCGTAGCAGTCCATCGCCGGGACTAGACAGTAAAACCTCGGGCTGGTTCGCAGACGATTTTTAATCGGGACCGGCCCAGGCAAAATGCTTTATCTCGCACAAATCTGAAACTGGACTGGCGTATCGTTTCGCGTGAGCGAAGCGACGGGTAAAGCCCCCTGAGCCAGCCGCGTGCCGATCTCATATCGCGTGCGCCGTCAGCCGTTCGACCGGGTCAGATCAATCGGAAGAAAGGCCTGGGTCCGTACCTTGCCCGGCGGCTGTCCGGTCGTGCGCTTGAAGGCACGGGCAAAAGCAGCCTGCGAACCATAGCCGAGACGTTCGGCGACGATGCTGATCGGCATGCTGTCGCGACCAATCCATTGCGACGCTTTATGCATGCGAAGCGCTGTGACATATTTCTGCGGGGTCGTACGCTCGAACACCATATGGCGGCGTCAAGGTACGGGTTCCTTGATATGTTCCAGGCGCTTGACCGGGACTCGCGCCTATCAACCGGGCTTCGGACAGGAGAGCTAGCGGGCCTAAGGCTTTTTACCGAGCGCGTCGCCCCGCTAGTCGCGGCTGCACAGGCGAACAATGCCTTCGCAGTCATGGCTCACCTCCGCGCAACTTCTCCCCTTCTGAAGCGATCCGCGATTGCTGACCCGGATCGACAAGACGCGCATTGCCAAGTTGAACGCATCCAAAGAACGACCATCGTACTCAAGCTTCGAGGCGTACACACAAGCAAGACCTTCCCGAAGGGAAAGGTGAGGCAGGTTCGTCATTCACCCGTCGGCGTTTGACGTTCTTCGGCGAGAATGTCCGTGACTTGCCAGTTCTCACCATCCCGCGTCGCAACGAACTCCCGGTCCCACACGCCCCATCGTTCTGAAAGCGGACGGTGTGCGAGCGGATTGTGCACATAGGTGAGAGGACGAACGCGACGGGATATATTGCCGAGGCCGATGCGCGACCAAACAACACCCGAGATGTCGGCGAAGCGCTCGTCGAGAAAGGCCGTTCCCGGAATCGGATCACCGTCGCGTTCAATGACTGGCGTAGCGTGAAACCCTTGGTCAACGATTTCGCCGGTCTCGCGGTCGATGGCGACATAGGCGTCGCCGATCGGATAGAGCGAGCTTATGATCAGAGGTGGATCTTCGCCGACATACGGCCCGAAACGGCTCGCGCTGATGGCAATGATGCGGACATCGTCCGCCGCGATGACACCCTCGTCCAGATAGCGCGCAATCGCGCGTGATTTCGTCCAGAAGGCGCTCGTCGTGCGAAGTTGAGCCTGACGAACGGGCACAGCAATCAATCCCCCGCCCTCGTTGATGGGCACGGGACGCACGATCTGGTCCGGTCCAGGCTCGCCGTCATCTGGTGTGATCGCCTCGATCCAGATCCGGCGGCCGTCCTCCACGATGCAAAGGTCGGGCTGCCCCCCTTCGCGGAGACGCTCGGCCGCAGGCAGAAGCGCGCGCCCAGCTTCCAGCAATGTGCAGCCGAGGTACATTTCCCAGAAGCGGCCATCGACGTCGCGAGCGAAACCGTGCCGAAAATCGGGATCGGCGTAGGGCTCGTAGGTCTCCCACATCGCCTCGATGAGCTCGTACATTTCCTGTTCGGCCCGGTATTGCTGCGCCTTGATATTGACGAAGCCCGGATCGAGATTGTTGCCATCGACATCGAATATGCGGCTCACGGATTTGCGGCTCCGACTGGATCGACGGCAAGGTTGGTCGGGAAACCACCATGGGGTGGCGCGATATAGGCCTGGCGCGCCTTGGCGATCGGCCACGCCTTGTCCCGCGACCAGTAGAAGTCGAGGTGCCCCTGCGCGGCCTGTCGTATTTCATGTTCCATCTCTGTGCTCTCCCGCGTTCCGGGGACAGCTAGGAGGCGTCCTGTCGCAAAGCAGCGCACTGCGCCGCGAGCAGTCCTCTCAGCGTCGAACAGAACGTCTTCTAGGCATATGCCATAGATATCGCGTGTTATGACGCCCGTTTCGCTTTCAATGAGAAGATCCTTCGACGCCTTGTCGAACCAGACCTTGACACGGCTCCCGATGGCCGGTGGCTGCCGCTGGATGTGGGGAATGGCCCGCTTGGCCAATTTATCTGTCGGCATTGCTGAAACTCTTCATCTGTGTTGAACGCGAAGGGCCATACTCGATTCTCAGCGCCTTGTTGCTGCGATCGACGCGGCGATGTCGGCAATCGAGCGAAACAGAACCAATGGATCGTCTTTCGAAGGCAAAAAACCGCGGCGTTGCCAGAACTGCGCTGCCTCCGCATCGACGGCGTTGACCATCAGTGCGCGTCCACCCACGAGTGCGGCTGCTTGGACGCAGCGCTGCAGTGCGTGCTTCAGCAGCCCTGTGCCGATCCCGTGACCAGCCCAAGCGGTGTCGGTGGCCAATTGGCCGAGAAGGAGACAGGGAACTGGATCTGGTGGTTGACCTGTTCGAACTGAGCGAGGCAATACCGAAGGAACAACGGCCGTCGGTGCAAGACCATAGTAGCCGATGACACGGCCATCATCGTGGACGACTATGACGGCGGTAAAGCCCTTCTCTTGGTTCGATAGTGCCCGAGTCCTAAGCCAGTGATCGAGTGTCGGCTTACCGCACGAGAATTCGGAGACATCATGCGCTGCGGTGAGCGCTTCCGGAGCTGATAGAGGCACGACTCACCGCTTGGCAACGTAGCCGGGCTCCCACGGTGCGGGCCGCTTGGCTAGATCGACCATCTCGGGAACCGGAGCAGCCGGGCGGGACAGGACATCCATGAAGTCAGCGAAGCCTTCAGGGCTCATGCGGATTAGCCGGTTTTCCATCACGACCTCCTCGGCGGCTCGAACGGCTGCATCGCGCACAAAGTCGGTGCGCGAACGGCCACGCAACGTGGCGGCACGGTCGATCATCGCAACGTCCGACTCTGGCAGTCGCATCGAGATAGGATATTCCTTACGGTCGGCTGTGGTGGCCATGGGGCACCTCCTTTGGACCCGAAGATAATACCTTGTAGCGCAAATAGCAATACGCTATGATCGTTGCTGTCTGGTCTTTCGCTCAAGATTGGAAGATCGCGGGAACAAGAGGAGTTTCAGGGCGGTAACTCGTATGGACCACGCGCCGAAATCGCAAAACCGAGCTAGGTTATTTCACTATGCTGGCGCCAGCTATGATGCGCCGCAGGGCGCAGACATGCGAATGAACCTGCCTAACACCGCCGAATATTCTACCGTGATTTCAGTTGTTTATTGTCGATCAGGCGTAAATTCTGGTGAGTATGAGCCGGAAAGCAAGCCAACCGAGATCAACGACTGTGCCGAGCGGCCGCGAAGAGCTGCTCGAGGCTTTGCTCGTCGAGGCGCCGGAGCTGAGCTTCACGCCGCGGGGCGATCCCGACCCTCGCCTCGTCCGGTTGGTCGAGTTTCTCGCACGACAGGCGGCTCGCGAGTTCTACGAGCAAGAAGTCAAGAAGCAGGGCTCGCGCGGCTCCTGATCGCCTTGGGAGACGCACAGTGAAGGTCGCCATCTACGCCCGTTATTCCTCGGACAATCAGCGCGACGCCTCTATCGCCGATCAGTTCCGCATGTGCCGACTCCATGCCGAGAAGCAGGGCTGGATCATCGTCGAAGAATATTCCGATCATGCGATCTCAGGCGCTTCGCTGCTACGTCCGGGCGTGCAGACACTGATCTCCGATGCTACACGCGGCCGCTTCGATCTCGTCCTTGCCGAGGCAATGGACCGTCTCTCGCGCGATCAGGAAGACATCGCCGGCCTCTTCAAGCGGATGTCCTATTCGGACGTGAAGATCTTCACCCTGTCCGAGGGCGAGGTCTCGCACCTGCATGTCGGCCTGAAGGGCACGATGAACGCGCTTTTCCTCAAGGACCTGGCCGACAAGACGCGAAGAGGTCAGCGAGGGCGCGTGGAGGCTGGCAAGTCGGGCGGTGGCAACGCCTACGGGTATGACGTCGTCAAGAAGCTCGACGGCAACGGCGAACCAATTAGAGGCGATCGAACTATAAACGAGCCTCAAGCAGAGGTCGTTCGGCGCATCTTCCGCGACTATGCCGCAGGCAAATCGGCCAAGACGATCGCCTTCGCGCTCAACAAGGAAGGAATCCCTGCACCGTCCGGTGGGGATTGGGGCTTCAGCACGATCAACGGCAACCCGAAGCGCGGGAACGGCATCCTCAACAACGAGATGTATGTCGGCAAGATCGTTTGGAACCGACAGCGCTTCGTGAAGGACCCCGACACGGGCAAACGCCAGGCACGACCGAACCCGGAAGAGGAATGGGTGATCCAGGACGTGCCGGAACTGCGTATTTTGGAGGACAAGCTCTGGGAAGCCGTGAAAGCCCGACAAGCCAGAAACAGACTCGCACGGGATGAGAACGGTCACGCCGAGGTGGCAGCAGTCCATCGGCGCCGCCGTCCGAAGTACCTCTTCTCGGGCCTGACCAAATGCGCATGCTGCAGTGGCGGATACTCGGCGATCTCCGCGACGTTGATCGGCTGTTCTACGGCGCGAAACAAGGGCACTTGCGACAATCGCGTCAACATCCGCCGCGATTAGTTGGAGTCCCGTGTACTGAACGCCCTGCGCACCCGGCTCGTGGACCCGGCGCTATTCGCCAGGTTCTGCGAGGTCTTCACGCAGGAGGTCAATCGCCTGCGCATGGAAGGTCGCGCCAGCGTGGCCGCGGCAGAGGCCGAGATAAGGAAGATTGATCGCGAGCTGGATACCCTGCTCGACCTCATCCTCAAGGGAGGCGCGGCCGACAGGATCAACGAGAAAATGGTTGGCCTGGAGCAGCGCAAGAAGGAAGTGGAAGCCTTCCTCGCAGAGGCTGACGAGCCTCCGCCGCTTCTGCATCCCTCGATGGCGCAGCTCTACCGCTCGCGTGTCCAAGGCCTCTACGACGCCCTACAGGGTGAGGACGAGGAGAAGCGGACAGAAGCCGCCGATATCATCAGGACGTTGGTCGAGGACATCGTGCTGACGCCGGTTGATGGCAAGGTGGAGATCGACGTTCGCGGCGATCTCTCTGGAATCCTTACGCTTTCCGTTCAAACGAAAAACCCCGCCGGAGGGGCGGGGTCATCGCAAGTAAAGATGGTTGCGGGGGCACGCAACCCCCGATACCAACACTCGATTGAAGTGGAGGTCTGACCTAGATGATATTCCGCGTCAACTCTTCAATCAAAAGTGCCGCTGCGCGATCAACCTGACCACTATCCGAGAATCGACCAAAACCGAACCTTATGCATTCCGACGCTGCCTCACGATTTACTCCCATGGCACTCAGAACATGCGAGGGCTCGATCGTTCCAGACGAGCAAGCAGACTGCGTCGATGCAGCTATGTGCGGCTGCAGACGAGCCAAGAGGTCGGCAGCATTTTGACCGCGGACATGCATAAGCGCATTGCCAGGGTGACGATTCTCCCGTCCCCCAACCAAGCTAGCAATCTGTTTTTCCTCAAGTATTTTGACAAATCGATTTCTTAGTAACGAGATCCGCTCGCGCTCAGCCTGTCCATCAATCGAAACGAGCCGGCAAGCCTCTCCGAACCCCATGATCAGCTCTGTAGGCATCGTTCCGCCACGACGCCCTCCTTGTTGACCTGCGCCAACGATAACGGGCTTTACCAAGTCGGACGCCCCGGGCCCCACAAGAAGCGCCCCGATTCCCTTGGGCCCATACAACTTGTGTGCTGAGATCGTCGCGAGCGGGATGTCGAGGTGAAGGAGATCGATATCCAATGCAAGCGGAGCCTGAGCAAGGTCCGCATGGAACAGGACCCTGCGAGACTTGCAGAGGGTCGCTATTTCGGCAAGTTCCGCGATAGCGCCGTTTTCGTTGTTCACGCCCACGACGGAAACAAGCGCCGTGCCATCGCTTATCATCGCACGCAGGTGGTTGGGATCCGGAGCACCTCGTCTGTCGAGTGAAATGTGCCTGACCGTCAAGCCGCTGCTGTCCGCCTCGGCACGAATGGAACCATGGTCTGCCGAGCCGATCAAAACCTCTGCTCGTCCCGTGCGAGATGCGACCGCCTTGGCAGTGTTCAACGCCATCGCGTTTGCTTCGCTCGCCCCTGACGTGAAAACCACATCATCAGCTTGAAGCCCGAAAAGGGCGGCCACCTGCACCGCAGCGGCGTCAATTGCCGCCGCCGCTCGCCAACCGAGGACATGATCGGCCGCATGCGGGTTGGCGAAGTACGTCGCATATGCCGTCTGCATCACCCGCAAGACGCGGTCGTCCAATGGGGTCGCCGCCTGATAGTCGAGATAGATGGTGTCTCCAACTTGCATAAGGGCCTCGGTGCTGGACGAACTCTCCAGTAGCTTGTATAACTTTTTGTGCTGGATGACATCCCCAGGAGGCAAAGTGAGCGCTCAAGAACTGAAGAACGGTCAGTACCGCCCATGCTTCTCGGGGCATGAGACCTTTCCTTTACGCTACGGTTGGCTGCAAAAGGCCTATGTTGCCGTCAACGACGCCCCCTCACCCAAGGATGCAGTCCATGTATTCCGTGACCCGGAATCCATCGCTCGCTTTGGTGTTGGCCGAAACATGGTGGGCGCAATTCGGTATTGGGCTACCGGCGCCGGGGTCCTCGATGAGACCGATGACGGCCTCGAAACCGCGTGGCTCGGAGACATGTTGTTCGGTCCGGACGGTATCGACCCCTACCTTGAGGAAGACTCCTCCCTTTGGCTGCTCCATTGGAATTTGGCTGCACGCCCCCGCCTGACGTCAGCCTATTGGCTCTTCAATGAGTTCCGTGGCGGCAGCTTCGTTAGGCAGGATATCGTTTCCGCTCTGCTCGCACTCGCACAGGAATGCGGATGGAGCCGAGTAGCTCCGACCACCGTGGACCGTGACCTACAATGTCTGTTGAGAACATATATCGGCGGTCGCGGTTCAAGCGACGCCGGAGATTCCATTCTAGCCGAACTCGGGCTGATCCGCCCTATGGATAAGCACCGCTCACGGCTTTCGCGGGGGCAAAAGCCCAATCTCCCCGACGCCGTCTTTCTGTTTTGCCTCAATGAGTTCTGGGAAAACTTCGCGCCGGCGCAGAATACGATGTCATTCGAAAACGCGGCATACGCGCCACGATCTCCCGGTAGGGTCTTCTTGCTCGATGAGGAAGACATCGTGGAACGCCTTGAGCGGCTCGAAGAGATTTCCGATGGAATGCTTGCCTGGTCGGAGACAGCCGGACTCCGGCAGATCATCCGCAACAGAAATCATTCAGAGGGTCTTGAACGCAAGAATCTTCGTAACGCTCTCATTGGTGCACATATCCAGGTGGCTGCATGACCGACCCAATAGGAATCACACCAAGGTTCCGCCGATCGGTACGGATCGATTCCGATTTTGCCTCCGCCACCGCTATTGACGGCTTCTATTGCCCGCCATCGTTTCAAGCCGCAGTGACCTTCATGGCCGCGCATGTTGCCGACACTCAACAAGGCGCGTTCACATGGACCGGCCCATATGGTGGTGGCAAATCGAGCCTTGCACTAGCACTTGCCTGCCTATTCGGCGCACCCAAGCCCGTGCGGGAACAAGCCGCAACATTGTTTGGCGAAGCGGTCATGAGCGCCTTGAAAGCAGCTCTACCCCACTTTCCGGCTCGCTGGAGCGTTTTGCCGCTCGTTACCGAACGCCGCTCGATTTCTGCACAACTCGCTGAACATCTTGAGCTTCCTCCCGATGCGGCATCGGCCAAAATTATTAGGGAAATTGAGCGCCGATCTAAGGATCGCGGTCTTCTTCTTATTATGGACGAACTCGGGCGAGGCCTGGAAGCCGCTGCCGACGGGGACGGTGATATTCACCTCCTGCAGGATCTTGCTGAACTCGCTTCCCGAAGCCACGGCAAACTGATCTTTCTCGGAATCTTGCATCAGGCCTTCGAAGAGTATGCCGAGCGGCTGAGCCGAAACGCGCGGGATTCCTGGGCAAAAATCCAGGGCCGGTTTGTCGACATTTCGATTTCCGTTTCACTGGAAGAGACCATCGAGCTGATCGGTGAGGCATTGGGCCATCAACGTGCGGTCCGAAAAGCACTTCCACTGGCCGAAGCGTGTGTCGGACATCTCAGACCGGCGAGAAGCAAATCCGATGCGAAGCGCCTAACCGGCAAACTCGCGCGAACAGCGCCGCTCCATCCCTTTACGGCTTGCCTTCTTGGCCCCTTGTCTCGCAGGAGGTTTGGCCAAAACCAGCGGAGCATATTCTCGTTTCTGAGCTCTGCGGAGCCCTATGGTTTGCAGGATGCGCTGACAGGAGAGGCAACCGACAGTGTCTACCCGCCTTATCTCCTTTGGAGTTACCTGCAAGCAAACTTCGAGCCTGCCATCCTATCTTCCCCCGACGGACGTCGTTGGGCGTTGGCCCATGATGCAATCGAAAGAGCGATAGCACGAGGCGCTAGCGATACGGAGCTGAAGGTTCTGAAGACAATAGCGACGCTGGATCTACTTAAGGACAGGTCCGGGCTTGCAACACAGCCCGCAACGATCGCAATGGCCCTCCATGAGGTTAACCGTGTCGACGTCGACAGCGCATTGGCGCACCTGGAACGTCAATCGGAAATCGTTTTCCGAAAACATGCTGGCATCTATGTGCTCTACGCAGGATCGGATTTCGACGTAGAAGCACGGCTTCAGGAAGCAATCGCAGAAGCTAACGATATCGATCTCAATCTGGTCCGGACTCTGGCTGATCTGCAGCCAATGCTGGCCAAACGTCATCATGAAAAAACCGGAGCCATGAGATGGTTCGAGATGTCGATCGAACCGGTATCGGAGCTTGAGACTCTACCCACACCGACATATTCCCAAGACACGATTGGCCGCATTGTTTTCCCTTTGCCCACGCGAGGCGAATCATCAGAGGAGGCAATCGGCACCTACGAGCGCGCCATAAGATCTTGCAAATCTCATCCATTGTTCATCGGACACCACCGCAGCGCTGGCAAGTTGCTCGATCTTGCACGCGAATTGACCGGCCTGAGCGGCCTTGTGAACCGGTTTCCTGAACTAAGAGGGGATCCGATAGCACGGCGCGAGATCGATGCGCGCGTCACAGAAGTGCGCCAGAAGCTCGAAGACAACCTACACGGCTTGATTGGAGAATGCGTGTGGTATGAAGGCGCCAACGAACCTCGCCGCCTGACCAAGCGTCGCCTGAATGAGCTCTTGTCATCCCGCGCCGGCACAATTTTCAGAGACGCACCTGATATTCGCAATGAGCTTCTGAACTGCTCGGAGCCATCCTCAAACGCGGTTAGCGCGCGAACCAAGCTCATGAAGCGGATGACAATGCATGCATCCGAATCGAATTTGGGATTTGAGGGCAAGAACTATCCGGCCGAGCGCGGCCTCTACATATCCCTGCTGCAAGAAACGGGGTTGCATATCGAGGGTGAGTACCAAGTACCGAAGCAGGGAGATCAATTGCATCCACTGTGGCGGGTGGCTGACGCGTTGCTGGATGATGCCGAGCACGGCATCGTTACGGCCGATGAAATCATCGAGACCTGGGGTAAGGATCCCATAGGCCTCAAGCTAGGACTCGGCCCCGTATTTGTCGTAGCCTACATTATGTCACGCCGCGCTCAGGTCGCAGTCTATGGCGAAGGTGTATTTCAGAGCAACTTCAACGAACTTTGTGTCGAATTCCTAGCAAGAAACGCCAAGGACATCGGCCTGCGGCGTGTGGAAATGGAAGGGTTCATCGGAGAAACGCTTGAGGAATTGGGGGGCCTCCTGAAGCTTAAAAGGCCGGCCGAACCGCTACTTGTCGCGCGAACGATCATTGGGGAGTTCGACGCGCTTGTACCGTGGACCGCGCGGACTCAATCGCTTTCACCGCAAACACTACAGGTTCGCGAAATCCTCAAGCGGGCTAACGATCCGAACAAGCTCCTGTTTGACGATTTGCCGCGGCTTACAGATCCGCTTTCGGACGGCCGTTTCGACCCCAAAGCAACCGCGCTTCTTCTCAGAGATGCACTAGCGGAAATGCGCGCCGCCTATCCCAAGGTTCTTGACGATCTCAAGGGCTTGATGCTGCGCGAGCTTGATGTTCGAGGTCAAGGTGAAGACGCGTTCAAGGATCTGCGCGACCGGGCGGACAACATCCGGCAGATCGGGGGCGATTTGCATTTGGAAGCCTTCGTCGGCCGACTGACGCAGTTTCATGGGACACGCGAAGACATGGAAGGTGTTGCCAGCATCGCCGCCAACAAGCTGCCGCGGGATTGGAATGACGGGGACCGCGAGCGTGCCGCTGTCGGGATCGTCGAACTCGCGTCCTCATTCCTGAAGACCGAAACAATGGCGCGAGTGAAAGGCCGCAAAGATCGCCGCCATGCGCTCGCCGTCGTGGTCGGTAAGGACTCCGCACCGCATTCTCTCTTCCGAGAGTTCGAGGTGGCGGATGCCGACCGACACGATGTGGAGCAGTTGGCCGGCATTGTCGATAAGGTACTCAGCGAAGCCGACCAGCAACGACGTGATATTATTCTGGCCGCTCTTGTCGAGGTCACATCAAAGTATATCGATTGGGACAGGCAACACCGTGTCGGAGAGCGGGCATGACCAGAACCCGCCACGTTCTGGGCTTGTCGGGAGGCAGAGATAGCGCCGCCTTGGCGGTTTTTATGCGCCAGCGGCATCCGGAAATCGATGTGGAGTATTTCTTTACCGATACGGGAAAGGAACTGCCCGAGGTCTACAAGTATCTCACACGGCTCGAAGGCTATCTTGGCAAACCCATATTGCGGCTGAATCCCGACAGGGACTTCGACTACTGGCTGAAGAGTTACAAGAGCTATCTCCCTTCCCCGCAATCACGCTGGTGCACACGGCAGCTAAAACTCCGCCCTTTCGAGCGATGGGTGCACCAATTTGTCGAAGCCGGCGAAACGGTAATTTCCTATGTCGCCATTCGTAGTGACGAGGAATATCGCGAAGGCTACCAGTCCAACAAAGACAAGCTGCTTGTCCGACTTCCATTCAAAGACACTGGCATTGATAAGGCGGGTGTAATCGAGATTCTCGAAGGCTCAGGCCTTGGCCTGCCGGACTACTATGGCTGGCGAACACGAAGCGGCTGCACGTTCTGCTTCTTTCAGCAGAAGATCGAATGGGTGCGCCTACGAGAACGCCATCCGAAGGCTTTTGAGGAAGCCAAACAATACGAGAAGAACGCTATCGAACACGGGTCTCCGTTCACGTGGAGCCAAGGTGAGTCTCTAAGTGAGCTCGAGAAGCCTGAACGCCAGGAGCAGATCAGAGTAGAACACGAACGGCGCCTGGAACGCGCACGCGCGCGCCTCCAAGCAAATCCGTTGCGGCCAGAAACCTCGATCGACCTAGACGATGTCTACGGCGGAGCGGCGAAAGCATGTCTTACTTGCCACAAGTAACATTATGAAATGTAAAGGCTCTCGGCTTATGGTTCATGTATGTTCAAGGTAACCGCCCGAACTATTCTGGAATTGGGATCGGAGCTCATCAGCTCCGATGCCATTGCATTTTATGAGCTAATCAAGAACGGGATCGATGCCGGTTCCAAAACCGGTGTAACGATTAATTTCGATATCGTCTTGGGACGACGGGACTATCAGGAATCCAAGTCCCAAGTCCTCAGCGCCATCGAAAGCAAAGATGACGAAGACGCACCCGAGTTGGATGACCTCAAGGACGAGCTCTCCGCCAAACTTAATACCGAAGCCGACGAGCTCTGGGAGGATGCCAGTGATCTTATCGAAGAGGCCGAAACACTAGAGGCATTGCTCGAAGCGCTTGAAGAGATCGACGCGCTGAACTCCATCACCATCTCGGACACGGGATCGGGCATGTCGTTGACGGAACTCGACACCGTCTTCCTTGTGATCGGAACCTCATCCCGAAAGAGCGAGATCGATGCGGCTGTTGCTGGTGGAAAGTCGCACACTCCCTTTCTCGGAGAGAAAGGGATCGGGCGCCTCTCCGCCATGCGACTTGGCGATTGTCTCTCCGTGCGAACGGCACGAACAAACGACAAGAACTACAACCTCATCGACATCGATTGGTCGCAGTTCGACGATGCCTCGAAAATGATCGAAGAAATCGACGTCGAACCAAGACGAGGCAAGAAGAAGGACGACCCGGATTTCAGCGGAACCGATATCAAGATTGGGAAACTGAATGCCGACTGGAGCGAGAAGCGTGTCGATCGCCTCGCCATTGACGACTTTTCTCTGCTTGTAAACCCCCTTGGCAAGGTCTCTGGTCAGCGTATAGCGGTCTTCTGGAATGGCAAGCGGGTCAATATCCGGAGGCTTGAGAAAAGCTTTCTTTCACACGCCAATGCTTTGGTGAAAGGCAAGTATCGCGTAAGCAAGGCCGGGCCGGAATTGGAACTTAGGATCGAACTCAACAATATCGGATTTGAGCATCCCCACGAAGTAAGCATCGAAACTGCCACGGCAGATGTTCTTCACGGTGCGTTGGTTGGGCCAAAGGCGAAACGCCGAAGAATGAACAAGCGAGATCTCGACTATTCCGCGCTGAAGCGCGTCGGTCCGTTCGATTTCGAGCTCTATTGGTTCAACCGATCAATCCAGCGCAAAGGCAAGTCGACGGGCGACTATCAAGCTTTGCGCAATCTGCTCGATCAATGGATGGGCGTGCGCTTGTATCGCGACGGTTTCCGCGTCTATCCATATGGCTCCGAAGACGACGACTGGCTGGAATTGGACAAGACTGCCTTGGCGTCGAAGGGCTATGCACTCAACCGAATCCAGCTTGTCGGACAAGTCGAGATCGGTCGCCTTCAAAATCCCCAGCTTATCGATCAAACCAATCGCGAAGGCCTTCGGCAGACCCCCGAAGAAGCTATTCTCAAAGAGACAGTTCAGTTCGCCGTCGAACGCCTCAGAGACGAGATGAATCGCGTTACCAAAGAACAAAAGGACGCCAAAGAACCCTTCATCGCCGACGAGACAAAAACGGCCGATCTCGAAAAACGGATGAAGACAGCCATCCAGTCAATTCGAAAGGTTGTTCCTTCCGAACACCGAGAGGTTGTCCAAGAGCTCGAACTGATGCGCGAGGAGTTTGCACGATACGCAGCCCAGGCCCGCGAGCGCATTGCAGACATGGAAAAAGATGCCGACCAAATGCTCGCTATGGCGGGTATCGGATTGATGGTCGAAGTCGTCGCACACGAACTTACCCGGTCGGCCGAAGACGCGCTCGACGTTCTGAATAGCCTGAAACGCAAAACTGTTCCCGACGAAATCCGCCGTCGGCTTGAGAGCCTCAGGGCGTCAATGACAAGCATCAGCAAGCGGTTGCGCATTCTCGATCCTCTCAGCGTGACGGGGCGACAACGTAAAGAGCGTTTCAACCTCGATGAACTGTTAAACGACATCTTGGAGGCGCATGAGGCGCAGTTCGAACGGCATCAGGTCGAACTGGACGTCCTGCTTCCTGAGCGATCTGTGCAGGTATCCGCAGTCAAGGGAATGGTCGTTCAGGTGCTCGAAAATCTGATCTCCAACTCTGTCTACTGGATGGACGTCGAAAAACAGAGGAAGATGTCATTCAGGCCGGAACTGACGATTTCTCTCGAAGACAACCCGCCGCGAATACGGTTCTCTGACAACGGCCCGGGCGTTTCCAAGCAATACAAGGACCGCATCTTCGATCTCTTCTTCTCGCTAAAAGACAAAAGCCGCCGTCGAGGTTTGGGCCTCTACATCGCCCGGGAAGCAGCGGAACACAATGGCGGCGCTCTAACTCTGGACCCAGACGCACTCAATGAGGAAGGGCGTTTTTCCACCTTCGACTTTCGCGTAGTGGGGGAAGATCCTTGACCGACAGGGAACAGGTACGTGACGCCGGAATCGGCTCCGCAATTATCGTCGATGACGGTTACGACGAGATCCCAGAGGTTGCAGAACTGCGAGACGAAGGCGCTTGGGATAGCTTTTTTGATGACGCCCAGGGTGTCGAAGCAGAACGGATCACAGCCCATTTTCCCGCATACAATCCAGATGACCGCGAGGAGCTGAGGTCTAATCAAGAGTTTATCAATGCGCTCTGGGAGGCTCGGGGGACTATACGGGATCTGCTCGGCGGGCTCTTTGACAACTATGAGCGAAAGATTTCGGATAATCGCCCTTTTCTCGATGCCGCAGAAGCGGCCCTAACCGCACTCGGCATCCCTTATGAAACATGTGGTCGAGATTTCGTTGGGTCAGCAATCGATGTTGATTTAATCGTCATTGACCTCTTCCTCGGTATCCAGCAGGGAGCACCGGATCGCGAATTTACTGTCGAGCGGCTCAAAGAGGTTATTAAGCGCCGAGAAGACCGCCCCCTTCCCTCTATTGTCCTCATGTCTCAGGTTCAGGGGATCGATAAGCTGGCTAAGGACTTCCGCCGCGATGTGGAGCTACATGCTTCAGCATTCCGGCAAATCAGAAAGAATGACCTGCAAAAACCCGGGCGCATGGAAGGGCTGATCCTCACCCTCGCTACGCATCGATCTGACAGCCTGGCTTTGGCCAAGTTCGTAGATACTTGGGAGGACAAAGCCATTGAAGCTGTCCACGCTGCCGCCGGCACATTGCGCAAAATCGACATCGACGACTTGCAGCATATTCGGAGCATGTTGCTCCGCTTCGAGGGTCTCAACACCTCCAGCTACATGCTCGACGTCTTCGACCGCGTCCTCCAATATGAAATCGAATCCCACAAAACTGTATTGGAAGCCGCGATCCCACTCGATCAAATGGCGGATGATCCGGCCCCGCTGATGATTTCGAATGATCGCGACACCTACGCCATTCTTGAGCAAACCCTCTTTGTAAATCCAAAACGCCGCAACCACGCCACCGGCGCTGAGTGGCCAATTGCCTTTGGCGACATTTTGGGACCGAAATCTGGAGTACCCGTGAAACGTCGCGGCTTCTTTTCTGGCCGCAATAATCTCGTCTTCTTCGTCGCTTCACCCGAGTGCGACCTGATCCGGAAAGACGGACTGACTACGGCTTTGTTGGTGGCGGGATCGCTTAAAGGCATCGACATGGCCAAACCAGGGCTTGCAGTGACGGCAAAGACAACTCCGGTACTAGTCATGAACGGGGACCAACGTTTTCAAGTCGATTGGGACTTTGGCGACCTGCGGACAATCAATCTGGATCAAGCAAGGCGATTGCTCCATACGAACCGCGGCGACATGTCGATCGTTGCGCGACTTCGGGAAGGGACCGCCCTTGGTTTACGCCAGCAGTTGCTTAGCAATGTCGGGCGGATCGGCGAACTTGCGCCACTGCCGAGATCATTGCGATTTCGAGCCAATCTTCATCTCCCTTTGCAACAAGGGGGCACACAACCGATCACTCTGCCTAACGGTGTTGAGATCACTGGAAACGTACTCATTCCGCGCCGCGGGCAGTTTGCTGCGGCGATTTTCGATTCCAATTGTGAGGATGACCTAACAGCAGCTTTGCTCGAACTGGATCTCACACATGTGGCGGCCCGCAGTCGCGCGATGTTCGAGATCCTCAAAGAGCAGACTAGGATTCGACAGATATTTCGATCAGGCTTGCAGGGAATTGACCTGCCTTTGAACGGCTTCAAGATTGCGGGATTGCTTAAACTTGACGAAGAACAGCCCGCTTCAGACGATAAGAAGCCAAAGACCGACAAGGTCGCCACCATTGTGAAGGGAGAAGATATCGTCGACGTGCTGGGGGACAGTCTTTCAAAAGCCGGTCTCATTGTTCAAATTCACGTCGATGATGCGGACTAGGTTATGGACGTCGAGGCCCTGTTCTGGAAGCTCTATCGCTGCCCCGTCGAAGCCGATGTTCACAATGTTCTTGATGACGCAGCCCTGCTCGAATCGCCCCAGAACTGGAGGCCATATGGTGGAACTGAAAATAACTACGGCGTCGTAGAAAACCAGCAGGCGTCGCCGATCCCGGCTCTCGTTGAAAAGATAACCAACGGCATAGACGCCATTCTGGAGCGACGATGCCTTGAAGAAGGGATCGACCCCAAATCGCCAGAAGCGCCAAAATCCATTCCGGAGGGCGTCTCTCGGTTCTTCCCGGGTCACAAGAACTGGGATCTGACCGCACACCGGAAGCAGCAATCCGAAACGTTGCAGATTGTTGCCGACGGCCCTCGCATGGAAACGTCCCTCGTCATCTTCGATGAAGGTATCGGACAGGCGCCGGATGATTTTGAGGACACTTTTCTGTCGCTCCTCCGCGGCAACAAAAACGAGATCCATTTCGTACAGGGCAAATACAATATGGGTGGTGCCGGCGCTGTCGCGTTCTGCGGCAAACACCGCTACCAGCTCATCGCATCAAAACGCTTCGACAACAGTTCCGAGTTTGGTTTCACCCTCGTCCGCCGACATCCGTTGACAGCGTCCGAGGAAAGCACCCGCAAGAACACCTGGTATGAGTATCTTGTGATCGACGATCGCATCCCGCGCTTCAAGATTGACGAGATCGAGCTGGGCTTGGCCAACCGAAGATTTCGAACTGGTAGCGTTGTTAAGCTCTACTCCTACGATCTGCCATCTGGCTCGCGATCAGTCATATCCCGTGACCTCAACCAAAGCCTGAACGAGTACCTTTTTCGGCCTGCGTTGCCGATTCTGACAGTCGACACAAAAGAACGGTATCCCGACGACCGAAACCTGGAGCGGGATCTCTTCGGTCTACAGCGGCGGCTGGAAGAAGACGACAGCAAGTACGTCCAGACCTACTTCTCGGATGAGATCAACGACGCCGAGATCGGGGCGCTGAAGGTCACCTCCTACGTCTTCAATGCTCGAGCGGAAGGGCGATCTTCCAAGGACACACGCAACACGATCCAGCGCGAATTCTTCAAGAACAATATGGCGGTGATCTTCTCGATGAATGGCCAGGTCCACGGCCATCTCACATCGGAATTCGTCACGCGCTCTTTGAGATTTCCCTTGCTGAAGGAGCATCTGCTGATCCATGTCGATTGCACCGGGATCAGAACCGGCGTGCGAAACGAGCTGTTCATGGCATCACGCGATCGTCTGAAAGGCGGCGAAGAGTCCCGCGATTTGCGCAAGCGCCTTGCAATGCTGCTTGCCAGCGGCCGCCTTAAGGAAATCAATGCCGCGCGCAAGGCATCCTTGAATATCGAGAGCAACGATGCGGAAGATCTCTTGCGCAACATGACCAGGCACCTGCCGCTTAAACAGGATTTGGCGAAGCTACTCAACCAAACCTTTCGACTCGATGACTCACGCGAGGGTAAGCGCCAAAAGCCGGAGACGAAAAAGAAGACCGACACCCCGAAGCCCGAAAAGCCTGAGTTCAATCCTCAACGGTTCCCGTCTACTTTCCAAATTGACGTCAAGGCGAAAGACCAGTCCGGAATGCCTTTGGTGATGCTCCCTGCAGGGAGCTCCAAGACCATACGGTTCTCAACGGACGTCGAGGACCACTATTTCGATCGCGTGTCCGAACCCGGGGAGTTACGGATCGCCGTCCTTGGACCGGAACCGTCCGACAGTAAAGGTGGAGACGAACCCGGCAGGCTGACTGACATCAAATCGGTCCTGAACGTTGTCAAATCCAGCCCGACATCCGGCACGATTCGCGTGCATATCAATGCAACGGAAGATCTTGCTGTCGGGGATGCTGTCACCCTGCGCGCCGAGTTGTCTCAACCCTCCGGTGCGTTGGAGCAAGTCTTCATGGTGAAGCTGACGAACCCCGAAAACAAGAAACCATCGACCGATCCCGGCGATACCCCGGACGACCGTCTTGGTTTGCCCGAACCCGTGATGGTTTACAAAGAACCTCGTGAGGATGGCCCCGCCAACGTGATGACATGGGAAAAACTTGATGAAAATGGCATCGACATGTCCCACGAAACCGTTGTTCATCCACTCGCCGACGAAAACGGTTTGAGCGCGGTCTACGTCAACATGGATAGCTCAGCGCTGCTTAACTACCGCAGCGGTCTGAAAACCCCGGAAGCAATCACCGTCGCAGAAAAGCGCTATTTTTCGGCGGTGTATTTCCACACCCTGTTCTTGTTTGCGATCACCAGGAACCGCAAATATGTCATTCAGCGCGAGGCTGAAGACGCGGACAGCGTGTCGATAGAAATTACCGAGTATATTTCTGACCTTTTTACCAATGCCTATGCACAGTTTCTTCTCAGCTTTGATACCCAAGAACTCATCAGTGCATTAGAAACTTGACGCCTGAGCCAACAGCAGCCAGCCATCAAAGCCGCTTCCACATTTCTGTGGCTTTACGGAGTATTCTGGAGGGGAAGGCCTTCCCCTGCGGCCGAGCCTGCCGTCTCGGCCGACCCCTTCGAGCGGGGGATTCCCCCGCAACGCCCCCTTTTGAGAGTGAGAGTGCGGACGGGTTTGCCGTGACGGGATGAGGACCGGAGGAGAGGCTTCCGGCGCCCGTCGCGGAGACCCGCGATGTCCAGTAAGAACCGCAAATCCGGCGCCCGGCGCGACCGGACCAATCTCTATTCCGAAATCACCGACAAGATCATCGCAGAGCTGGAGGCCGGCCGTGTGCCCTGGGTCCAGCCCTGGGGAACGGCGGCGACGAAGGCATCCATTGGCCTACCGAAAAACGCCTCCACCGATCGTCAGTATTCGGGCATCAACATCCTGCTGCTTTGGGGCGCCGTGATCGAGCGCGGCTTTACCGGCCAGAGCTGGCTGACCTTCCGCCAGGCGCTGTCGCTCGGCGGCAATGTCCGCAAAGGCGAACGCGGCACCACTGTCGTCTATGCCGACCGTTTCGTCCCGGAGGACGAGAAACGCCGTGCGCGCGAGACCGGCGAGGACGCCCAGGCGATCCCGTTCCTGAAGCGCTTCACCGTTTTCAACACCGACCAGTGCGATAACCTGCCCGAGGATGTGGCCGCCGCCGCGCCGCCCATGCCAACGGGTCTGATCGAACCGCGCGTCGAGGCGTTGATCGCGGCGACGGGCATCGACTTTCGCATTGGCGGCAACCGGGCCTTCTATGTGCCGACGCACGACTATGTGCAGGTGCCGCCGCCACAGGCCTATTTCGAGCCCATCAATTGGCACCGCACCGCGCTGCACGAGCTGGGCCATGCGACAGGTCATGCCTCGCGTCTGGGGCGGGATTTCTCGGGCTCCTTCGGCACGAAGAAATACGCCTTCGAAGAGCTCATCGCCGAGATCAACGCCGCCTTCTGTTGCGCCTCGCTCGGCATCGCGCCGACCGTCCGGCATGCCGACTACATCGGCTCCTGGCTCGAGGTGCTGCGCGAGGATAATCGCGCCATCGTCCGCGCCGCCAGCCAGGCGGGCAAGGCCGCCGACTGGCTCCTGGCCTTCGCGCCAGACGATGCGGAATCCAATTCGGCAAAGACATCCTGCGACAGGAGGGTGGCATGATCCTCTTGACCGACGACCTGCGCAATCGGCTGCTCGCCAATGGGCGACAGCGGGACATCGACCATGTGCCCGTGGTAAAATTCTTCAATCCAGTCGGCGCTGCCACCTGGCTCATCACCGAGATGGAGACGGACGGCGACACGCTGTTCGGCCTTGCTGATCTCGGCTTCGGATGTCCGGAGTTGGGCTCCTGCAGCCTCGCCGAACTCACCTCGGTGCGCCTACCGTTCGGTCTCGGGATCGAACGCGACATCCTGTTTCAGGCGACAGCCCCAATCTCGGTCTATGCCGAGGCCGCGCGCCGGGCCGGCCACATTGTCGAACGCGGGGATCTGCTGGAGCAAGCTGCGGCCGCAATTTCACCGCGGCGGTGACGTGGCGCTCAGACTGTCACCTTCGTGTGTGGCTCTGGCCAAGCACAGGAAAGTGAGAGGGCTGCGCCCTGTTTCCGTGACGGGTTTCAAGTCGAGAGAGAGGCTCTCGGCGCCCGTCGCGGAGTAACTCACCATGGCGACAGCAGCCAAGAAGATCACCCTCAGCGCCTCGCGCGACATCCCCTTCAACAAGCTCGTCCTCTCCCAGTCCAACGTCCGGCGCATCAAGGCCGGTGTCTCGATCGAGGACCTGGCCGAGGACATCGCCCGCCGCGGCCTCCTGCAGAATCTCAACGTCCGTCCTGTCCTTGATGGCGACGGCAAGGAGACCGGCACGTTCGAGGTTCCGGCCGGCGGCCGCCGGTTCCGGGCGCTCGAACTTCTCGCCAAGAAGAAGCGGTTGGCCCGGACCGCGCCGGTCCCCTGCAACGTACGCGAGTCCGACAGCGAGATTTCGGCCGAGGAAGATTCGCTCGCCGAAAACGTTCAGCGTGCAGCGCTGTTAGGTTCTGTGTCGCAACTGTCCTGTTGGGTTCGTACGGCCGTCATGGTTATGG
>NZ_JBAKFR010000016.1:0-106558 GCF_053484295.1 Martelella sp. AMO21009
AAATCACACCAAAACGGAATCCCATACGATTCATTCATCGCGCCTGATGCTCTAACCGCCGCGCCTCCCGCGAGCACCATGCCGCCAGCGGCAAGGCCTGTGCCCACGGCTGCCCCTGCCCCGAGTTGCGGCCCGCCGGAAACGAGACCGGATGCAATGCCGGGACCGAAGATTCCAAGTCCGAGCAGAGACAGTGCCGCTAGCACGATGGCCATGGCCTCGTCGATGGTCGGCGTCGTCCCGCCGAAGCCTGCGGTGAACTGGCCGAACAGCGTCGAGCCAATACCAATGATGACCGCCAGCACCAGCACCTTGATGCCGGAGGAAACGACATTGCCGAGCACGCGTTCGGCCATGAAGGCGGTCTTGCCGAAGAGGCCGAAGGGAATGAGGACGAAGCCGGCGAGCGTCGTCAGCTTGAACTCGATCAGCGTGACGAAGAGTTGTACGGCCAGGATGAAGAAGGCGAGGATGACCAGCGCCCAGGCAAACAGCAGGCAGGCGATCTGGATGAAGTTCTCGAAGAAGGCCCAATAACCCATCAGGTCGGAGATGGAGTCGAGCAGCGGCCGTCCGGCGTCGAGGCCGGTTTGCGCGACGCGACCGGGCCGCATCAGGTCGGCGGCGGAAAAGCCGGTGCCCGAGGCTTTCAGGCCGAGGCCGGCGAAGCTCTCGAAGACGATGCGGGCGAGGTTATTCCAGTTGCCGATGATGTAGGCGAACGCGCCAACGAAGAGCGTCTTCTTGACCAGCCGCGCCATGATGTCATCATCGGCGCCCCAGCTCCAGAACAGCGCGGCGAGCGTCACGTCGATGACGATCAGCGTCGTGGCGATGAACGCCACCTCGCCGCCCAGCAGGCCGAAGCCCGAGTCTATGTAACTGGTGAAGACTCCGAGAAACGAATCTATGACGCCCGTGCCGCCCATGGGGTCACCGCCCCTCGTTCTGTTGCGAGGCAGCAGGCGCAGGCGCGCGGCCGAGGAAGCGATCGCGGGATTCCGCCCAGGCGGCGAGGCAATCCGCATTGCTGGTCGCCGCTTCGCCAAGCCGCTGGCATCGGCGGAGTGTCGTGCGGAGCGGATCGGCCGGCGGATGAAGGAACGGCGCGGCCCTGACCGGCGCAGGTTCATCCTCGCGGGTCATCTGGATCACCGACGCTGTAATGGCGAAGGCGACGAAGATGATCGCTCCGATCCGTGCGAGGTTTCTGCCCTCCATCGCTTCCTCCGTTCCGGCCGCACGCCGTCTCAGTTGTTGCCGTTGAACATCTGCGCGTTGCCGGGCTGGTAGCCCGAACCGGGCGTCAGGAAGCGCTCGCGCTGGATGCGCCCCTGTTCGGCGGCTGTCGCGCGCTCGGCCTCGATCAGTGCTTCCGACCGGCCATTGGCGGACAGCAGAGCCACGAGATCGGAAAGCTGCTGCGATTGGAGGGCAAGAAGCTGATTGCCGGCCTGCGTGGCCTGCAATGTGCCGGTCGCGCCCTGGCTCTGACCGACGAGCGCTGACATCTGCGTGCGGTTGGCGTCGATATTGCCGACGACGCCGGCCTGAACGCGCATCGCGTCCTGCAAGCCGCCCACCGTATTCTCCCAGCGCGACCGGGCGTCAGCGACGAGCTGCGTGTCGGTCACGGACAGCGAGATATCGCCGTATTTCTGCTGGAATGCCTGGTCGATGGTCTGTACGTCGAAAGCGATATTCTGCGCCTGGCTAAGAAGCTGCTGGGTGCGCTGGACATTCTGCTGGAGTTGCTGGAGCGAGGAATATGGCAGGCTCGCGAGATTGCGCGCCTGATTGATGAGCATCTGCGCCTCGTTCTGAAGCGAGGCGATTTGGTTGTTGATCTGCTCCAGCGTACGCGCAGCGGTCAGCACATTTTCGGCGTAGTTGGACGGATCGAAGACGATACGACCGAAGCCGAACTGCGCATGAGCCGGACTCGTCAGGACGGGCGAAATGGCTACGGGCACGGCGAGTGCCAACGCGATCACTGAGGCGCTGGCGATGCGGGGTACGGGAAAGTGTGTCATGGACGAATCTCCTCTTCGTTCGGGCTGGGATCGGGGTCCGTTGCGGTCGGAATGGAATTGTCCGCTTCGGTCTCTGGCGGGGCATCGGGAGACGGAGCGATTTCCCCTGCCGGCGCTTCCGGTGCGAGATTGGTGAGGTTCGGGATCAGGTCGGCCGCCCAGTCGACGCCGCGCTGGCGCAGCCAGGCGGCGAGGAAACCGTCACGCCCATGTTCGGCGACGAGTTCGGCAATGCGGGTCTGATCGGATTTGGCGGACGCGGCGCAGAGCGCGAGCCCGACTTCGGACAGGCCCAACTCGAACAGGCGGTTGCCCCTACGGCTCTGGCAGTAGTAGTCCCGCTTGGGCGTGGCCCGCGCCAGGATCTCGATTTGCCGGTCGTTGAGGCCGAAGCGGCGATAGATGGCGCTGATCTGCGGTTCGATGGCGCGTTCGTTCGGCAGCAAGAGGCGTGTCGGGCAGCTCTCGATGATGGCGGGCGCGATATTGCTGCCGTCGATGTCGGACAGGCTTTGCGTGGCGAAGATGACACTGGCGTTCTTCTTGCGCAGTGTCTTCAGCCACTCGCGGAGCTGGCCGGCGAAGCCTTCATCGTCCAGCGCAAGCCAGCCCTCATCGATGATGAGCAGTGTCGGACGGCCGTCGAGCCGGTCACCGATCCGGTGGAAGAGATAGGCGAGCACGGCCGGGGCCGCGCCTGTGCCGACCAGCCCTTCGATCTCGAACGCCTGCACGTCCGCCGAACCGAGATGTTCTGTCTCGGCGTCGAGCAGCCGGCCATAGGCGCCGCCGACGCAGAACGGACGCAATGCCTGCTTCAGGTCATTCGACTGGAGCAGCACGCTCAGGCCGGTGATGGTGCGTTCCTCGACCGGCGCGGAGGCGAGCGATGTCAACGCCGTCCAGAGATGCTCCTTCACCTCGGGGGTGATCGCGACGCCCTCGCGCATGAGGATGGCGGTAATCCAGTCCGCCGCCCAGGCGCGCTCATAGGTGTCGTGGATGCGGGCGAGTGGCTGAAGCGCAACCGAAACCTCTTCCCCCTCCGTCAACCCCCCGCCCAGATCGTGCCAGTCGCCCCCCATGACGAGCGCGGCGGCGCGGATCGAACCGCCGAAATCGAACGCGAAGACCTGGCTTCGGTCATAGCGCCGGAACTGGAGCGCCATAAGCGCGAGCAGTACGGACTTGCCCGCGCCGGTCGGGCCAACGACGAGGGTGTGCCCGACATCGCCGACATGAAGGGAAAACCGGAACGGGGTCGAGCCTTCGGTCTTGCCGTAGAGCAAGGGGGGCGCATCGAAGTGCTCGTCCCGTTCCGGCCCCGCCCACACGGCACTCAGGGGGATCATGTGGGCAAGGTTGAGCGTCGAGACGGGCGGCTGGCGGACGTTGGCGTAGGCGTGTCCGGGCAATGAGCCGAGCCAGGCGTCGACGGCATTGACGGTTTCGGGCATGGCGGTGAAATCGCGGCCCTGAATGACTTTCTCGACCAGGCGCAGCTTTTCGTCGGCAAGGTGCGGATCGGCGTCCCAGACGGTGACGGTCGCCGTGACATAGGCCATGCCCGCCACATCTTGCCCAAGTTCCTGCAGGGCCATGTCGGCGTCGGCGGCCTTGTTGGCGGCATCGGTGTCGACCAATGCGGATTGCTCGTTGGTCATCACCTCTTTGAGGATCGCCGCGATGGATTTGCGCTTGGCAAACCATTGACGGCGGATTCGGGTGAGCAGCCGCGTCGCGTCCGTCTTGTCCATGAGGATGGCGCGCGTCGACCAGCGATACGGGAAGGCAAGCCGATTCATCTCGTCGAGCAGGCCGGGCGTCGTCGCGGTCGGGAAGCCCACGATGGTCAGGACGCGCAGATGCGCGTCGCCAAGGCGCGGCTCCAGCCCTCCGATCAAGGGTTGATCGGCCAACAGCGCGTCGAGATGCATTGGCACCTCGGGCACGCGCACGCGGTGCCGGTTCGTGGAAACCGCCGCGTGAAGGTAGGTCAGCGTCTCGCCGTCATCCAGCCAGCGGCATTCGGGCATGAATCCGTCCATGAGCGCCAGCACGCGGTCGGTGCGATCGATGAAGCCACGCAGGGCTTCCCACGGATCGACGCCCGTTTTGTCCCGACCCTCGTAGAGCAAGGCCTCGGTGCGGGCCGCTTCCTCGGCGGGCGGCAGATAGAGGAAGGTCAGGTAGTATCGGGACTCGAAGTGGCTTCCGTCCTCCTCGAACTGGGCCTTCCGCTCGGCATCGACCAGGGCCGAGGCCGCGTCGGGAAACGTGCTGTCGGGATATTGCTGCGCCGCCAGCCGAACGGCTTCGACAAAGATGCTCCAGCCGGAACCGAGACGGCGGAAGGCGTTGTTGATGCGTCCGGCAACCGCGACCAGCTCGGCTGCGACGGCGGAATCCAGATCGGGACCGCGGAATTTCGCGGTGCGCTGGAAGCTCCCGTCCTTGTTGAGCACGACGCCCTGACCGATGAGCGCCGCCCACGGCAGGTAGTCGGCGAGGCGCGTGTTGCGATTGCGATATTCGGCGAGATTCATCATCGGTCCGGCTCCTTCAGACCGCCAGGTGACCGGGAAGCTTGAGATGCCGTTGCCCGACCTCGACAAAGAGCGGGTCACGCTTTGCCGCCCAGACGGCCGCGAAATGGCCAATGGCCCAGATGACGATCCCGGCCAGCCAAAGCTGGAGGCCAAGCCCGACAGCGCCGGCCAGCGTCCCGTTCAGGATGGCGATGGAGCGCGGCGCGCCGCCAAGCAGGATCGTCTCGGTCAGCGCCCTGTGGACCGGGACAGTGAAGCCCGGCACGGCATCGAGTTGTTCGAAACTGCCCGCCATCAGACGAGCGCTCCGCCGCCGAAGGAGAAAAACGACAGGAAGAAGCTCGACGCCGCGAAGGCGATGGAGATGCCGAAGACGATCTGGATCAGGCGCCGGAAACCGCCGCCGGTATCGCCGAAGGCCAGCGTCAGGCCGGAGACAATGATGATGATCACGGCGATGATCTTGGCAACCGGCCCTTCGATGGATTCGAGGATGGATTGCAGCGGCGCCTCCCACGGCCTCGACGAGCCGGAGGCGTATGCGGCGGGCGCCACGAACAAGTTGAGATAGGTAACGGCCGCCGCCGTCGCGATATGGCGGCGAAAATGCAGGGCATTGCGGATCATTCGGGATTTCCTTCCGGTTCGGTTGCCAAGGGGATGGGATGCGTGATGCGGTAGTCGCCGTCCGGCCCGAGTCCTTCGACGCGAGCGAGTTCGGCGAGACGGCGCGAGGCGCCACGGCCGGCGAGGACGGCCACCAGGTCGATGGTCTCGGCGATCAGCGCGCGTGGCACTGTGACGACGGCTTCCTGGATGAGCTGTTCGAGGCGGCGCAGCGCGCCGATGCCGGTGCCGGCATGGATGGTGCCGATGCCGCCCGGATGGCCGGTGCCCCAAGCTTTGAGCAGGTCGAGGGCTTCCGATCCGCGAACCTCCCCGATGGGGATGCGGTCGGGGCGCAGGCGCAAAGAGGAGCGCACCAGATCGGACAGCGTCGCCACGCCATCCTTCGTGCGCATGGCCACCAGGTTGGGCGCGGCGCATTGCAGTTCGCGGGTATCCTCGATGATGACGACGCGATCGTCCGTCTTCGCCACCTCGGCGAGCAGCGCGTTGGTCAGCGTGGTTTTGCCAGTGGAGGTGCCGCCGGCAACAAGGATGTTGGCGCGGGTGGTAACAGCATCACGTAGCATTGTCGCCTCGTCGGCGATCATGATGCCGGCGGTCACGTAATCGTCGAGCGTGAACACCGCAACGGCGGGTTTGCGGATGGCAAAGGTGGGCGCAGCCACCACCGGCGGCAAAAGCCCCTCGAACCGTTCGCCGGTCTCAGGCAGCTCGGCCGAGACGCGGGGACCGCGGGCATGGACTTCCACGCCGACACGATGCACGACTAGGCGGACGATGCGCTCACCATCGGCAGGCGACATAGTCTCGCCGGTATTTGCCAGCCCTTCGGAAAGACGGTCGATCCAGATGCCGCCGTCCGGGTTCAGCATGACCTCGATGACGGCGGAGTCTTCAAGAAACCGCGCAATGGCGGAACCGAGCGCGGTGCACAGCATGCGTGCACCGCGTGCGATCGCTTCCCGTTTGTGGTGTGTGGCAGTCATCTCGGCCCCGCTTTCGACGGGGCGCAACAGACGGTCCCCGTATCGGAGTCGATTAAAAGAACTGATTTTTTGCTGGTTCAACAGATATTTACGCGGGTGCGGTCGTCGGCTGCGTTAGGCGGAAAATAGGATGGACAGTTTCATGGAGTGGATTGCGCGAGGTCAGTTCTCACGCGTTTTATTGAACATGTCTCGACCGAACCTTCACGATGAGATTGCGGCGGTAACCACTCTGTGCAGGGCCTTCGAGTTGGGCGAGCTCACGCCTACACTTCTGAAGCAGTCACATCACACTGCATTCCTGATTTCTCCTCTCAGGATCGTCGCACGGGTTCAAACCTCTGAGCCAGCCGACGCGGCCCAACAAAGAGCAATCAGGGAAATTGCCGTCGCACGTCATCTTGCCGACCACAGCGCGTCTCTTGCCATTGACTTCCCGGAGAACACTATTACCTGATAGTTATCATTTGATAGTTATTTGGATGCACAATGGTCGAAGGCGACGCCTACAAACTCCATGAATTGGCCGATCTTGTTCATGCCGTGGCAAGACAGCTTCCCGCGCCAGACAATCTCGAACCGGGACCCTGCACCCCGGTAGAGATCAGCGTGATGCGTTTCGTCGGCAGGAATCCTGGCTCCTCTGCGCGCGAAGTGGCGAATGCCTGCCGCCTGCCGTCCAGCAACTTCAGTCGCGTGCTTAAAGGGCTGGTGGCGAAAGGCCTTCTGGAGAGGAAGTCCGACGAACGGGACGCGCGCATCATTCGCCTCCATCCGACCGTCTTGGCCAAGGAGAACGCAAAGCGCATGCGGGAGGCGTGGAGTGAAGCGCTACACGGCGCGGCGCTCGACCATGAAACGCTCACCAAGGTGACACGAGCCCTCGGACGCATCGAGGCGCACCTCGCCTCCGCCCGGTCGAATGCTGCGTCGGGGGATGGCGCCACACATAAACAGCGCAACGAGCCTGATGAAGACGAGGAAAGGAGAATTGCCGATGCCCCATGATCTTTATTTCAACGAGTCCTCCCAAGGCGTGCAGTCCTCGATCCGTGGTCTATACGGGACACCAACAGCGCCCCTGCCATTTCTCAAGGGCGTCGTAGTGCGCGCTTTTCTGTTAGAACGTCCGCAGGGCAACATCATCATCTACAACGCACCCGGCATTAGCGAAGCCGCAGGAGAAATCCGCGAACTGGGACATCCCGATCGACTCTTTCTGAACCATCACCATGAGGCGATGTACGGCATGCCCGATCTGGATGTGCCCGTATGGGTGCATGAAAGGGACCGTGCGAGAACGGACATGCAGATTGCCGGCACGTTCTCGGAGCGACGGAAGATCAACGATGATCTGGAGATCATTCCGACCCCGGGCCACACGCCAGGCACCACTATGTTCCTCTGGGACAATGGGGAGCATCGCATTCTGTTCCCGGGAGATTCTCTATGGGTTCGGAGTGGTGAGTGGCAAGCTGTCCTGCTTGGGGACAGCGATCGTTCTGCATATCTCGAGAGCCTCGCCCTCCTGAAGGAGGTGGAGTTCGACATTCTCGTTCCATGGGGCGTCGAGGAAGGGGGACCTTACGGCTACGCTGTCTCCCGAAAAGAAGCCACGGATAATATCGATAAGATCATGGCGCGCCTCAGGGCGGGCAAGCGTGCTTGATCGCGGCTGGCTGGAATGATTGCAGTAGGGTCGAAAGCCGACATTATTCACTCTCACGCTCGTCATCGCCCATAGCTGCGCTTTCAGAAGGGAGCATGTCGCGCGACAGTTCCTTGAGAAACCTGTCTCCTGTGGCGAGGCGTCTGCCAAGGGACCGCATGAAGCCGTCGAACCGTACCTCGGCTGCACGGCGGAGGCTGAGGTGCGGCAATTGCAAGCGTTTGGACCAACGCCGCCGTAGGATTTCTCCCGTTGAGCAGTCCTAAAGGGTGTGAAAGGCTTTGGTTACGATAACTCTGAAGTCGCATAACAGTTATCCCTCAGAATTTCGCGAAAGCCCTGTCTTGCGACTGACTTTCCAACGAGCTTCGTAAACACCCGCTCCAGACTTTTGATCCCGTCATTCTGAGTCCAGCGGTGAGAGGCAACTGGTTTCCCACGGAGCGCAAGGCGAAAATAGTCCTGCGACGAAGTCGACAAATATCCGCACCTTCGGCGAGAGATGTCGCGCCGAGGGGTAGAGCACCATTATGGGAGGCCCGTCCGCCGCGACAAACTCTTCGAGCACGGGCCTCAGACGGCCCGAGGCGATAGCCGGCGCCGCGAGGTAAGCGTGAAGCTGAACAAGGCCCGCGCCATTCTCAGCCGCCTCGACGAGCGCCTCGGCGTTGTTGACTTTCAAAGGGCCGGAGACAGGCAAATCATATGATGCTCCGCCAGCCTCCCCGGCGAACCGCCAGGGCGAGGGTCGCGCGCCGGGCGTGGGGACAAACGTGACGCAGCGATGCCGGGCAAGATCCTCAGGCATCTCGGGCGTCCCCATCTCGGCGAGATAGCCGTCGGACGCACAGACCGTGTAGCGCAGAGTCGTCAACCTTCGACCGATAAGGCTGGAGTCCGGCGGCGTGCCGATCCGGACGGCGGCATCATAGCCTTCGGCGACCAGATCGACATGGCGGTCTTCGAAAAGTGCGACGAGTTCAACCTCCGGATGATCCGCAAACAGCCTGGTAAGTGCGGGCAGGATGTGGAGCCTTCCCAGCGCGACCGGAAGGGAGACGGTGAGCCGGCCGCGCGGCAGACCGGCCCTCCGCGACATCGCGTGCTCGACATCTTCGAAGTCGTCGAGAATACGCTGGCAATGCTCCAGGAAAACCTGCCCCTCCTCCGTCAGCGACAGCGAGCGCGTCGTGCGGTGGAACAGGCGAAGCCCGAGATGCGCCTCAAGCCGGGCGACGCTCTTGCTGACCGCCGACCCGTGAACCCCAAGCGTCTTGCCTGCGCGCGCGAAGCTGCCCTGCTCGGCCGTGCGCACGAAGGCGGATATGCTTGCCAGACGGTCCATCGTCGTCTCACCGTTAGTTGTCGGAGGCGTCGGTTACCTTGCCGCCGTAGAGTCTGTCGATCAAAGCGCCGAGCGGCATCCCGGCGGCGATGTCGCGCTCGATCTCTGCTTCGTAAGCGGAGATCGCCTCGCAGCGCGCTACGATTTCCTCTGCCCGTTCCCGCGGCACAAAGCAGATGCCCGTCTCGTCGGCGATTACCAGGTCTCCTGCAGAGACCGTCAGGCCGGCAAGGCGAACGGGGCCGTTGATCTCCTGGGTAATGCTCCGCCACTTGCCGGTAACCGGACTGACGTCGCGGGACCAGATCGGGAAGTCGATGCTTCGCGAGTGGGCAAGGTCACGAACGCCGCCGTCGACCACAGCGCCCGCGAGCCCCTCTCGCTCGGCGATGGTAGCCATTAGGCCGCCCATGTTAGAGATGCCCTTCACGCCCTCGATCAGCAGGACGTCTCCCGGCGCCGCAGCGGCGATCCCGAGAATCTCGGCCATGCGCCACTCGCGATTGACGGCGTTGGCGTGGGCCGAAACCGTCTGTTCGGTGTTGCGGACGGTCACGACGCTGCCGACGATGCGTCGATCGGGCAGCGATGCCCGAAGTACGGAGGTGGGCAGCGCACCGAGCAGCCCGAGTTCGTCCAGCACGTCCGATACGGTGCTCGACAGGTCATCGATGCGCTCGAAACGCGCGATGACTTCCGGCGATACGCGTACCGGCATCTCGTTGGTCGTGATCCACGGAAAGCGTGCATCGCTGTCGTGGCTGGAAATAATATCGCTCATGTCTCAGTTCCTCGCCAATTCTCCGTGTCCCCGCAACCAAGGGAAGAGAGTGCTCTCATGCGCGTCGGTCGGCTGCGGCTGAAACAGGTCGGAGAGCTTCGGCATGTCATCGATGAGGCTTCGATCAATCGCCGCCGCATCCGGAAAATCGACCTCCACCAGATTGCCGCCCGGGTCGAGCAGGTACATCTGGACTTCGCCGCCTGGCAACTCGTAGATATGCGAGCCGAAGGTGTCACGCTCGAAGAGGTCGCGCTCCTTTGCCTTGCGGTAGATCGCATGGAAGCGGTCGAGGTCCATCACCCCGATCCCGAAATGATTGCGCCTCAGGTTCGTCGTTTCGTGCCATTCGGTGATGTGGATGCTGATCGTGCCCAGCTTGAGCCAGACGGTCGGCCCGATCAGCTTGGGATTTGGCATGTGTCGGATAGCATCGGAACCGAACAAGTCGACATACCAATCGATCGACTGCTGCAAGTCCTTAGCCACGACCGCCACATGTGTCAGCTCAACGTCTTCCATACTAAATCTCCTCTCATTACTATCGCAGAATTCGAACGTTTTGTTCAGATGCCCTTGGACAAAAGCGGGGTCAGCGGCGTCAGGATCGGCGGCTCCGCGAGCAGGGTTCCGATCCGGTCGACAATCGTCCTGAAAGGCTCGGCCTCGGCATGGCGCTGCCTTGCTTCCAGATCGTCATACGCCTCAATCAACCAGATTTCGTCGGCACATTCCGGAGAACGCAGCACCGTGTACACACGCGTCCCGCGATCCGGCACGGCAGCGGCGACGAATGGTTCGAGGGCGCGCACCAGTTCGTCCGCCTTGCCTTCCGCCGCCGTGAGCCGTGCGACGAGAACCGTCCCGGCGATCGCCTTGTCGCCGCCATAGGGGCGCACCTTGTCGCCCGGCCGGCGCAGGCGTCCAAGCAACAGCTCGGGCGGGGGCGTCGGACCATCGGCTGCGAAAAGTTCGGGTTCTTCCGTGAACAGGCCGCGAACACGGGCTTCCCATTCATCGAGATAGGCGAGACGCTGCTCTTGGCTGACATGGGCGACCGCCCAGGCAACGAACGGCGCCATCGCGTCAAGCCCGACATAGTTTAGAGCGCCGCTCTGGATCGCCTCGATACGTTCGTAGTGCCGGCTGGGCCCGCCCCCTTCGGAGGCCGCGGCGCCCCGAACGTCACGCCAAGCAGCGCGCGCTTGCCGGCCAGCCCCCCGCGACCGTAATCGCCGATCTCCGGGTGGTCGTTGCTATAGAACTTGTCGTAGACGAGAACCCGGTCGAACCATCCCTTCAAGATGGCCGGGAAATGAAAAAAGTAATAGGGGAACAGAAATATTACCGCGTCCGCCCACTCAAGTTTGGCGATTTCCTGGAGAATGTCGGGCGCGTAGCCATCCTCCTTCGAGGGTTGACGCTGCCGGTTCTGGTAATCGGTTCCTGAGCCGGGGCCGCCGGGCGGCCGGGGTGCCGAAAAATCGGCATCGTCGGTGATCGCCTTGAAGCCCATCGCGTAAAGGTCGGAGACGCGGGTCTGGTGACCTTCATCATTCAGCGATTGTAGGGCGCGCTCAAGCATCGCGTTCGCAAATGAGTTCGCGTCGTGATGAGCATAGATAATGAGAACGTTCATAGGCTGTTGCTCCTCCCGCTATTGGCCATGAGCGGTTATCACTTGCGCTGCCCCGGGAGAGAAGCGTCCTCAATGGCAATGCAGTCGAGCCGAACTTTCCGCAATCGCCGAAAGGGCTGGCCTTTCGAGAGTTTCCGGCACGAGTGACGTGCCGCCGACCGAGCTTCCTTTCCGCCCATCCGAAGCAATATTGCTCACTGTGTCACACAGGGAGGTGGAGATAATGACAGGAAGACATAGCGGGGTAAGTCGAGGCATACCCACAGCGCGCAGCGTCGATCATATCGGTTTGAACGTCGCCGATCTCGACGCGTCGGTGGCCTTCTTCATCGATGTGCTCGGAGCCGAACTGCTTTTCCGCACCGGCCCGTTTGAGGATCCCCACGGGGACTGGATGACGGTCCATTTCGGCGTTCCCGCGCGTGCCCGCGGTTACTTGGCAATGCTTCGGCTCGGTCCGTGGACCAATGTCGAACTCGTTACATTTGAAGCGCCAGGCCTCAGCCGCGCCGAACCGGCCGACGGCGATGTCGGGTCGGCGCATCTCGCGATCTATGTCGACGATATGGACGCCGCGCAGCGTTACCTTGCTGCCCAGCCAGGCGTCCGGCTACTCGGCAAACCGACCGTGCTTGAGGGCGATCTGCCCCATGCCGGCACGACGCTGCTATTCGCCGCAACGCCGATCGGCGTCCGGCTCGAACTGATTTGCCGCGCCGGCCCGCTGCCCTACGAAACCGCCACGAGCGCCCGCCTCGCAGGTCCCGCCGCGCATTGGAACGATTCCGCTGAAACGGAGAACTGAAGCATGCCGATCACCGTACCACAGTTGATGAAGGACGCGCCGATGACGATCGTCTCGTATAAGGCTGATCGCGATGCGCTACGCCAGATTCTTCCGCCCGGGCTCGATCCTCATCCGGAGGGGCGAGTTGTCCTCAATATGTGGGACCAGAACGTTCCGGGCAGCAGCAGCGGTTTCGGCAGCCCGGGACCCGTCAGCGTCACATACCTGGCCATCGAGGTTGAAGGACACGACAGTTGGACAGCGGACGGTACGATATCCGCGCCGGGGCGGTACTTCGCCGGTCAATGGATCAGCGATGCCGACGGCGGCGGTTTCCGCGCCTATGCCAGGCAGGAGGCCGGCGTCGGGGCGCATACGGGTGAGACCATCTATGCCCGCGACGGCGAAGTGCTGACCGCAAAGCTGAATATCGAGGATCGTGAGTGCATCGCGCTCTCCGCCAGCATCGGTGAAGACAAGCTCGGCACCGTCGGCGGTCATTTGAACTATTTTTGCGATCGCAATGCGATGGGCGAAACGGGCAAGCGGGAAATCGCGCACATCGCCGTCCCGTTCGTCTTTGAACTGTTCCCAGCCGAGGTGAAGGAGATCGTCTTTAAGCCCAATGACGTCTTCCGCTTGCTGGGCGGACGATCCGCAATGGACCTCGCCCCACTCATGCCGCTCGCTATGGATTCTGTGATGTACGGTCTTGCCTCCTGGGCGCCATTCCGTGTCGTTGAGACCTGGCCGTCGCGCAGCTGAATAACCCTTTCCGATATGACAATAGGAGGAGATTAGGAATGGAACTGGATCTTTCCGGCCGCGTGGCCGTGGTTACTGGCGGCGGATCCGGTATCGGACTGGCCGTGGTCAAGCGTCTGCTTGGCGAAGGGGCTTTGGTCGCCGCGGGCGATCTCGACGTGACGGGCCTGCGTGACCTTGTCGACCCCGCCAGCCTGGTGGCGGTCGAGACCGATCTGGGATCGGCCGAGGGACCGAAGGACCTCGTCGACGCCGCCAGGCGCAATTTCGGCGGGGTTGAGATCGTCATCAACTGCGTGGGTGTGGCTCCAACCCGTGAAGGATTTCTGTCGCTGACCGACGATGATCTTCAACGCACCATGGACGTCAACTTCATGAGCATGCTGCGCATTTGCCGGGCAGCGTTGCCGGACATGGTCGCGAATGGACGCGGCGCGATCGTCAGCGTCGCCTCGGATGCCGGACGGATGCCCGATCCTTTTTTCGTCGACTACGCGCTCTCGAAGGCGGCGATGCTCAACCTGTCGAAGACGATCTCGATCGAATTCGGTCCCAAGGGCATCCGCTCGAACGTCGTGACTCCCGGCCCGGTGCGGACGCCGATGTGGGACCGTCCAGGCGGATTCGCGGATTCGCTGGCGGAGATGTTCGGGGTTGACCGCGAAGCGGCGATTGAGCGTTTTGCCAAGCAGGAGCGCAAGCTTGCGCTCGGACGGCTTGGCGATCCCGACGAGGTCGCCGCGCTCTGCGTCTTCCTCGCCTCCGACCGCGCAGGATTCACCACAGGCTCTGACTATGGCGTCAACGGAGGATCGATCACCACGGTGTGACACGGACGCGCCAGCGTCGTGCGGAGCCCCTGACGGCGCGTTACTCGCGGGAGCGTTTGCGTCTCGTCAAGGGCGGCGCCGCAGTCGACACGAAGGCGTCAACGCCCGATTCGACAGGGTTTGCCGAGATGCCGGGCAGCTGACACCGAAGGTCTATTCGATCAGCGTTTCATTCCACACTGTCGCGGGTTTGCCGCCGCGCGATTTCGAACCGAAAAGAGGATGCAAATGGACTATATCGACAAGCACGTGGTAATCGTCGGCGGAAGCTCGGGACTGGGACTGGGAATTGCGGCCGCGGCTCTCGAAAGCGGCGCCAAAGTGACCATTGCCAGCAGGTCACAGGATCGTCTGGAGCAAGCGAACAAGGATCTTGGCGGCCGCGCGCGCACGATTGCATTTGACGCCGGCGACGCGGGATCGGCTCAACAAGCCTATGCCTCATTGGGGCCAATAGACCATCTTGTCACGACAGCTGCCGATCTCTCCTACGCGCCGATCGGCCAAATCGCATTGGACGATATTACGAAAATGCTGGCCGGCAAATTCTGGACGCCGGTGCTGGCGGCGAGATCCGCCGCCCCGATGATCTCAGCAGGCGGCTCGATCACATTCTTTTCCGGGCTGGCCGCTTACCGACCACAACCCGGCATGGCGATCGTCGCCGCGCTGAACGCAGGTCTTGAGGGTCTCACCAAAGCGCTCGCTGTGGAACTCTCGCCTTTGAGGATCAATGCGGTCTCTCCGGGTGTGGTCGAAACACCGGGCTGGGCGTTCTTGCCGGCGACCGACCGCAAGTCGTTCTTCGAAGGCCGGGCAAAGACGCTTCCGTCGCGATATGTCGGAACGCCGTCCGATGTGGCCAAGGCGACGCTTGCCCTGATGTCAAATCGCTATGTGACCGGGACCGTTCTGCACGTAGACGGCGGCGGCCGTCTGGTCTGAACCCATAAAGCAAGGAAAGAGAATTGCTCTGAAGTTTCGGGCGGCCGGGCGCGCCGAATACCGGACGCCACGCTCGCCTGCCAATGCCCGACTGCAATGGATGGCCGACAGGCTCGCGACACCGTTCGAAACGTTTCGAACGGCGACGTCCGCCAGCTGGACATAATGCTCATAGGGAAATTGCTTCTTGAAGCAACGTAAGCTGACGAGCCAGTGTCGACAGCACCGTGTTCGGCTACGATCAGCCGGAGGGCGGAACGTCGCCGTTGCCATTGCCGCGATGCAACAACCTTCAGCAAGACACCAGAGTTGCAGATGTGTGCCAGGACTATCATAAACGCACATCCAGGCTGGTTCTGACCGAATGGTCCTGAATGCAAGAACCAAACGGGGCGGCCGTTGCTGCCGCCTCTGGCCCTTTTTCTCAAATAAGGCCCACTGGCGGCGGGATCGGCTGCAGAGCTATGGGTCCGGCAGATAGGCAGCCGCCCCTTCTTGAATGATCTGCTCTTCGCTGAGCAAGCGATGCCAGTGGGAATATAGCACCATCCGCTCGCGCGGCAGGCCGCGTTCATGGCGAAGCAGGCGGTGGATCTTGCAAAACGCCTTGTGTTCGCATCCGCCCCAGAAAAAGGCTGATGACAGATTGGCGGGCCATGTGACGTTACGGACCGCTTCCTCCAAAAGCGAGGTCGTTCCAGCGGGCCTGCCGTGACGGAAAAGCCAGTTGACCGCGATGCCGGGTGGACAGACGAGTTGCTGTACCTCAGCGGGACCCTCGACTTCGATGAACGCTTGGCCAGTCGCCCCCTGATCGAGCGCTTCCATCATGCGCGCAATGCCGGGAAGCGCGGTTTCATCGCCGGCGAAGACGAAGAACTCCGCCGGCTCGAGACCGTTGGCGGCGGGGCCGACCATGCCGATGATATCGCCGCGAGCGGCTTCCATGGCCCAGCGCGTTGCAGGCCCAGCCTGCGGATGAAGCGCGAAATCGATCGTCACCTCCCCTTTTGTAGCATCGATTGCGCGAATGGTGTAGACGCGCGTGTCGAGCTTGCGGCCTTCCGGCCAGACGATATGGCCATTGGCATCAAGGCCCGGCCATTCCGGCCGCAGCGTTCCCTTGGGCTGGAAGATGAGCCGACAGTGAAGCTGGTCCATGCGGTCGAAACGGTCAAGGTTCTCACCGGTAAACACGATGCGCAGCATATGCGGCGTGATCAGGGATGTGCGAGTGACCGTTACAACGCGCAGTTCGTCGAAAGGGGTCAGTCCGGTGTCGTCGCCAGACCATTTGATGATCGGCTTCTCGCTGGCGGCAATGAACGAGATCGGGCCATAGAGTGCGTATTTCAGGCGATTGAGCGATGCTTCGTCATCCGCTTCAACAGTCAGAAATAGTTTGCCGGGTCCGATTGCAAGCATGGCCAGGCCGATATCCGTGACGACCCGACAGCTCTCGCTCTGCCGGATGACTTGCATGTCGTGGGTGGCGATGGATTCCATGATCGGTTCGAAGAAATCATCGATCCCGGGAAAGTCGACCTCTGCCGTCGCCCGCAATCGCCGGCCTAATGACCCTTTCAGCGCCATGCCTCAAACCTCCGGGCCGGCCCAGAGCGGACCTTCGATGGGTGCGCTCATGAAGCGCTCATTGATTTCGGCCAGCGTCTGCGCCGGATCGATCTCCGCGCAAAGCTCGGGATGCTGCCATTTCGCGGCGCATTCGATGAACAGGATATTGAGCGGCGGCGCGGCGATCAGCCCGGTCCAGATGCCATAGACCCGCTTGGCGCGAACCGCATCGAGCTCGGAGAAGCCCGTCCGGCCGATCAACCGCTCCAGCCCCTCGCGGCCCACTTGCGGGTCGATGCCGGGGCCGATCGCCGGTCGGCCGCCGGCAGACCAGCCGCCGCCGGAGGCGATATAGACGTCGAACGGCGTCGACAGGAGATGTTCAAGCTGCAGCTTCTGATACCAGGCCTCTGTCACGCCCGGCAGGGTCTGGCCGCCGGCAAGCGCCAGAAGTTCGCCCCAGACGGTGGTGCCCGCCGCCCAGCAGCAATCGTCGACCGTTGACATGATTTCCAGATAGGTCGTCACCGGCGCGGCGTCCTTGAGGCAGGCACGGACGCGGTCAAGCTGACTGTCGACGAATGAAAGATAGTCCTCGGCGCGCGCGCCCTCATTCAGTATCTCGCCCCACATCCGCATATGCCGGCCAAGCGTTTCGACCGGTCCCGGCCTTGGCGCGCCATCAGGTTCCGCATTGGTGGCAAGGTCGGAGAAGACGACCGGAATACCGAGTTCCGTCAGGCGCTGGACCAGAATGTCGTCTTCCCCCAGAGGCGTCATGTAGAAATTGGATATGACGAGATCCGGCTCCAGGCTGACAATGCCTTCGAGCGAGATCGTGTCCGGCCCCTGCTTGCCGACCTCTTCGATCTGGTGCTCACCGATCAGTTGGGCCTGGAGCATCGGCGCATCGATCCGATCCACCGCCGCCCAGCCGACCACGCGCGCTGCCGGATCAGCGACGAGCATAGCCATGCTGATGATGTCGCGCGCCTCCAGCAGAACAATGCGCTTCGGCACGGCGGGCAACACCGCGCTACGCCCGGTCATGTCCGTCACGGTGACGGGAACGGTAGCCGTTGCGGGCCGAAGAGACGTCAGGCCACTCAACAGCAGGCCGCCACAAAATGAGCGTCGATCAAGCATCATATTTCTCACCATTTGTAGTTCAGACCGGCCAGAAACTGACGACCATCGCCATACTGGCAATAAAAGCCGGTGCTGCAGCTCGCATAATAGTCTTCGTCAAAGAGGTTGGTGATGTTGAAGGTCGCCTCAAGCCCCTTCAGTTTCTCGTTGCGGGCGCCGAAATCATAACGCAGCGCCGCGTCCACCAGCGTATAGCCATCGACCTTCACCGTATTGGCATCATCGGCATAGCTTGGGCCGACGAAGCGCAGGCCTGCGCCGGCGGAAAAGCCTTCCAGCGCACCGGACATGAAGGTGTAGTTCGCCCAGACGGAGCCGTAATAGTCCGGCACGGCCTGCGGCCGGTTGCCTTCATTTGCAGCAATGAACGTCTTTTCATATTCGGTATCGAGAAGTGTCAGCGCCGCGATCAACTCGAATTCCTCCGTCAGGTTGCCGCGCGCCTCGATTTCGAGCCCGCGCGAACGGATCTCGCCCGCCTGCCGGCTGAAGCCCAGGGCATCCGGTACAAGCGCGTTCTGCTGGGTGATGTCGAACGCGGAAATGGTGAACAGCGCGTCCCATCCGACCGGCTCATACTTGATGCCGATCTCGTACTGCTCCGCTTCGCTCGGCACAAAGGGCTGACCGGCGGCATCGACGCCGATCACCGGTTCGAACGATGTCGAATAGCTGACATAGGGCGAGATGCCATTGTCGAAGGCATAGAGAAGGCCGGCCTTGTAGGTCGTGGCCTCGTCAGTCTGGCTGGAGGTGGTACCGGCCAGACGATTGGTGGCCTCCTGCTCGGTCCAGTCCTGGCGAATGCCGAGAACGGCGTGCAGACCACCAAGGCTCATCTGGTCCTGCAGATAGATGCCCGTCTGCTGAAGCGTCTGCTTGCTGTCGATGATCGTCATCAGCGGGGCAATCGGCTGGCCGTAAACGGGGTTGACCACGTTCAACGCGGGTGCTGCGCCATATTGATACTGCCAATCGCTATCCGAGTGCTGGTAATCGAAGCCAAAGAGCATTGTGTGTTCGACGGCGCCGGTATCAAACTCGAATGTCAGCCGGTTGTCGGTCGAGACGCCGCCGACCTGCTCGATCGAACGCAGCGCCTGACGGGGGATATCCCCATTGGCATCCAGAGGCGCCGCCATCTGCAGCGAACGGAAATCGATATCGACATCGGAGTAGCGCAGCGCGGACTCGAACTTCACGCTGTCGTTGAAATAGTGCTCGAAATCGTAGCCGATGCCATATTGCTCGCGATTGAAATAATCATAGTTCGGATCACCGATATTCACGTCGCGCCCGAGATAGGGCTGGTATTCCTCCGGCGCCAGAAAGGTCGGATAGATCGAGTTGAAGTAGCCGCCCTCAGGCGTGTTCTGGTAATAGCCGGAAATCGTCAGCGACGTATCCTCGTCCGGTTGCCAGGTCAGAGATGGCGCGAAGCCGTAAACCTCTTCATCGACATCATTATAGCGCGTGCCGGAGGACCGCCCGACGCCGGTGAAGCTGTAGAGCAGGCTGTCATCTTCCGTCAGTGAACCACGTGAGGTGATGCCGCCCTGGACCCGGCCGAAAGAACCGCTCTGCAGGAAGACCTCATTATAGGGCTCGGCAGAGGGCACGCGGCTCACCTGATCGACAAGCCCGCCGGGGCTCATCTGGCCGTAAAGCACGCCGGATGGACCCTTGAGGACGTCGATGCGGTCAAGCAGGTAGGGATCGATGGCGACCTGGGCAAAGGCCTGACCGCGCGGCAGCTTCAGCCCGTCCAGATAGCTGACATAGCTCGTTGCCGTCCCGAACGCGCCGAAACCGCGCATGAAGATCGAGTTGTAGCGGGTATTGGCATCCCGGTCGGAAAGAACGCCGGCGGTGTAGCGCAGCGCCTGGCTGACCGTCTGCGGGCTCTGTTCGTCCATCTGCTTGCGCGTCACCGTGGTCACCGATTGCGGCGTCTCGATCACCGGCGTCTCGGTCTTCATCGCCGCCGATGTGTCCCGGACAAAGACTGAGTTACCGGATTCCGCCTGCAGATCCGCTTGGGTTTCAACCGTCACCGGCTCCAGGGTAGTCGTGTCCTCCTGGGCCATAACGGGTCCTGTCAGCGCAAGAAAGCTCGTGGTGGCGGAAAGCAGGGCAAGCCTCGGGGCCTTTTTCATCGGGTAATCTCTCTCTGTCCGAAAATCCTTCTCTAAATCCGCCTAACAAAACGGGACGATTGCGTCCAGTTATAATTATGACTTTTACTCATATTTATTGTCGTTGCATCATCGCAACAGAACGGTTGCGTTTGGTTTCCGCGAACCGGTAGAACCGAACGGATCAGACATGATCCGTTTCAGCGTGAAAGAAGGCGATGAGCAAAGAAACAGACCGCACCGACGCCGCGACGGCAAAGCGCGCCCCCCGCTCCCGCGGCGGACGCCCATCCAAGGCGGAAGCGGCGCAGCTTGAACGGCATATTCTCGAAACGGCCGCGAACCTGTTCGCCACCCAGGGCTTTTCGGCAACGTCGATGGAGCAGATCGCCAGCGCCTGCGGCGCGGGCAAGGACACGATCTACCGCCGCTATCCGTCGAAGACCGCCCTGTTCAGCGCTCTGATGGCCGGGCTTCAGGCAGAGGTTCTGGCTGATCTCGAAGCCGCCCTGCGCCAGGACGGCACGGCGCTTGAGCGCCTACGGGACTATGCGCGCGCCATCCTCGGCGCCAATCTGCGACCGCAGTTGGTCGCCCTTAACCGCGTCGTGCTCAGCGAGCCTTCCGCCCTTCGCAAACGCAGGCCGGATACTGACGACCCGATCATGCAACGCCTGACCGGCCTTGTGGAAGAGGCCCGGAACGACGGCACGCTCGCCTCTGGCGATGCCCCATTCCTGGCAACCCAGCTTCTCTATGCCACCTCGATAAGGCCGCTGATGTCAAAGCTTTTAGGCGAAACCGATTTTGAAGAGAAAGCAGCGCAGGACGACTATTTCTGTCGCGCCTGGGATTTGTTTCTCGACGGTGCAGCCCGGCGGGTCTGAGCGTATTGCCCGAACCGGCGAAAGGGTTCAGGCCTTTTCCTCTGCCCGGGCCAGAGCGATTTCCGCTTTTATCGCGCTGGTGAAATAGCGATCCAGCCAGGCGCGCGGCTGCGGGTCTGCGCATATCAAGGCCGATCTCAACGACCGCGAATGGATTATCACGGATGACCTGGCGGATGTCTCCGCCCTCGCCTACGAAACCATCTTTCCGGGACCTGCAAGCAAGGACCGTCGAATTCCACCGAGAAAGCGGTCGCGCAATGGTCTGGTGAACCTCGAAACCCGCCGGCGCTTTTCAGATCGTTCAGTGCAAACAGTCCGGTTGGGTCAACTGGGGTTCGAACGGCGAAAACGAATGCCCGGAACTGCCGGTCGGCGTCGACATCAAGACAGCATATGGTCCGTTCGCAGAACGCTGGATGCAGATCGCCGACCAGCTTGAGACCACCGTGAAGGTCAGTGTTGAGGCTCTCTAGGCAAAACCCGAACGAATCTGCAGACAGTCTCGGCGATAACCATATCTCGTGATGACCAGCCCCTCACAAGCCCCCATTCTACTTCCACCGCTCCAGCCATTCGGGCGCTCGCCTTTCCCGCTTCCACGACGACAACTCGTCGTTCAGGTCGCGGCGGCCAGCTCTAGCATTGGATCGGCGGCTTCAACCGCCTTTTCAAAGAGGTTGCGGAGAAAGTCAAAGGGGGTGTCAGTTTCAGCGCGCATTAGGTGACCCAATGCTCGCGTTTGCCCAAAGCGATATGGATCGACTTCAGTTCGGTGTATTCTTCAACGCCGTAGACGCCGGTTTCTCTGCCGGTTCCAGATTGCTTGAAACCGCCGATTGGCAATTCAGGCCCACCAGCGATGGTTGTATTCACCCAAGTCCGCCCCGCTTCGACCCGCCGCATCGTTCGCACTGCTTTGTCCAGATCCTTTGTCCAGATGCTTGCAGCCAGACCAAAGTCGTTGTCGTTTGCAATTTCGATCGCTTCGTCCAGCGTATCAAAGGTGGTCAGGGTCAAGACGGGGCCGAAGATTTCATCACGGGCCACGGTCATCGTGTTGTCGACGCCAGTCAGAAGCGTCGGTGTCACAAATTGCCTGTTCGGCGCGCTATAGGCCTCTCCTCCGCACGCCAGAACAGCGCCGCCTTCGACACCTTGGCGGATATATTCCAGCACCTTTGCCATGTGCTCCGGCGTGACCATGGCGCCGACCTGGGTTGCGGGATCGAGCGGATCGCCAAGGCGTACACGTGCGAACTTTTCAAGAAGCAACGCCTCAAGCCGCTTGGCAACGGAGCGTTCCACGATCAGGCGACTGCCACTGACGCAGCACTGACCCGCGTTGAACAACAGCCCAAAGACGACGCCGTCGGCCGCGTCGTCCAAATCGGCATCGGCAAACACAATCTGTGGGTTCTTGCCGCCAAGTTCAAGGCTCAGCTTTTTGAGGTTGCTGGCCGATGCCAAGAGCACCTTGCGGCCAACTCCAATCGAGCCGGTGAAGGACAAAACGTCGATGTCCTTATGTTCGATCATCGCTTGCCCGATATCCGAACCATACCCCGTCACAACGTTAAAAACGCCGTCTGGCAGACCCGAGGCAGTCAGGATTTCTGCCATGATCAACGTCGAGGCCGAGGTAAACTCGGACGGTTTTGCGACGATCGTGCAGCCTGCGGCCAGCATATAGGGGATGCGCTCTGCAAGAATAATGAACGGAAAATTCCAGGGTGTGATCAGCCCGATCACACCGATAGGCTGCCGCGTGACAAGGCCCAGCATGTCGGGACCGAGGTTGTTAAAGGCATCGCCCTTGAGCGTCCGCGCAACGCCGGCGGCATATTCGTAGTGGTCTGCCGCACCACCGATTTCAGACCGGCTTTGTGAAATCGGCTTGCCGGTTTCCAACGTCTCCCAATAGGCGATTTCCTCAAGCCGATCGCGAATACCCGCCGCAGCGCTGAGAAGAACTCTTGCGCGTTCCGCACCCGAAATTTCGGACCAAACACCAGATTTGAACGCCGTACGGGCTGCGGAAACGCCTACATTAAGATCCTCCAGTGTGCACTGAACAATCCGTGTCACAATTGACCCATGCGCAGGGCTGGACCGCTCTATCCAGTTGCGATCCGCCTTTTCAAACCAAGCGCCATCAATGTAATAGCCAAACTCGCGGGGTGACGCGGGGACTTTCGAATAAGCTTGCATCTCTCGCCTCTCTGGAAGATGGTTCGTGTGAGTGGTTCAGAAGGCGCCGGCCTGTTTGACGAGGTCGGCCCCTTTTTCCCCGATCATGATTGTGGGTGCGTTGGTATTGCCGCTTGTCAGCACCGGCATGATTGACGAGTCGATGACCCGCAGTTTGTCGATGCCATGCACGCGCAGTTTTGCGTCGACCACCGCGCCTGCGTCATTGCCCATTTTGCAGGTGCCGACAGGGTGGTAATCACAGCAGGCATATTGGCGAATATAGCGCATGATCTCTTCGTCGCTCTGTGCAGCGCCACCGGGCAACCTTTCGTGGGCGATCAAGTCGCGTATCGCGGGCTGCGCGAGGATTTGGCGAATGGTGCGGATCGATTCAATCGCCTTCGCCTTGTCCACCTCATGCCCAAGATAGTTTGGATCAATCAGGGGTTCGTCAAAGGGGTTGGCGCTGCGCAACGTAACCTCGCCGCGTGACTGCGGGCGCAGGAATGTGCTGTTCACGGTGAAGCCGTGACCATCAATCTGGGTCTGACCACCACGGACAACGGTCGCTGGCGCGACGTGGATTTGCAGATCGGGCCGCTCGGCACCTTGGCCTTTGTGGAAACTTGCACCCTCGACGATCACCGAAGCGGCGGGGCCCTTTCGCGTCAAGAGCCAGCGCGTCCCGTGGATCGCCGCCCACGGAAGACGGTCGTGCCCATCATAGCTTGTGCGGGCCTGCATCTGGACGTGCACGTTCGCGTTCAGATGGTCGTGAAGGTTCTGCCCCACGCCTGGCAGGTCGTGAACAGGCTCGATACCAAGCACGCCCAGGCTCTTGGCGTCGCCAATTCCCGACAGCATCAAGAGCCGCGGCGAATTGATTGCCCCGCTCGACAGGATGATCTCGTTTGCTGCTGTGTATACCTTGCGCGTGGTTCCGTCCGCGACCTCGACGCCCGTCGCCGTGCCGCGCTGCGTCAGGATACGGGTCGCACGCTGGCCGGTCAGAACCGTCAGGTTCTTGCGGTGCCGAATTGGGCGCAAGAACGAAACCGAGGTAGAGCGCCGCAAACCATCCCGGCAATTGACTTGATAAAAGCCAGTCCCGTACATCGTTTCGCCGTTGAAATCGTCATTATCCGGCAAGCCGAATTCGCGGTTCGCGGCAACAAAGGCGCGACTGATCGCGTGCGGGGCGATCTGATCCGAAACCCACAGCGGCCCGCCTTTGCCGTGGAATGGCTCGCCAAGGCGCGGGTTGTCTTCGGATTTCTTGAAATACGGCAGGATGTCGTCATAGGCCCAGCCCTCATTCCCGAGCGCGGCCCAGTTGTCGTAGTCCTCTTTTTGACACCGGATATAGATCATCGCGTTGATCGAGCTTGATCCGCCCAGTGTCTTGCCTTGCGGATACCAAACCTCGCGATCATCGAGGTGTTTTTGCGGCTTTGTGTGGAACCGCCAGTTTACGCCCGGCCCGAATAGCTTGCCCAGACCGCCGGGAATGTGAATGAACGGGTTCCAGTCGCGGCTGCCTGCCTCGAGCAACAGCACCCGAACTGAGGGGTTCTCTGTCAGCCGATTTGCCAAAACGCAGCCTGCCGAGCCGGCGCCGATGATAATATAGTCCCAAGCGTCCTCATTCATGGCGGGGTCCCCTATTTGCCGCGAAATATCGGGGTGCGCTTTTCTGCAAAGGCGCGCAGCCCTTCCATGCGGTCTTCCGTCTCGAAAGCTTCAACCGTGAGCCTGTGTTCAAAAGAGAGGCCTTCTGCGAGAGGAAGCTCGAATGCACCCTGCACCGCGCGTTTGGCATAGGGCGTGATTGCCGTAGACATTTGCGCAATCCGTGAGGCGATAGCGCTGGCACGCGGGATCAGTGCGTCGGGTTCCAACACCTCGCTCACCAAGCCTTTGCGCTCAGCCAGCACGCTATCGATCATGTCGCCGGTCAGGATCATTTGCATCGCAAAGGACTTGCCCACCGCGCGGGGCAACCTCTGGGTCCCGCCGTCGCCCGGAAAAGACCCCAGTTTGATTTCAGGGGCCGCGAATTTCGCCGCTTCGGAGGCCAGAATGATATCGCACATCAGTGCCAGTTCGAGCCCACCACCCAAGGCATAACCGTTTACGGCGGCAATCATGGGTTTGGGGAAATGCTGAATCGCAGCCCAACGGGCCAGCCGCTCTGGGTCGGCATAGGATGCAACACCTCGTTCCAGCATATCCGAGGCATCTGCTCCCGCACTGAATGCACGGCCTGCGCCGGTAAGGACAACGCAGCCAACAGCCGGATTGGTAGCGGCCTCGCCCAGTGCCGCCGCCAGTTCTCCCAAAAGTCGCTTTGACAGCGCATTCAACTTATCAGGCCTATTCAGCGTCAGGAGGAGAATCCCCTCGGCTGGCGTTTCTACCAGCAGAATCCCCGCCTGATCTTGTGCGGCTTTGGACATGGGTCCCCTCCTGAAATAGCTTGCTCAGACTGCGTTGCGATAGACGGTTTCGCCGGTAATTCCGGCGAGATCAAGCATATGGCCAATCTTAGCGATCTCATCGGCGGTCGGTTTAATCAGAGGAGGACGCACATGCGCAGCCTTTAGCTTGCCCAAGTGAACAAGAGCCTCTTTCATGCGATTGTGCATGTCGAGCAACGGCGCGTCATAGAATGCACGCACAGTCGGATATATTCGGTCATTGATGGCCCCTGCCTTTTCGAGGTCATTGGACTGCATCGCGCGGAACAAAGCCACTTGCAGATCCGCAATGACGCTGCCAGCGCCGGATAGAATACCCTCGCAACCAAGCGCTAGAGACCCGAGCAGCCATGCGCTGTGCGTGGTTAAGGTTTTGACCGGAGCGTCGAGGGCTTTAAGCTCGCGGATTTGTTGCTCATGTCGATTGCCGTCACCGATCTGATCTTTAACCGCTCGGATCGTCGGATAGGTCTCGCACAAGGACAACAGCGTCGAGAGCGAATAGGCCAAGTTTGACTGTTGCGGAAACTGGAAGAGGATGATCGGCAGATCCGAAGCTTGGGTAATATGGCCAATGTGAGAGTGGATCATTTCGGGCCGCATATCGCCGCCAAGGCTCATGAAATTCGGAGGAAAGACGAGCAGTGCATCCGCCCCCTCAGCCTGCGCGCGGGCGGCGATGCGTCCGGCTTCCAAACTGGAGTCGGTGTGAATGCCCACTGCCATCCCAACCCTGTCTTGCAGCTCTTCCTTGGTGACTGCCATCGCGCGGTACTGCTCGTCGATAGTCAGCGCGTGAACCTCTGCCGCATGGCCATTGATCGCGATTGCGGTGACGCCGTCGACAGAGAGAATGTCCTGCAGGTGTGCCCGGTACGCAGGCTCGTCAATGTTGAAATCGGCATCAAAAGGAAGAAGGCACGCCGGAATGACACCGTGCGGAATATAGGGCTTGCGGGAACTCATATCAGTCTCCTTGCGTGAGATTGTTTGGAAGGAGTGGAATGGGTGCGATGCCGATCAACAAGGACCGGCATCGTGGCTGCACGATTTAAAAGCCGGTGCCGAGCATCTCGTCGATGTTGGCTGCGTCGACTTGCTTGCCAGGCAGGATGACTTCGGCGTCAACGGTCTCGCCGGTCGCAACCTGGTAGGCGATCTGGATGCCTTCGGGTGCGACGTAGGGATAGGTGAAAGTCGCAGCGAGCTTGCCGGCCTTGATCGCCTCAAACGCGGTTTCCTGGCCGTCGATGCCCACAACCTCAACTTCGTCAAGGCGACCGGCTGCCTCCAGTGCTTGGATTGCGCCAAGTGCCATTTCATCATTGTGTGCGTAGACAGCCTGAATTTCACCAGGACCGAAACGCTGAAGCTGGTCCTCCATGAATTTCAGGGCGTTCTCACGAAGATAGTCGGCATGCTGGCTGGCAATGACCGTCAGACCGGAACCGGCAAGCGCCTCTTCGAAACCATCATGGCGATCCACAGTTGCCGATGCGCCCGCGGTGCCCTGGATTTCGATCACGTTGCCAGTCCCGCCAAGCGCGTCGACAAGAAACTGACCGGCTTGAACACCGATTGGCTTGTTCAACGCTCCCACGTGAACGGTCACAGGGACATTCACTTTGCGATCAATCGTGACGACCTTTACACCAGCCTCCATGGCATCCATCACCGCTGGCGTAAGAGCGTCGGATGTCAGCGGGCTGATCATCAGAACGTCAACACCGCGCGCCAGGAGGGTTTCGACATCGGAAACCTGCTTGGCAGAGTCGTTTTGACCATCTGTGACGACCAACTCGACGTTGGGATAGTTCTCTTCGGCAAAGCGTTGGTTGCCCTCGACCATGGCGACGCGCCAGGGATGGTTCATGGTGCCTTGGCTGAACCCGATGACAATTTTGTCCTCAGCCATGGCAACCGACCCCAGCCCTAGGGTCAGAGCCGCGGCGCCGAGCAGGAATTTGCCAAAAGTACGACGTGTTTGCATGATCTCCTCCATTTTAAGCAAACGTTTTCTTGGCTGTTCGCAGAACACTGCGATTTCATCCGACCTGATTGATCACGATGATCCTTTGCGTCTACGCTGCATTTCGTATAGAACAGCGCCGACAATGATCGCACCTTTGACGATCTGTTGAGTGAAGGGCGATACGCCGACAAGGTTCATGATATTGGCGAGCACCGCGAGGATTGCCGCACCGATAATCGTCCCGAAGATGCCACCTTCGCCGCCGAAGAGGCTGGTACCGCCGATAACCGTAATCGCGATTGCTTCCAGCTCAATCCCGGTGCCTGCGGTGGGCTCACCCACGGTCAGTCGCGAGACAAAGATCAGCGCCGTCAGACCGGCCAGCAACCCACTGATGACGTATACGCTGAAGGTGACGAATTTGACGTGTATGCCCGAAAGATGGGCAGCCTCTTCGTTCGATCCGACGGCATAGACCTGACGCCCGTAGGCCGTATAGCGAAGAACAAAGATCGAGATCAGCGCTACGATCAAAAAAATCCACGCCGGCACCGGGATACCCAGCGCATAGCCGCGCCCCAGCCACATGAAATCGGCGGTCCGATCCCCAAGTCCGATGGGCTGGCCATTTGCCGATGTCAGCGCAAGTCCGCGTCCCATCACCATCATGCCAAGCGTCATGATGAACGGGGGCACGCCGCCAAGCGTGATGCCCAGACCGTTAACCGCTCCCAGTCCTGCACCCAAAAGAAGAACCGTGAAAATCGTCAAACCAACGGACATACCGCCGGTTAGAAGCAGTGCCGTAACAACGGCGCAGACCCCGAGGATCGACCCGACCGACAGATCAATGCCTTTGGTCAGAATCACGAAAGTCATGCCCACACTTACGATGCCGAACAGTGCTACCTGGCGCAGCACATTCGTGACATTCGCCGCATTCAAGAAGGCAGGTGAAAGCAGTGCGGCGACGATGCAAAGCGCGACAAGCACCCACAGAAGTCCGGCACCCTTTGGGATCAAGCCGAGGAATGCCGACTTCTTGTCGCGACCCGTTTGTACAGTGATGTTTGTCATTTCTTCCTCCCTCGGGTGGCTCAAAGCGCTGGTGCAACTGTGAGCAGCCTTTCGATCGCGATCGCCACGCCGGCGTTCGCATTGGTTTGTGTGATCCAGTCCGCGGCGTCTTTTACTGCCGGGGTAGCATTTCCCATCGCTATGCCCACGCCGGCCCATTTGATGAGTTCAAGGTCGTTCTCCGAATCCCCAATTGCGGCGACACAAGCGCGCGATATTCCGCGTTCCTCTGCAAGGCACGCGATCGCTGAGCGCTTGGAAACGCCTCTACTGACGACCTCGACCAAGTGGGTGTCAGAGCGAACAAAATCCGCCTGGGCGACAAAACTTGTGCGCACCCCATCGATAAAACTGCCGGTTTCAGGGTCTTCAAGGCACAGCACTTTGTAGATCGGTCCAAGGTCCGGCGCGATACCACCGCGAAACACCGGCGATGTGCCCGTCGCATGGATTTCGCGTTTTACCAGGGGTCCGTCTGCACCTGCGTACCACTGCTCGGGCGTAAACCAGCAAGGGTTCAAACCCGCCCGATCCGCCTCAGTGACAAGCGTAGCGACCAAATCATCTGCCAGCGGAAACCCGCGCTGTACCTCGGAGGTGTTCCGCCCGATAGACCCGATCCACGCTCCATTGAAACACACGGCGGTAGTGGTCAGGTTCAGGCGCGCCATGATCGGTCTCAGTGCCTCTGGAGATCTGGCCGTGGCCGGAATGACGTCTATCTCCGCTGACCGGGCTTTGCCGATTGCGTCGATCACCTCAGGCAAAAGTCGGTGACCGTCCGTCAGGGTCGTCCGGTCGATATCGATGACTATCATCTTGAACTGCGACACGGATCAGCCCTCAGTGATAGGTTGCGTGCTGCATGATGACCTCTTCGCTTGCGTCATCGCACGCGAGCTCGGCCGTAATCTCGCCCTCGCGCATCACAAGTATCCGGTCACACAGCCCGAGGATTTCGGGCAATTCGGACGACACCATCAAGATGCCCATGCCGCGTGTTTGGGTAAACTCGACGAGAAGTTCGTAGATTTCCCGCTTGGCGCCGACGTCAACCCCGCGGGTGGGTTCATCAATCAGCAGGATGTCGCATTCGGCGTTAAGTTGTTTTGCGATAACGCATTTTTGCTGGTTTCCTCCCGAGAGAGTACCAATCCGCGTTGAGACATCCGGCGTCTTGACGCGCAGACGCTTTACGTAGCTATCGATTTCGCTTTTCTCTTTCCCGAGTCTCAAAACCTTGCTTTGGCAAAATTTGTCCAGCTTCGAGATCGTAATATTGAAGCCGACGGATTGGCCAAGAAACAGACCTTCTGTTTTACGATCCTCAGGCGCGAACCCGATTCCAAGCGAAATGGCTTGGCGGGGCGAAGAAATCGTTTTCTCAATACCGTGAATTTCAATGCGTCCGGCATCCAAAGCATCTGCCCCGACTATGGCACGCAGTAGCTCGGACCGTCCGGCTCCGGCCAGACCGCAAACCCCGAGGATTTCGCCCGCCCGCAATGAGAAAGACAGATCCTTGAGGAACTTGCCACGGCGCAACCCCGTCACCTTGAGGACCTCGTCCCCGAATTTCGGTTCACGGGTCGGAAAGAACTCGGTCAGCGGACGGCCAACCATGGATTGGATCAGCAAGGAGGTCGTCCAGTTTTCGATCGCATCAGATTTCATGACCTGTCCATCGCGAAGAACGGTCACGCTTTGGCAAATATCAAAGACTTCCTTCAGCCGATGCGAGATATAGATGAAAGAAACGCCTTCCGCCTGAAGCGAACGGATCGTCACAAAGAGCTTTTCAAGTTCGGCGTCCCCCAGAACAGCTGAGGGTTCGTCAAGTACGATCAGCTTTGCATTCTGAGAGATTGCGCGCGCAATTTCGACCATTTGCCGCTGGGCGACGCTAAGCTTGGCGACCGGTGTATTCGGCTCGATTTCGAAGCCGAGGCGCTTCATGCAGGCCGTTGCATCCTTCTTCAGGCGCGACCAGTCGACCGTGCTAAACCTGGTGCGCGGAAGCCGGTTCATATAGATGTTCTCTGCAACCGTCAGATGGGAGGCTTGGGAAAATTCTTGATAGATCACGGCAATTCCGCGTTCGATCATCTCGGCGGGCGATGAGTGCTCAGTCTGTACACCGTCGAACCAAATGGATCCACCGTCAGCGCGATAAGCACCGGAGAGGATCTTCATCAAGGTTGATTTTCCAGCGCCGTTTTCCCCTACCAGAGCATGGACTTCGCCGCGTCTGACTGTGAATGTCACATTCTGAAGTGCCTTGACCCCGGGAAAGGACTTCTCGATATCCGCCATGCGCAAGATTGCCTCGGCAGGGGCTTCGGATGCCATCGGCTGGCGTTGCCGCAACTGAGTAGAGTTTGACATTTCGTATCCTCCGCTTTGCAGGGTCCCAGGCTTAAAGCCGCGGAATCTGCATTCCTCCGCCGATGTTGTAGATATCACCAGTACTGAATGGAATGTCGCCGCAAGCCAGGGTTGCAACACCGCGCGCAATGTCTTCTGGTTCGCCCCAACGTGCCATGGGGCAGACACGGCCGCTTGAAACGGCCTCGGCATAGGCCTCGCGCACATCTTTGGTCATATCGGTCGCAATCAGTCCGGGACGGATTTCATGCACGCGGACCCCTTCGCCTGCCATGCGCACCGCAAGCTGCTGGTTTGCCATCGACAACCCCGCCTTCGAGATGCAGTACGGCCCTTTTTCGGGTGAAACGAGTTCCGCGTTAGCGGATGTGATGGTAATAATTGACCGCTCTTGAATGGGCTCTTTAGAGGCCAACATCCGACGCGCGACAGCAATGGATAAAAAGAAGGTCCCCTTGAGGTTTATGGAAACCAAGCGATCAAATGAATCTTCTGTCACCTGCAGAAGATCTCCGCGCACTGCCACCTGAATGCCGGCATTGTTTACCAGACAGCCCAGGGGACCATGGGTGCGTTCGATGTCGTCAAGAAGCCTGTCATGTGCACCGACTTGAGAAATGTCGCATTTATGAAAACTGGCAGCTTTTCCCTGTTTAGCGATGGCGTCTATCGCGATTTCTGCATCGCGATCTTCGATGATATCGATAATCGCTACGTCAAAACCGCGTTCGGCCAAAGCCAGGCTGATCGCTCGTCCGATGCCTCTGCGGCCGCCGGTTACAACGGCGGTTCCGCAGATAGCCTTTGGCTTGCTCATCACGTCTGTTTCGGTGGAGGCTTCGTGCAACATCACTATGCACCTTCATGACTGGAAGCAAAATCGCCAGGACAAACCACCGCGCACGCGTCAATGAGCCGCTCTACCTCCTCTTGAGTGTAGCCGAGCTCGCTCAAAATGGGGCGCGTGTGCTCGCCAATTTCGAGCGCAATCGTATGAACCTCAGGCACCTGCCCGTCGTACCGGTTGGGATGGTTCAGTAGGCGAACAGGCTTGCCACGTACATCGACCTCGCGAAATACGTTGCAATGTTGGAGCTGTGGGTCATTCGGCAAATCATCGTAATAATTGACGGGCGACCACCAGATGCCCTTGGCATCGAGACGCTTGGCAATCTCAGCCTTGTCGAAACGCTCGGTTGCCGCGCCAAGCGCGCGCGCATAATCGTCACGCCGCGCATAGCGATCGCATCCGATCAAACCGCGCAGCTCGTCGCTGTCTACGGCCTCCGCCAGCGTGGCGTCATCGCACAGCGAGATGATAATGTGTCCATCTTTGACGGGGTAGATGCCATAGGGAGCCGCGTGGAACCACGTTGCAAGGTTCTTTTCGCGGTTCAGCACCTCTCGACTCTTCTCGCCGGCAAAGTAATTCACAAGGGCTTCGCCCTGCAAATCCAGGCCCGAGTTAATAAGGCTGGCCTCGACCCGTGTTCCAACGCCATCCCGCATCCTGCGGATGATTGCGCCAAGAATGCCCATGGCCAGCAGCGCACCACCATGTTGGTCGACAATTGCCGCACCGACCGGCGTGGGGCCCGATTGTGGGTTGCCCGTTGCGCTGATCAAGCCAGAGCGGGCTTGCATGAGAATATCTTGACCCGGCATTTGCGCCATCGGACCGCTGGACCCAAAACCGCTTGCAGAGGCGAAAATCAGTTTCGGGTTGATTTCCTTGAGAGCGGAGTCGTCAAACCCGAGACGCGCAAACACACCCGGACGAAAGTTTTCCATTACAACGTCGGCGTCCGCGATGAGCCGCCGGGCTATGTCTTTGCCCTCTTGCGACTTCAGGTCGATCGCGATCGAACGCTTGTTGCGGTTGGCGCACAGATAAAAGCCACTGACGCCTTCGATGTAGACATCGGCGCCTGACCAATGGCGCTCATGCGCGCCGCCGATCGGCTCGACCTTGATGACATCGGCGCCCATGTCCGCAAGGTATTGAGCCGCAGCAGGCCCCTGCAAGAAGTGGCAAAAGCTCACGACTTTGATGTCTTTAAGCAGCATTGGGTCTCCTCCGTTTTCAAGAAAACGTTTTCTCAGACCTTCTATTTTCTGTCAATAGGAATTTTAGAAGCTCACGAAAACGCTGGTTTTCGCCGATAAATTCTAGTAATCGTTTTCTCAGTCACCAAGCTAGGAGACCTGAAACGTGCGGGAAAAACAGAATCAAGCCGCCCCTAAGCTCGTTGACGTCGCGCGTCTGGCAGAGTGCTCGATATCAACCGTTTCGCGCGTTCTTAATGATAACCCAAAGGTTGGTAAGAACGAGCGCGAACGCGTGCTAAAGGCGGTGGCGCATCTTGGATATGTCCCGAACGGCTCGGCACGAGCTTTACGCTCTTCCAAGACCAGACTTGTAGGCGCCATTATTCCAACGCTCGACCATGCAATCTATGCGGTCATGGTGAACGGACTAGAGGCCCGCCTGTCCGAAGCTGGGGTATCACTGATCATTAACACATCGGACTACGACGCCGAGAAGGAATTGAGGCAAGCACGTCTCCTTATCGAAAGGGGGGTCGAGTCGATAGTGCTGGTTGGGGCGCATCACAGTCCAAAGTTGACAGCGCTGCTCGACCGGGCGGGCGTCGGTTATGTCTATACCTACACAATCAATGCAAAAGACGAAGGTGCAGCAATTGGTTTTGACAACAAAAAAGGCGGTGCTGTTGGTGCTCGTTTTTTGCATGACCTTGGACACGTAAATGTCGCGATGATCGCGGGTGTCACCAAGGGCAACGACCGGGCAAAAGAGCGCATCGAAGGATTCCTCGCAGAGCTTGGACGACTTGGGCACGACACGACCAACGTTGCCATCGTAGAAGCACAGTACAAGCTTGAAAGTGGGCGGCATGCGATGAGCCAGTTGATGAAAATGCCGCATCGCCCGACTGCGGTTTTCTGTGGCAGCGACATTCTTGCGGCCGGCGCTCTGAAGTATTGCCGCGCAAACGACATTAAGATTCCCGAAGATGTTTCGGTGATGGGCTTTGACAATCTCGATATTGCCGAACTCACCACCCCAGAACTGACCACTTTAGAAGTTCCGGCGCGAGCTATGGGCATCTTTGCTGCGGAATATGCTTTGTTTAAATCAATAAAAACATCTCATGAACTTAGTCGTGAACTTGATCTACGGTTAATAGTCAGAGGAAGTACTGGCCCCGCCTCCCCCCAAAACGGCTTGACTGGAGCTTTCACGCGGAATTCAACGCTAAGCTCCACTGAAGGCTGAACCATAACAATGACTAACGTCTTCACCGATACAATAAGATTCGCTTTGGGAGCCTGTCCCAGCATTCACGTTGCTTGTCGATTTGTGTCATCAGGTTGAAATGCATCGTGGTTGAGAATGTTGAGAATCGAGACAGAGGCACGGCATTTGCAACGACGACACGTCCAAAGAGTTCGTTTGAATAGACTCTGAGGACTGCGAAGCAGCTGGGATCGGCTTCTCAGGGGTCTTCGTCCGCCTTTGCCGGCGATATCCAGATAATCGATTCGGCCTGTGTCCGCGTGCATCAATATTGTGCCACCAGAAAAAGGGATGCCAATCGAAGCCTGGGGTGTGCCAGGGGGACCTGACAACGAGGATTCACGCCCTCGTTGATGCCGACGGACTGGTTATTGATCTGCGTTTGTCCGAGGGACAAACTGCTGACTGTCGCTAGAAGGCACCTGCGATAATCGCGCCAACATACGCCGCGATGAACTGGAATCACGCGACCTGAACGCCCTACGCACTCGCCTCGTCGATCCCGCGATTGATCTGACCGATCTCGCGCTCCGGAGCATCCATTTGCCGTTTCAGCTCCGACAGGCGGCCCCGTTGTGCTCCGGCATATCGCCGATCTCTATCATCTTGGCATCGAGCTTTTCCAGCATGTCCCGGAAAATCTCCGCATATTCCGGGTCGCCGGCGCGATTGTGCAATTCGAAGGGATCTGCGTCGCAGTCGAACAGTTCCCATTCGGACGGTTCATCACCGGCGGTCGCCCCGATCTGGTCGAGCGGCTCGTTGTACCAGTAGATCAGTTTGTAGCGATCGGTGCGGATACCGTAATGGGCAAACGCATTGTGAATGACATCCTTGTGCATCCAGTAGCGGTGATAGGCGACATCCTGCCAGTCCTCGCCTGCCCGGCCTTCGAACACCGGTCGCATGCTCGTTCCCTGCATGTAGGAGGGGACCGGTACGCCGGCGTAGTCGAGAAAGGTCGGCGCGAAATCGACGTTCATGGCGATCTTCCCGGAAATGCCGCCCGGTTCGATCTCGTCGGGATAGCGCACCAGAAACGGCATCTGCAGCGATTCCTCGTACATGAAGCGCTTGTCGAACCAGCCGTGCTCACCCAGGAAAAAGCCCTGATCGGAGGTGTAGATCACGATCGTGTTTTCGGCGAGCCCTTCTTCATCCAGATAATCGAGGAGACGGCCGACATTGTCGTCGATCGACTGCACCGTTCTCAGATACCGCTTCATGTAGCGCTGATACTTGAATTCGGCGAGTTTTTGCGGATCGGTAAAGGTGAAGTTTTCGCCGGTCTTCACATCGATCAGCGTCAGGCTTTCTCCCTCCGTCAGTTCCGGCACCTTGCGCATGTGCACATTCGGATGCTCGAACAGCAACGCGCCAACCTCCGAGCCGCCTTCGGGCTGCACAAGGCCGAGATCCTCATAGGTCATGTCCGAGCGCACCCGCATCTTCGCCTCTCTGGCCGCCGCCGCGCGGTTGGCGTAATCATCGGTGAAGCTGTCGGGCAGCGGCAGGTCTTCCTCAAACATGTCCTCGTGCTTGTGATCGCAGACGAAATGCCGGTGCGGCGCCTTGTGGTGGCACATCAGGAAGAACGGCCGCTCCCTATCGCGGGCCTTGATGAAATCGATGCTCATATCGGTGGTGATGTCGGTGACGTAACCCGGATGCACCTTCGGGCCACCGCGATCGATGAAGACCGGATCGTAATAGACGCCCTGCCCCGGTATCACCGCCCATTGATCGAAACCGGTCGGCTCGTGCGCCTTTCCCTCACCGAGATGCCACTTGCCGAAGATCGCCGTCTGGTAACCGGACTGTTGCAGGTGTCTGGCGACGTTCGGCAACCGGTTGTCGATATGGGTATCGAGCGTCGTCACCAGGTTCACGTGATTATAGGTGCCGGTCAGGATCGCGGCGCGGCTCGGCGTGCAGATAGAATTGGTGACATAGCAACGGTCGAGCCGCATGCCCTCATCGGCCAGCCGATCGAGATTGGGCGTATTGTTGAGCCCGCCGCCATAGGCCGAGATCGCACGGGCGGCATGATCGTCAGACATGATGAAGATGATATTGGGTCGCATGGAACTGCCCCTCTATGTCAGTTTTGGTCCGCGGCGAGCGCGATGCCGGCAAGCGACCGTCCCTCGCTGTCGAAGAAATGGGTGCGTCCCGACAATGCGATGCCGGTTTCGATACCGATCGGCGTGTTGGTGCCGCCGGGCACCCGCACCACCAGTTCCTGGCCCCATTCGGTGGCGACATAAACGAACTCGCTGTCGCCGAGACGTTCCACCACGCTGACCGTGCCGGTGAAATGGCCGCTGTCCGGCTCCGTGAGCGTCATTTGGTCAGCGCGCAGGCCAAGAACAGCAGTTTGCTCGGCTCCCGCGCCGGCAAGCGTGATGGCGCTTTTGTCCCTGAAACGGAATGTCAGGTTTTCCCCGCCTTCGAGATCGAGAAAGTTCATCTTCGGCGATCCGATGAAACCGGCAACGAAGAGATTTGCCGGATTCTCGTAAAGCTCCATCGGCGCGCCGATCTGTTCGACCCGGCCCTTTCGCAAAACCACGATCTTGTCCGCCAGCGTCATTGCCTCGACCTGGTCGTGAGTTACATAGATCATCGTGGAGCCGGCCAGTTGCTGATGCAGCTTGGCCAGTTCGAGACGGGTCGCGACCCTGAGCTCGGCGTCGAGGTTCGACAGTGGCTCGTCGAACAGAAAGACCTGCGGATGACGCACGATGGCCCGGCCGATGGCAACGCGCTGGCGCTGACCGCCGGAAAGCTGTTTCGGCTTGCGGTCCAGAAGGTCCTCGATCTGCAGGATCTTCGCCGCCTCGCTGACGCGTCTTGCCACTTCGGCTTTCGGCGTACCGTTCATCCGCAGTCCGAAGCCCATATTCTGGTCGACCGTCATGTGCGGATAAAGCGCATAGGTCTGAAATACCATGGCGACGCCGCGGTTTGACGGATCGACATCGTTGACGCGCTGACCGTGGATCTCAAGGTCGCCACCGCTGATCTCCTCGAGCCCGGCGATCATCCTGAGAAGCGTCGACTTGCCGCAGCCTGACGGGCCGACGAAGACAATGAATTCACCTTTTTCGATTTCGATGTCGACGCCGTGGACAACTTCGAGACCGCCATAGGATTTCTTGATGTTCTTGAGACTGACGCCAGTCATGTCTGGTCTCTCCCAAATAGCTCGGCAATCATCCCTTCACCGCCCCGGCAAGGCCGTCGATGAAGTAACGCTGCAGGAACAAAAACAGGATCACCACCGGAAGGATGGAGATTGTGGAAGCGGCGGTCATGCCGCCCCAATCTATGAAGTTCTCGCCGCGAAAGGCGTAGACGCCGACCGAGAGCGTCCGGATCGCAGGATTGGCGAGCGTCACGACCAGTGGCAGCAGGAAATCGTTCCAGGCGTAGAGCGTCTGCATCACCACGACCGTGACAACGATCGGGCGGGCAAGCGGCAGCATGACGTACCAGAATGTCTTGATGAAGCTGACGCCGTCCATCTTGGCGGCTTCTTCGAGTTCGTTCGGTATCTGACTGAAATAGCCGGCAAACAGGAGGACGAAGATGACGAAGGATCCGCCGCAGGTGGCCAGCATCACGCCCCATAGCGACTGGCCGAGCCCGATGCGGGTCAAAAGGTCGAAGATCGGGATGATGGTATAGCCCTGCGGCACGAAGATCGTGAACGCGATCAGCGCGAAGATCAGCCCGCGCCCGACGAACCGCCGGCGCCCCAGCACATAGCCCATCATCGACGAAGCAATGGTGACCAGAATGACCGAGCCAACCGTCACGAACACGGTGTTGAAGAAATAGGAGCCGATATTGGCCTCTTTCCAGGCGCGAACATAATTTTCGAACGTCGGCTGTCCGGGAATCAGCCCTTCATTGGCAAAGATCGCTGCGTTGTCCTTCAGCGACGCCGAGACCATCCACAACAGCGGATAAATCCAGACGACGCAAACCGCTGCCAGCACGACGGAGACCAGAACGCGGCGCATGCGCGGCGACAGCGCCGGCTGCCGGATAGCAACAGGGGCATCATGCGGCATTTGGCTTCTCCCTGTTGCGCAGGTGGCGAACCGCCAGCACCTGAAGAATGGTCAGCGACATGATCGCCAGTCCGAAGAACACGCCCGCCGCACTGGCATAACCGAGACGCGGTATGGCGCCTGCGGTGGCAAAGGCGTAGCGGAAGATATAGACCTCCATCACTTCCGAGGCGAAATAAGGTCCGCCCTGGGTCATCGACATGATCAACGGAAACACGTTGAGCGCGCTGATGGCCGAGATCAGCGCGATGACGATGGCAAAGGGCATGATCATCGGCATGATGACATATAACGTGACCTGCCAGCCCTTCACGCCGTCGAGCTTGCAGGCTTCGTAGAGTTCGGCGGGAACCGTCTGCAAGGCGGCTAGCCAGTAGACCATGGTGACGCCAACCCATTTCCAGACATAGATCGCCGCCAGCGTCCATAGGACCAGGTCCGGATCACCGAGAAAATCCAGCGGCCGCGACAGCAGACCGATATCCAGGATAGCCATGTTGATCGGCCCGTTGAACGGTGACAGCATGATCGTCATAACGATGCCGATGACGGCGACCGGCGTCACCACCGGCAGAAAGATCATCGTGCGAAAAAGGGCAGAGAGCTTCAGAAGCTTGTTGTTCAGGATGATCGCGATGATCAGCGAAATGATCATCTGCGCGGGAACGGTGCTGAGCGTGAACAGGAACGAGCGCCCGAAGGCGTTCCAGAAGAACGGATCGCGAAGCAGTTCGACATAGTTCGCGAGCCCGATGAATTTGGCATTGGCATCGAAGCCGGACCAGTTCAGCAGCGAGAAATATTCCGCCGCAAAAATCGGGTAGAGAATGAAGGCGCCGAAGATGAGCATGCCGGGAACGAGGAACAGATAGTCGACGCGGCTGTTCCAGATCCGTGCGCCCAGACGGCGCGTCAGACTGGATGACACGGTGAAATCGGACATGGGATAGTTTTCCTGACTGCGGACCCGCCGGCGGCGGCGGGTCCTTTTCGCCTGCTTCCAGCCTCAAAGCGCCTCGTAATCCGAAGCGACATAGTCCTTGGACGGGTCCCAGTTGGGGAATACGAGATCGTCACGGCTGACGTTCGCCCCATTTTCCTTCGCCGTCTTGAAGGCAGCATCCAGCGCCGTATTGGTGGCCGAGACAAGCCTGGTCAGTTCACCCTTGATGTCGGTTGTCTGGCCAGTGAACAGGCCCTGAATGGTCTGGGCGGCGTTCGGAGTCGGCTCCTGATAAATGCTGGCGACCGCCGCAAGCTCGGGGTTGCGCGCGAACGGGTTCGGCGAAATGCGGATGGTCTGCTCGAACATCTGCAGCGCCTTTTTCGATCGCGCCGACATGGTCGATTGTTCGACAGCCTTCGGAAAGATCGGCGGATCGGAGGAGCCAACGACATTGCCCCAAGCAACCTGGCCCTCTTCCGTGCCAAGATAATGGAAGATATCAGCGGCAACGGAAGCGTTCTTGGACTTCGAATAGATGAACATGGTGTTCGACGCCGAGGCCAGAGAGCCGACGATGGAGTAGCCGCCCTTGCCGGGGGTCGGTGCGATGCCGAAATCGAAATTCGGGTTCTCGCGCTCCCACTGAGGAATGTTCCACGGCCCCTGAAGGATCATGCCGGCAGCGCCCTGCGGCATCATCGCGCGCGCCTGTGGCGCATTGATGCTCATCACGCCGGGGAAAATCGAACCGTCCGCCTTCAGCGCCAACAGAAGCTCGATGGCGCCGACGATTTCGTCGGCGTCGAAGACCACCTCGCCGGTGCGGAAATCGACGCCATTGCCGATCGACGTATCGCCGCAGGCCAGCCCGTTGGTCTGCGCCAGCATCCGGCAGGCATCCCACCAGCGATTGACCTGATTGCCGCCGATGATGAAGCCGAAAGCGCGCCCGGCATTCATCTCGGTGACCTTGGCCGCCGCCGCGCGGAATGTATCCCAGGTAAACGGCGTTGCCTCCGGGTCATAGCCGGCATCATTCAGGTATTTCCGGTTATAGAGCGTGAAAGCCGAACTGACGCGCGCCGACGTGTATGGCAGACCATAGGTCTTGCCGTTGAAGACGTTCAGCCCTTCCAGAAAGGCGCCGGGCGGAAATCCCTGCTTCCAGGTCTCGATATCCGGGATGAAATCGTCGTAGGCCTGCACCCAGCCCTCGTTGACGGCGTAGGCCGGCGGCATGTTGAGCGGCAGGTTGAAGACGTCCTGTGCGGTATTGTTGCGGATGCCGAGCGGCAGGACCTGGTTGATCTCGTTCCAGGGCAGTCCGTCATAGACCACTTCGATATCGCGCGCGCTGGCGTATTCCGGAAAGAACGCCTTGTAGAACGTCGCCTTCTGATCGCCGCTGTCGAGCCAGCGAAAAGGACCATCGGCATTGATCGGCCCGATGGGGGCCGGAATATCGAATTCCTGCGCGAAAGCCCGTCCAGCGCCGGTCAGCGCCAGTGCGCCGAGTGCAGCGCTGCCTGCCAGGAACTGGCGGCGTTTCATCGTTGTCATTTGCGTCATAGTCTCCTCCCTTGGCGCAACCTGACCGGTTTTCCGGTCAGGACAGACCCGGCAACATAGATCTACCATTGACGAACATTCGCGCATCCTCAGGCGAGTCCGCAGCCAACGTATGACGCCAACCGCAAATCTCCTCCTGCAGGCGGCGCCGGTAAACCATTCGATGACGGTTACGCACTGACGGATATCAATTGAAGTTATCAAAAACAAATGCCATTCTTTACTGCAGTGATAATGGAATTTGATACCTATGCTGGACAGAATGAGCCTGCTTTTCCGTTTCCGCGCCATTGCCGAAGCGGGCAGTGTACGCAAGGCATCGGAGGTCCTGAACGTGACCCAGCCCGCGCTTTCGCGGTCGCTGGCGCAACTGGAGGATTTTTACGATTCCAAACTGCTGGAGCGTCATGCCCGCGGCGTTCGTCCAACGCCTTTCGGCACGAAGCTTCTTTCAACGATATCGCGGCTTGCCCGCGACTGGGAACTCGCTGAAGCGGAGCTTGCCGGCAATGATCCTGCCGCCGAAGGGCGGTTGCGCATTCATGCCGGCCCGTTGTGGTCTTCCGTCGTGCTGCCGACGATAACCTCGAAGCTGCATACGCAATATCCCAATCTGACGCTTGAAATGGCGCCCAGCGTAGCCGGTTCATCCCAGGCGCTGATCGACGGTTTGATCGACGTTTCCTTCGGCGGGCTTTACGCGGAAAGCGAACATCCCAACCTGGAGACGCGCGCTTTTTCCAAGATCTGCGATCGCCTCGTCGCCCGCTCCGATCATCCGATCCATCAATGCCGCGTCGATGATTATGAAGCCGTGCATTGCTACCCCTGGATCATCTATTCCGCCGATCCGATCTACGAAGCGGAGACGCTGCACGCCGTCATGGAACGCACCGGGCGACTACCGCAGATCAGGGTGCGATCAAGCTCTCTTCTGGCCATTTTCCGCCTTCTGCAGGACGGCGACTACCTCTGCATCCTGCCGGATGCCGCCGCCCTCGGCATTCCCGGTCGTCCGATCCTGACCGTGCCGATCGAGCTTGGACGGCGCAATTCCGATACTGGCGCGGTCTACCGCAAGGCGATCAGCCACTATCCGCCGCTTCAGGCGCTTATGGCGCTGTGCGCGGACTATTTCGAGACCATCGACCAACGCGTCGCATAGCCCTCATGCACCGGCAATCCGAGGCATGCGGGTGGGTTCGGATTTCATGATGCCTTGTATCATGGCATGAAGCATCCTGGCCTTGAGGTCCTGCGAAGCGGGATCTCCCCACAGATTGTCGATCTCGCCGGGGTCATCCTGAAGGTCGAACAGTTCGCCGAAACGGCCCTGACGGTAAACCGTGATCTTGTAGCGCCGGTCGACATAGGTCTCGACATGCGGCATCACCGGGTTGTGCCGGTTCTCGCATAGAATAAAATCCCGCGCTTCCGGTCCGCCCCGCCAGTTCGACCATTGCGATACGCCCTGCATTTCGCCGGGCACGGCAATGCCGGCGGCCTCCAGAAAGGTCGGCGCCAGATCGACAAGACTCTGCATATCGCCACTGACCGCGCCGGCCGCGACCCTGCCCGGCAGCCTGACGATCATCGGCAGGCGCAGCATGTCCTCATAGTGAAACGGTCCTTTGGCGATGAGGCCGTGCTGGCCGAGAAAGTGACCGTGATCGGTGGTGAATACCACCAGCGTATTCTCCGTCAGACCCATATCATCGAGCCTGTCCAGAATGCGGCCGATCTCGGAATCGAGAAAGCTTATCATTCCGAAATAGGTGGCCTTGTCCCTCTTCAGATCTTCTTCCGGATAGAGATGGCTTTCGCAGCCATGTGCCTGATAGGGATCATGCCAGTCTCCGAAATCCGGATTTTCCTCCTGTGTCTTGCCAAAATGCGGCGGGTTGCGGTCGTGCTCGCCGGACGTGACCCGATCGATTTCCATATCGTCCGGATCGTACATCGATGCCCACGGCTCGCTGACGGTGTAGGGTGGATGCGGATCGTGAAAGCTCGCCCATAGAAAGAACGGCTTTCCGCTGCGGCCATGTTCTTCGAGGTAGGCAATGCTGCGCTCGGCGGTCCACGTCGTATAGTGCATATCGGCGGGAAGCGCCCACGAACGGTCAAGCCGGGTATAGCTGCCCTTCTTGCCGGTGCGCGGCGCTTTCGCAGCATTTTCGCCCGGAAGCGGCTGGAAATAATCGCGCCAGTCTACAAGCCCCTTCTCCTCCATCCAGATCGCATAATGCTGGCCTGCATGGCTTTCATCGGCGTGGTTGCGGGCGAGTTCCAGGTGTTCGAACCCATACCAGGTACGGTTAAACCCCCTCCAGAAATCAAGGTCGCGCAGGATCGGCTGACATTCGAGCGATTCCGACTCCGGGGTACTCGCGAGCGGCTGAAAATGCGCTTTGCCGACCAGCGCGGTATTGTAGCCTGCGGCTATCAGGTGATCGCCGACGGTCGGGACATCCTCCGGCAGCTTGACCCCGATTGTCCAGGCCCCGTGATGCGATGGGTACTGCCCGGTGATGATGCTTGCCCGCGATGGCGTGCAGACTGGCGAGGGACAATAGGCCCGGTCAAATCGCGTTCCTTCCAGGCACAATCGGTCAAGGTTCGGTGTCTTCAGCCCTGGTTCACGAACCCCAAGCGCGTTGTAGTGTTGCTGATCGGTGGTGATCAGCAAAATATTCGGCCTTATCATAAACGCCTCCCATCCCGACGCCGCACCATAGCGAAATGCGGCGGCAGGAGCTTTCGAAAGGCGTAACCGCTTCATGCAACAATTTTATCGCTCGCAGGTCGGAAGTGTTTCGATCGGAATTCCGTCAAAGCGAAGGCCGAATGACATTTCCGGCATTCCAAGAAAGAGCTTGTGCAAAATCTCGCCATCAGAGGACCGACACAGCACCCCTCACCCGCTACAGGTCATGTCGTTGTCACCAACGTCGAAAGCACATCCACTATGTCGCGTTCTTTCCCCCGCTTCCCGCCCCATGACTGAGGGTAAAGAAGTGCGGATCGCTCGCGCTTCATAGATAATGCCGTGGCGAATGACGGCTGCATTTTCAGACTTTGCTGAAGGCGGCGACCAGCATATCGGCGACCGCTCGCACAGCAGTCGCGTGTTTCAGATCAGCATGGATCACCATCCAGACGGGCCTTGCTTCGGGTTGCTCCTCAGAGGCACGGACGAGTTCCTTGCAAGGTTGCGCCATAACACAAGGCAGCAAGGCCACTCCAAGACCTGCTCGGGCGGCGGCGAACTGACTGTGAAAATCCCCGGTCAAAAGGTCGAGCGGGCGATTTCCGGCAAACTCTTCCAGCCAGCGTTGCTGGGGCACATGCGCCAGTGTTTCGTCAAACGCGATGAACCGCCATTGCTGCGGATGCAGTCTGGCGATATCCGGCGTCGCATAGAGTGCGAATTCGACCGAACCAATGCGCCGGGCGATGTTCTGCCTTCCCTGCGGCTCGACCATCCGTACCGCCAGATCAGCCTGGCCGCTGTCGAGTGAGGCGATGTGCGAATTGGCAGATAGCACGATCTGCAAATCGGGGTGATCGGCGCGCAGGCCGCGCATGGCCGGGATGATGATCTCGGTGACCAGAACAGGAGGGGCGGTCAGCCGCACGCGTCCGGTCAACGTACCCTGCGCGGCATGAGTCAGGCGATCGATCCGCTGCGCGCCCTGCTCCATCTCGCGGGCTATTGCGGCGACCTCTTTGCCCTTCTCGGTCAAGGGTGTGGAACGCGCAAGCCGGCGCACGAGCGTTTGCCCTAGGCTTTCCTCCAGCGCGGAAATACGCCTGGACACAGTGGCGTGATTGACACCCAATGCCCGCGCCGCGCCGGCCAGCGAGCCTTCGCGATCCAGCACCGCCAGCACTTGCAGGTCATCCCAGTTCATCTGATAGATATTGCACAGATGGCGTGCGAGGTCATGCAGTTTTCATGAGGCTCTATGGCTGCGAGAAAGAGTCGATCAGAACAGGAGTACGAATGATGGTCCCCACATTTCCGCTTGGAGCCGATGGCCCGCAACTGCCCGCGATTGGTCTTGGTTGCATGGGCATGTCCGAATTCTATGGCGAGACCGACGATGCGCAATCGCTCGCCGTTCTGTCCCGCGCCCATGAACTGGGCGTGCGGATGTTCGACACGGCCGATATGTATGGCAACGGCCATAATGAGGAATTGCTGTCGCGTTTCCTGAGACAGGGCCACCCAGACACCTTCATCGCCACCAAGTTCGGCATTCGCAAGGCTCCGGGCGAATATGCCCGCAGCATCGACAACAGCCCTGAGTATATCAGGCAGGCCTGCGATGCCTCGTTGAAACGCCTGGGCGTTGAACAGATCGGTCTCTATTATGTCCACCGGGCCGAAGCGGGACGCCCCATCGAAGAAACGATGCAGGTGCTGGTCGATCTCGTGCAGGCGGGCAAGATCGCGCGGATCGGATTGAGCGAAGTCTCCGCCGATACCCTGCGCCGCGCCCATGCCGTGCATCCTGTGGCTGCCGTGCAGAGCGAATACTCGCTGACCACCCGCGATATGGAAGCCGAGGTGCTGCCTGCCTGCCGCGAGCTCGGCATCGCCTTTGTCGCCTATAGCCCCTTGGGGCGCGGGCTGCTGTCCGGCTCGCTGGATCGCGATAGCCTTGCCGAGAACGATTTCCGCCGCAATGCCCCGCGCTTCGGCGATGAGGCGCTGGCGGCCAATAATGCGCGGCTGGGCACCCTGCGCGCCATTGCCGACATGCGCGAGGCGACACCGTCACAGGTCGCGCTCGCTTGGGTGCTTGCCAAGGGAGCGTTTGGGATCCCCGGCACCAAGCGTCTGATCTACCTGGAACAGAACATCGCTGCCGCCAGCCTCCGCTTGTCCGCCGATGACATCGCCAGGCTCGACCGTGCCTATGCGCCAGGCAGTTTCTCCGGCGAGCGCTATACCGCCGAGGGCATGAAAGGAGTGAACGTATGAACGCGCCCGCCATGTCCCCCACACAGACCGGACAGATCGGCAATCACGCGATGAAGGGGATGACTGGCAAGGCACAGGAAACGATCCTGGCTTCGGGATGCGCCGCATATGATCGCTCTGACGCATCCCGAAGACCTTGGTGCAGCAATCTTGAAGCCAATGTGATAGCCTGCCTTGACGATCTCAAGAGCGTTGTTCCTATCCCGCAACAGGTGGGTTAAGGCGTGCAAAGCCTTCCTGCCGGCGGTAGGGGAAATGCGGATAAGGCGCGGTGACGGCACTCGCCTTATCCAGTTTGGCGATCTGTTCGGGTGTCAGGGCCCACCCGACCGCGCCGAGATTCTGGCGAAGCTGTTCCTCATTCCGAGCACCGATTATGACCGAGGAAACGGTTGGGCGTTGCAGCAGCCAGTTGAGCGCGATCTGCGCAACGGTCTTGCCGGTTTCCCCGGCGATCTCGTCGAGCGCATCGACAACGCGATAGAGGTGCTCGTCGTCCACCGGCGGTCCGAAGCTGGCGGTTTCGCGCAAACGGCTGCCTTCTGGCAAAGGCGAATCGCGCCGGATTTTTCCTGTTAGCCGGCCCCAACCGAGGGGTGACCAGACCATTGCGCCAAGGCCTTGGTCCTGCCCGAGCGGCATCAAATCCCATTCGTAATCGCGCCCGATCAGCGAATAATAGACCTGATCGGCGACATAGCGCGGCCAGCCATAGCGGTCGGCGACGGCCAGCGATTTCATGATCTGCCAGCCGGAAAAATTGGATACGCCGACATAGCGCACTTTCCCGGCGCGGACGAGCGTGTCGAGTGTCGAAAGAACTTCTTCGACAGGTGTGCCGGCATCGAAAGCATGAAGTTGCAACAAGTCAATGTAATCGGTCTGCAAGCGGCGCAGCGCATCTTCAACAACCCGGATCAGACGGAAGCGGGACGAGCCTGCATCGTTCGGCCCATCGCCCGTTGGCAGGCTGGCTTTGGTTGAAAGCAGCACTTCGTCGCGGCGCCCCTTCACGGCCTCACCCAACACTTCTTCGGAGGCGCCATCCGAATAGACATCGGCGGTGTCGAACAGGTTGACACCCGCTTCCAGGCAGATGTCCACGAGACGGCGCGCCTCGGTCGCATCGGACGTGCCCCAGTTGCTGAACAGGGGGCCAGCGCCGCCGAACGTGCCCGTGCCGAAGCTGAGGACCGGCACTTTGAGGCCGGATTTTCCGAGGGGGCGATAGTCCATGAGATTGCTCCTTACTGGATGGAATTGAAGGGGGATGAGGGCATCGCAGCCTCATGATTGCGAATGGCAAAAAGCGCGATTACGATGGCAAAAAGCGGGAACACTGCGGCCGCCAAGGGCAGGAAAGCCATGCCCGGACCGTGGTCGACAACCATGCCGCCCGCCCATGCGCCGATTGCATTGCCGAGATTGAAAGCCCCTATATTGAAACTTGAGGCAAGGCTCTGACCCGCGCCATCGGCTTTCGACAGCACCCACATCTGTAAAGGTGCGACGGTGGCGAAGCCGGTCGCTCCCAGCAGGCCGGTAAAGACAATGGCCAATGTCCGGATGTCCATTGCCCAGGCCATTGTCGCCAGGGTGATGGCAAGTGCGGCGAGCGTGCCGATGATCGCATGAATGAGGTTGCGATCCGCCAGCCGACCACCCACCAGATTGCCCGCGACCAGACCGCCGCCGAACACCAGAAGAACCGCCGAGACCGCGCTTTCATCAAAGCCGCTGGTTTCCGTCAGCAGCGGCGCGATGTAGGTGAAGACTGCGAAAACGCCCGCATAGCCGAGCACGGTAGTCAACAGCCCCAGCAAGACCGGAGGGCGAACGATTGCGCGTAGATCGACGCGCCAATCTGTCGATTCCGGGGTGCTTCGGTCCCGAGGCAGCAGCGTGACAAGAACGACCAGCGCGATCAGCCCGACCAAAGTCACTGCCCAGAATGTCGCGCGCCAACCGTAACTCTGACCGAGCCATGTGCCGAATGGCACGCCGAGCACAGTCGCGACCGTCAGACCGGTGAACATGATGGCGATCGCCGACGCGCGCTTGTCTTCGGCAACAAGGCTGGTCGCAACCACAGCTCCGACGCCGAAGAAGGTGCCATGCGTCAGCGCAGTCAGCACACGCGCCGCCATCAACCAGCCATAGCCAGGCGCGAGCGCGCAAGCTGCATTGCCGATGATGAAAATGACCATCAGCCCGACCAGCACTTGTTTGCGCGGCGAGCGGGCAGTGAGTGCAGTCAAAACAGGCGCGCCAACCGTGACACCGAGCGCATAACCGGAAATCAGCAAGCCCGCGGCCGCGATGGTGACGTCCAATTCGCGGCTGACTTCAAGAAGCAGGCCCATAATGACAAATTCCGTGACGCCGATTCCGAAGGCCCCGACCGTCAGAGCGTAGAGCGCTAGCGGCATGATAAATCCCAACTTCATTCAGTTCTGTTTCCTGAGAGATAGACGAGCGGTATTCGATGAAATAGACTGCCTAGTGGAATATCATTTGTGATTTGAGATCATCATGGCGCGCCTTGAAACCAACCGATCAGGCGAGATGGAAGTGTTTGTCCGCGTGGTCGAACACGGGGGATTTTCGCCCGCCGCTCGCGTTGCGGGCATGACGCCCTCAGCCGTCAGCAAGCTGATCGCACGGTTGGAGGCGCGGCTTGGTACGAGGCTGATCAATCGTTCGACGCGCCAACTTCAAATCACACCGGAGGGGTGCGCATTCTATGAAAGGGCGACGCGTATCCTCGCCGATATGGAGGATGCCGAGCGGGCGGCTGGCATTGGCGAGCAGGCCGTGGGCCGCGTGCGCATCAACACCAGTGCCTCATATTTCAACCATATACTCGCTCCAGTGCTGCCGGAGTTTCTGGCGCTGTATCCAGCGGTCACGCTCGATATCGTCCAAACCGATGCCGTGGTCGATCTTCTTGCCGAGCGCACGGATGTCGCCATCCGGGCCGGGCCAATGAAAAGTTCCAGCCTTGTGGCCCGGAAGCTCGGCGAGACGGCGTTGACCATCGTCGCATCGCCTTCATACCTGAAACGCTGTGGCGAACCGGGCAGCATTGCCGATCTCGAACAGCACAACCGACTTGGCTTTGGTTATGCACGCGCGGTTAATGGCTGGAAGCTATGGGAAAATGGCGAGGTCAGACTCGTACCAGCCACCGGCCAGGTACAGGCGAGCGATGGAGAAGGGTTGCGCCATCTGGCACTTTCGGGCGTTGGCATTGCTCGGCTTGCTCATTTCACGGTGCGCGCAGATATCGCTGCCGGGAGGCTCATACCGATCCTCCGTCATCTCGACATCGGCGAGAAAGAGGATTTTCACGCCGTCCATATCGGCCAGGGCGGTCCGCTGCCGTCTCGCGTCAGGTCGGTGCTGGATTTCTTGGCAAAACACGGACAGGTGTCGTGACGGCCTAATTCGGAAGGTTATGGCGTAGGTGTAGTTCTCGGTTTCAACGAGAGGATCTCGTTCGCCCTGGTCCAGAGGACGGCACTGCCTTGGTTCTTGGCGTGCATATTCCGTCCTGATCGGATGGACGGGCTACATCCGTGCCCCAGTAACGTGTCAAGCAGAGACGTTACTGGTCAGCCACTGCTCTGGAAATCCGACATCGGCAACGCCACCTAAGTGCAGAATGGTCGAGAGCCAGCGGCCGAGCGGCACGACGGAAGCAGAGCGGAAAGATGACGGTACAATTCGACTTCGATAACAGCTACGCGCGTCTCGGCGCCGCCTTCCACCGTCCAACCGTGCCGTCGCCCGTCGCCGCGCCGCATCTCCTGAAGCTGAACCGACGGCTCGCCGAAGAGCTCGGGCTCGACGCGGATCAGTTGGACAATGACGGGGCTGAAATCTTCGCCGGCAACCAGCTCCCGACAGGCGCCGAGCCGATCGCGGCCGCTTACGCCGGACATCAATTCGGAAACTTCGTGCCGCAACTCGGCGATGGGCGCGCCATCCTCCTCGGCGAGGTCGTCGACCGAGAGGGTCGGCGTCGCGATATTCAACTGAAGGGCGCCGGCCCCACCCTCTTCTCGCGCAGCGGCGACGGACGGGCAGCACTCGGCCCGGTCCTGCGCGAATATCTCGTCAGCGAGGCCATGGCCGCGCTCGGCATCCCAACCACGCGGGCGCTGGCCGCGGTCGCGACGGGAGAGCCAGTCTACCGGGAAACGGCCCTGCCGGGCGCGGTCCTTACGAGGGTCGCCTCCAGCCATATACGCGTCGGCACGTTCCAGTTCTTCGCGGCCAGGGGGGATGACGAAGCGGTTCGAAAACTCGCCGACCATGTGATCGACAGGCATTACCCCGATGCCGCGGTCGCTTCCAATCCCTACCGCGCTCTTCTGCAAGGCGTCTGCACCCGTCAGGCCGAACTCGTCGCACGCTGGATGCAGATCGGCTTCGTGCACGGCGTCATGAACACCGACAATATGTCGGTTGCCGGGGAAACGATCGACTACGGCCCGTGTGCCTTCCTCGATGCTTACGATCCCGCAACCGTCTTTTCCTCGATCGACCGCCACGGGCGTTACGCCTATGCCAACCAGCCCCGCATCGCGAACTGGAACCTCGCACGTCTGGCAGAATGTCTGCTTCCTCATCTCGATCCGGACGAAAACAAAGCCATCGAAGCCGCACAAGAAGTCCTTTCCGGCTTTGCCGACGCGTTCAACACCGCTTATGTCGACGGTTTTCGCGCGAAGATAGGTTTGCAGACACCGCAAAAGGAAGACGCCGCGTTGATCGAGAATCTTCTTGGGCACATGGCACGGCAGAAGGCGGATTTCACCCTGACCTTCCGCAATCTCGGCAAAGCGGCGGAAAGCGAGCAGGCCGACGGGGCGCTGCGCGGTCTCTTTGCTGATCCAACCGCCTATGACGGCTGGGCGGCGCGCTGGCGTCAACGCCTCGCGGTTGAACCGGGAGAGCCGGGTGAACGTCGTGTTGCAATGGATGCGGTGAACCCGGCGATCATTCCGCGCAACCACCTCGTCGAAGAAGCCCTTGCCGCCGCGATGGCCGGCGACCTGGCACCCTTCGAACGCTTGAACGAAGCACTGGCCACGCCCTTCGAGGATAAGGCGGAATTCGCCGATTATGCGGGCCTTCCGCCGGTGCCCGAGACGGCGTACCGAACCTTCTGCGGCACGTAAGCGCGCGGCCTGCGAGCGACGCAATCCTATTAGGCGGACCGGGGAGCGGCTCTTTCAATGGCGGTTATCGGGATCATTTCGGCTACGCACGGGATGCTGCGCCCGAGGCCTTGTCGGTGATCCAAGGCGTGCAGCACACGCCGGCGACATCGGCAAGCCGGAGATAATTTCTGGCCTTGCCGCCGAGCTCGCTCCGGTCACCGTCATTCGCGGCAATGTCGACGTCGCGGATTGGGCGCGGGCATTCGCACCGTGCCAGCACAGAAACGGTCGACTGCATTTTCTATCTGAACCCCGGAAGCGGCGGACCCAAACGCTTCACTCTTCCGACAATAATTGCGACCCGCCACTTTGAGGGAAACTCGATCCCTACTGTAACCTGCCTTTGCAATGACCCTTGGCGACTTCAGATGTCCAACTGTTATGACCGCGCATACCTTCTTTTCAAGCGTCTGTATCGCAGCAGCCGTCATCTTCTGGCTCTGATTTAAGGTCCCGATCATGAGCCGCTTCATGCCATCAACTCCCCGTTCGGACGGTCCGGCCCGCGCGCAAGACCGATGAATTAAAAACAAGTTATTCCATATTTGGAATGGACAATTCCAAATATGGGTGGTATGCATTTTGTCAAACGGAGGAAAGCAAGATGGCGACGCTGTCACTCAGGAACGTGCGTAAGTCGTATGGCGCGCACGATGTCATTCACGGCCTTGATCTTGATATTGGCGACACCGACTTCGTCGCGCTGGTCGGGCCGTCGGGTTGCGGCAAGTCGACATTGCTCCGGATGATCGCCGGTCTCGAGGAACTGAGCGGTGGGGAAATTTATATTGGCGAGGAGAATGTCGGCGAGAAAATGCCGAAGGATCGCGACATCGCGATGGTGTTTCAAAGCTATGCGCTCTACCCCCACATGACCGTGCGGGAGAACATGTCTTTCGCGCTCAACCTGCGCAAGATGCCCAAAGTCGAGGTGAACCGCGCCGTCGAGGAGGCAGCGGAAATCCTCGGATTGACCGAATTGCTCGAACGGCGTCCAAAGGATCTGTCGGGCGGACAACGGCAGCGCGTGGCGATGGGACGCGCCATCGTGCGCTCGCCCAAGGTTTTCCTTTTCGACGAACCGCTTTCCAACCTGGACGCCAAGCTGCGCGTGACCATGCGGGCCGAAGTCATCAAGCTGCACCAGAAGCTGGAGACCACGTCCGTCTACGTGACCCACGACCAGGTCGAGGCGATGACCATGGCTGACCGGATTGTCGTGATGCGCGCGGGACGGATCGAGCAGGTCGGAGCCCCGCTTGAGCTTTACGATTATCCCGAAAATGTTTTCGTCGCTCAATTCATTGGCACGCCAACCATGAATATCGTCCAGGGCGACGTTCGCGACGGGCGACTTTCGCTTTTCGGAGGAACCTGCGCGCTGGAGATGGAGGGACAGGTGCCCGACGGCCCGCTTCTGGTGGGGATACGCCCCGAACATATCGAGGTCCGCGCGCCGGGCGAAGGTGGGGTCGCTGCCACGCTCGACCTCGTCGAGCCGATGGGCAATGAGACCATGACGAGCTGCACGATCGGCGACACCGCAGTGCAGACCTGCGGAACACGCAGGATCGCATGGCATCACGGAAGCCCGGTTTCGCTCGAATTCGATCCGGAAAAGCTGCATTTCTTCGACCCGCAGACCGAAATCCGCCTCGGGCATATTGCGCGGCGCGTGACGGCGGGAGTGGTCTGAATGAATATCATCACCATTCTGGTCGACAGCCTGAACCGCGACGCGCTTTCGATCTACAACCCCGAAACCGAAGTTCAGACCCCGAACATCACCCGGCTGGCCGCCAGGGGAACGGTCTTCGACAATCATTTCGTCGGAAGCCTGCCCTGCATGCCCGCCCGCCGTGAAATCATGGCCGGGCGCAAGGAATTCCTGTGGCGTCCTTGGGGGCCGCTCGAGGTGTTCGACCCGCGCCTTGCAAAAGTGATGTCGAACGCGGGTTGGCGCACCGGGCTCGTCACCGATCACTACCACTACTGGGAAGAGGAGGCGAACGGCTATATCGAGCATTTTGACTCCGCCGAATATGTCCGTGGCCACGAGATGGACCGCTGGAAGCTCGCGGACATGTCGGGCCCGGTCCCCGCATGGGTAGAGCGCATGGCCGCTTTCCGCGACGAAACCTACACGCGCCAATACTGGGCCAATGTGAAGGACTTCCGCGACGAGGAGGATTACTTCCCCGCCAAGGTCTTCAAGGGAGCCGCCGACTGGCTGGACGAGAATGCCAAGGACGGTCCGTTCTGGCTCCATGTCGAGAATTTCGACGTGCATGAGCCCTTCGACGTCCCCGAGCCTTATGCATCCATGTACACGCAGGACGCCTCTGCCCGCGATCGCTACACCGTCTGGCCGCCTTATCAGAAATACGACGCATTGCGCGAATTCATGGCGCAGACCTCGACCGAGGAACTGGACTTTGTGCGCTCCCAATACCACGGCAAGGTGACAATGGCCGATCGCTGGCTGGGCCACCTCCTGGACCGGCTTGATGCGCTGGATTTGTGGGACGACACGGTGGTGATCTTCACGACCGACCACGGTCATGATCTCGGCGCGCGAGGCGTGTTCGGCAAGCAATATCCACATTGGGACTCGCATGCGAACATTCCCTTCGTGATGTGGCACCCCGATTTCCCCGGCAACGGGCGACACGAAACCCGGCTTTCCCAGACCGTGGACATTTTCGCGACCGTGGCCGATGCTGTGGGGGCGGAGGCGCCCGAGGCCAGTCGCCACAGCCGGTCCCTCATGCCCCTGATCCGCGATGAGGAGCCGGTGCGCGACGCGGTGCTTTATGGAACGTTCGGACAGGGCATCTGCATCACGGACGGAGACTGGACGCTGTTCAAGTCGCCCGTGCCTGATGCGCCGCTCCATGTCTATTCCACGATGATCGTGCGACCTCTGATCGTCGACAATCCGGTTGACGGGCGCGTCGGCACTCTGCCGTCGCAACCCGTGGAGCAGGGATATTTCGACCCCTCCGTTCCCTATCCGATGTGGAAGATGCCGATCACGATCGACCCGCGCAGCTATGAAGATTTCCTTTTCGATCGCAAGTCGGATCCGGCGCAGTCCCGCAATCTCTGGCAGGACAGGCCCGAGGTTCGCGACCGGATGCTGCAGCGCCTGCGCACGCTTATGGAGCAGGAGGGTGCGCCAGATGACCAATGGACGAGACTTGGCCTCGCACGGGACGCGCGAGCTGTCGAACCGGCGCAGTGACTTAAGGATGGGCTATGCTCGACGACAGGATATACTGGCATCGCAAACCGGCAACACGGGGAAGACGATGAGTATCGAAGAACGACCAATGACGCCCAATGACCGCATGCTGAAGGTGCTCGAATACCTCAGCGGGGCCAAACAATCCCCGGTGCGTCAGTCCGAGATGGCGCGCGATTGCGGCATCTCGCCGGCGACGTTGAGCCGGATCATCAACGTGCTCTCGGAATGGGGATATGTGCTGCGCACCAGCAACAACCAGGTCATCGGCAACTTCCGCTTTCAACGCAATGTGCAAATGAGCGAAGACTATCAGCGGGTGCTGAACCAGTTGGTCACCGAGATCGGGCGCAAATACGATGTGGTTGCGGAAGTCATCGTCAACGCCGGGAACGACCTGCTGTGGCAAAGTTCAACTGCCCCCAGCAACCGCAGCTTCAGCCTGCGTGCGCAACCGGGTTTCCGGCGTGGTCTGATGGAGCTTGACGTTCTGTCCCGGCTCTATCTTGCACGGCTGGACAACGAGCAGCTTCGCTCGATCTTCGACCGGGTCAATTTCTCGACGACCGGCGTCCATATGCGCCTTCTCAACGAGAGCGAGGCGCTGGACGTGATCGAGGCAGCGCGGCCGATGATCGTGGACGGCGATTTCGACGGCAACCGACAGGGAATTCGTCGCTACGCAACCTATCTCACCGATCCCAAGGGGAATTTCCTGCATCTGCTCTCGCTCGCGGAGCCCGCGACGCCCAAGCCGGACCGGGCTGCGCACGAGGTTGAAATATCGAAGATACTTCACGAGGCGCGTGAAAGCCTCATGAAGCATATGAGCCAGAAGAGCTCACAACATAGCAACCGTCTTAAAGCTCGGGAGGAGCTTGGCGGCTGATCGTTTAAACCGGAGGAAATATGAAAATCCTACACAGTTTCATGTCCGCGGCCCTTGCCGCGGCAATGGCGGGGCTTTGCCTGACGGCACCCGCTTTCGCCCAGGACGAAGAGATCAATGTGATGATGTTCTCTTTGCCCGTCACGCGCGGCATTGCGGATCTCGCCGACGAATTCGAAAAGGAGACCGGAATCAAGGTCAATGTCGAAGTCGTGGGGCAGAGCGTCTTCGAAAACCAGGTCATGCTGGCGTTCACGGGGCGGACCGGAGATCTCGACGTGGTTCACGTGCCTGCTATCCAGCTTCAGCGCTGGGTAGCCGCCGGCTGGCTTACGCCGATGGATGACCAGATTGCCCAAATGGAGGATGTCGACGGCTTCTTTCCCTCGGCGCTCTCCACCTACGAGGTGAATGGCAAGACCTATGCCCTGCCGATGTTCGTCGAGACTGGTCTGATGGCCTATCGCAAGGACCTGATCGATACGCCGCCCAAAACATGGGAAGAGACCCGCAAGGTCGCGGCCGAGGTCAACTCGGACGAAACCGCGGGGATCGTCATGCGCACCTCACCGGGACAGGGCTTCAACATGTTCGTCCTGCCGATGATCACGCGCGCCTATGGAGGCAAGTTCTTCAAGGACTTTCCCACCGACATGACGCCTGTGATCGACAGTCCGGAAAACCTCGAGGGGCTTGATCTCTACACCTCGATGTTGACCGAAAGCGGTCCGCCCGGCATCTCGAACATCAACTATCCCGAGGCCGTGGCTGCCATGCAGGCCGGCAATGTCGCGATATTTATCGACGGGACGTCGAATATCGTTCCGACGCTGGACCCGAAGGCAAGCAAGGTCGCGGACAAGATCGGCCTTGCGCCGGTGCCCGAGGGGCCGGATGGACGTTCGCCCGCGATCGCAGTCCATGGCCTGGGTATTCCTGCCGCATCGAAAAATGCCGAGGCTGCGGCGAAGTTTATCGACTGGGCGACCAGCGAGAAGGTGCAGGAGGAAATCGCGATCAGGGAATCTTTCCCGGATTTCACCCGCCCTGCGGTCGGCGACGATCCCGAAGTCGCTGAAAAATATGCCGAGATCAGCCCGGATCTCATCAAATTGCGTGCGGATTCGCTGAATGCCACGATCCCGAATTACCGGCCGCTGATCGTGGAATGGCCGGAAATCGGCGCGGCGATCGGCGATAACGTGAATTCGGCCCTCAACGGCATCCAGTCCAATGCTGACGCCCTCAAGAACGCGCAGACGGAAGTAGAGGCGATCCTCAACCAGTAGCCGTACGCGCAGGCCGCGCCCCTCGTCTCCCTTGTGGGGGGCGTGGCCGAATACCGGGATCTGAACGATCTGCTCATTGAAGGCGTCGCATGACGTCAAAAGGACCTTTCCATGCCCAACGACATCGCAACGAAGTCAGGCGTGAACCCGCGCAGCAATCGAACCAATTCGCTGCAAGCGCGCCGCCGCCGCGAGTACGTCCGGTTTCTCTATCCGACGATCTTCTGCGCCGTTCTGTTTTCCGTCGTGCCTCTGGCAGGCATGTTCGCGTTGTCCCTGACCGATTTCCACCTCATCAAGGGCTGGGGCGGGCACTGGGGGCTGCAGAATTTCGTTCGCCTGCTGAGCGATAGGCGCTTTCTCAACTCAATTTACGTAATGCTCGCTTTGAGCGTCGGCGGGGTTGTCGTACAGCTCGTGATCGGCACCGCCATCGCCGTGGGGCTCGATCAAATCGTGCCGAAGTGGAAAGTGGCGCGCGGTCTGTTCACCATTCCCTTCGCCGTGCCGCATGTCGCGGTCGCGCTGATCTGGCTGTCACTCTACACCCCGACGCTTTCGCCCATCAACGCGGCACTCGAGGCGCTGGGGCTGCCTCAGCCGGTCTGGTTCTCGACACAGACCGGGGCGATCGCCGCGATCGTGATCGCCGATACCTGGGCCAACTTTCCCTTCGTCATGCTGCTCATACTCGCCGCTTTGCAGGGAATTCCGCGCGATCTGAAGGAGGCGGCCGCGATTGACGGCGCGAGCCAGTTGCGCGCCTTCTTCGTAATTACGCTGCCGCTCCTGAAACCGGCGCTTCTGCTGGTCACGCTGTTTCGCTTCATCGAGACGCTCAAGCATTTTCCGCTGATCTACGTAATCACCAAGGGCGGTCCGGGACGCTCGACACAGGCCACGAACTATTATGCCTACGTTCAGTCCTTCGAGAATTCCAACATCTCTTACGGCGCCGCCATCTCGGTAACGCTGTTTCTGTTCGCCGCGCTCGCCAGCTACTGGGTCGCGCGCATCAATTCGAGGATCAACGCATGATCGATCGCCGTTCCGGATATCGTTTCGCGCTGGGCCGCCTGATGATGGTCGTCCTGCTGTGCTTCGCGCTTCTGCCGATGATCTGGTCGCTTCTGCTGACCTTCCGGCCCAAGCTCGCGCTCTTCGAGCCCATCTGGCAATCGCCGCTTTCCTGGTCGCTTGAAAACTTCCAGGCGCTGGCGCGCTCCGACTTTCCCGGCGCGCTTGTCAACAGCGCCATCACCGCGGGCGGTTCCACGCTGCTGGCGCTTGTCATCGGGGTTCCGGCCGGCTTTGCGCTTGCCAAGGGACGGCTGCGGGGGACGTTCGCGACGTCCTGGGCGCTGCTTCTCCTGCGCATGGCGCCACCCATCGGGATCGTTCTGCCGCTCTTTCTGGTCTATCTCAACCTGGGCCTGCTCAATACCCGGATCGGGCTGATATTCGCCTACATGTCGTTGACGTTGCCCTTTGTCGTCTGGTCGATGTGGACCTCGTTCGCGCAGATCCCCTCGGACCTGATCGAGGCGGCCGCGATCGACGGGGCGAACCTGCCGCAGATCCTGTGGAAGATCGTGCTGCCGGTCGCGCGCCCGGGCATCGTTGCGGCGGCGATCCTCGGTTTCCTGCTGGCATGGAACGACTTCTTCTTCGCGCTGATCCTGACCCGCGGCGAGACGGCCACGGCCCCGGTCGCGATCATGAATTTCGTATCCTATTCCAGCGTCGAATGGGGTTCGATCGCGCTGGCCACGATCGTGCTGACCCTGCCGATCGTGCCCGTGATCCTCTTTGCCAATCGTTACATCGTTCAATCACTCGGAGGCGCCGTCAAAGGATGAAACGCAGTCAGCCACAGGGGCAGAGGCCCAACATCGTCTTCATCATCACCGACCAGCAGCGCGTCGACACAATCGCTGCGACCGGCCACCCATGGATGGACACGCCCAATCTGGACCGGCTGGTGAATGAGGGCACCTATTTCAAGAACATGTATGTGACGGCCCCCTCCTGCTCCCCTTCGCGCGCCTCTCTTTTCTCGGGGACCTACCCGCACACCAATGGCGTGTTTCGCAATGACGAGACCTGGTCCTATTGCTGGGTGCAGACGCTGGCGGATGCCGGGTATCGCTGCGTGAATGTCGGCAAGATGCACACCTTTCCGGTCGAGGCGCCCTTTGGTTTTCACGAGCGCCACGTGACCGAGAACAAGGACCGCAGCGATCCGACCGTACCGTTCTATCTCGACAACTGGGACAAGGCGCTCTGGGCGCGCGGTCTGACCAAGCCCGATACCGAAACCTACAAGCATCGCCAGGATTACCGAACCAGTCTCGGAGCCTTCGTATGGGAACTGCCCGAAGACATGCACTCGGACAATTTCGTGCCGGACATGGCCTGTATGTGGCTTGATCGCTGGAACGGGAGCGAGCCGTTCTTCCTGCAGATCGGCATTCCCGGGCCGCACCCGCCCTACGACCCGGTGGCGCGATGGTTCGAGCACTATCTCGCCAAATCTGATCTGCCCGAGCCGATCCGCGAGGACATTCCCGATCTGATCGAGCCTGTGCGCAAGCTCAAACAGAAGCATCAGGATTCCCAATATGACGCGATAATCCACATCCCCGATCCGACGTCCGAGCAGTTGCACCGGCAGCGCGCCGCCTACTATGCCAATGTCTCGATGATCGACGAACAGGTGGGAAATATCCTCGCCGCGCTGGAGCGACGGGGCGTGCTGGACGAGACGATCGTGATCTTCACGTCCGATCACGGCGACTGCCTGAACGACCACGGCCTCTCGCAGAAATGGTCGATGTACGACCAGAGCGTGAAGATTCCGGCCGTGGTCTGGGCGCCCGGACGCCTGGCCGAAGGAAAGACGGTCGAGGGACTGGTATCGCTGATGGATCTCGGGCCGACGGTTCTTGAACTTGCCGGTGTGAAGGTGCCCGGATTCATGGAGGCGATTTCACTCAAGGGGCATCTGGACGGCAGCGGCGGCGAGGTGCGCGACGCAGTCTATTCCGAGCAGGCTCGCGACCTGATCGTGCAGGCGAGCGAGTTTCAGACGATGATCCGAAAGGATCGATGGAAGCTCGTGCATTACGTCGACTACACCGACGGACTGCTCTTTGACCTCGAGTCAGATCCGCGCGAGGTGGTAAACCTCTGGGACGACCCCGATCACCTCGCCATCCGGACTGCGCTGATCGAAGATATCCTTCGATGGCGGATTCTGAGCTCGACGCGAACGCAGTCCTACGTGCTCGAAGCCGCGACATAGTCCCGGGGGATCCATCCAGCTTGCCGGAGGTTCTGCGGTCTGGCCGAGCCGGTCAATGACGCTTCACCTCCCCCTTGCCGGTATGGCGGTCGATCCGCCTCTCCAGACCGCCCTCTACCGGCCCCTTCTCCAGACCGGGCACCCTGCGGCGGAGCTTTCTTCCAGCCGCAACCGGAGTCCGGTTGGTATTTATGCGGGTCGATGCAGGTTGAGCCATCGTCCGACGCGGCGCCTTTCAAAGCACTGTCGCCGATTTGCTGCGCGAGATGACCGGCTTTGTTGCCGAGACACTGATGGCGGCGGCAGTGCGCGAGAAGAATGCGTTCCGGCCGCAGATGAAACGCCAGGTGCGTCAAGCTGCGCGACCTTTGTGAACAGTGTTACAACGCGCTGTCTATTTCTGAAATACTGGGTTCACCACCACCGACGATAGTACATCCAATGCTTCGGATGAATTGCCGGACCAGGGCGCGACGCGAGGTCCGTCGTTTCATTGCGATGCCGGTCGGGGATGGAGAGCAGGCTTGCGTCAATTATCAGCCGGATTGACGGGGCGCGCCCCGATGGCGGGCGAACCGGGCTCAGGCGCAAGCTCGAACACGTGACGTGTCTGAAGAGGCTCATCCGTTACCGGACATTATAGAGCGCGTCCAGGAAAAGTGGATACCGGTTTTCCGTCCGGAGGCGCGTAAAAACAAAAAGATAGAGCATTTCCGGGTGAACCGGTTTTCACCGGAAATGTTCTAGTCTCCCCGCCGTCGCCGGCGTGGAGTTTCGGCCAAAGCCGGAGACAAGGCCGACAAGGATCGTAAACAGCCATATAAGGAGGGCAGAACATGAAAACAGCAGCTATTCTCGCAGCAGCGGCGACATTTGGACTGATGTCATCGGCGGCGGCATTTGCCGCGGACGGCAAGGTCATCGTCTACACCGCCGCGCCACAGGAACTCGTCGACAAGATGGTGGAGGGCTTCGAGGCAGAGTCCGGCATGCAGGTCGAACTGATCAAGGCCGGCGCCGGCGAACTCATCAATCGCCTGAAGGCGGAGAAGGGGCGCGAAACCTCGGACGTCCTGTGGTCGGTCGGCGGTGAAATCCTTCAGGCCAATCCCGATCTGTTCGGCGACTACCAGCCGGAAGGATCCGATCATATCGTTGAAGCCGTGCGCCCCGACGGCAAATGGACGCCTTTCACGGTGATCGCCACAAGCTTCGTCATCAACACCGACGAATTGAGCGAGGATGAATGGCCCAGAACCTGGGAAGACCTCGCCAAGCCGGAATACAAGGATCGGGTTTCGATCGCGCGCCTCGACAAGTCGTCGTCCGCCTACATCCAGCTCGCCACGGTCCTGCAGATTTATGGTCTGGAAAAGGGCTGGGATCTTTACAGCCGTATCCTCGACAACACCATGCTGTCAAACTCTTCGGGCGCCGTGCCGAAATTCGTCAATGACGGCGAGGCCTGGGTCGGCGTTTCGAACGAGGATGTCGGTTTGCGCTTCAAGTTCGGCGGCGGACCGGTCGACGTGATCTATCCGGCCGACGGGACGACGGCGCAGGCCGATGGCATGGCGATCATGGCAACGCCGGCGAATGAAGAAGGCGCGAAGGCCTTCCTCGATTACGCCCTGTCCAAGGAAGGCCAGGAAATCGTGGCATCGATCGGCCGGCGTCCCGTGCGTGACGACGTTCCCGCAAGCGATGCGCTGACGCCGCTCTCCGATCTGAACCTGATCAAATATGATATCGATTGGGCCTCCGAATATCGCCCAACCGCTCTCCAGGAGTGGAACGAAGTGATCATGACCAAGTGATTGCCCGAAGGGCGGCGTGGAGCATCTCGCAGTCAGGTGGAATCGCCTGGCGTCCGCAAAAAAGCTCTCGCGCCGCCCTTCGCATCATTCCGCGAAAATTTAAACTCAGGAACGGATCATGGCGCGCGTACGTATCACCGATCTGAAGAAGACCTATGGCGACTTCACGGCGCTGGAAAACATCTCTCTCGATATACCCTCCGGCGCGTTTTTCACCTTGCTGGGCCCCAGCGGCTGCGGCAAGACCACGCTTTTGCGCGCGATTGCGGGCTTCCATCTGCAGGATAGCGGCACCATTCATGTCGATGAGGAATCGATCGGCGACAAGCCGGCACATCTGCGCGATGTCGGCATGGTGTTCCAGGATTATGCCGTGTTTCCGCACCTCAACGTTTTCGACAATGTCGCCTTCGGTCTGCGCCAGCGCAAGATCGGCGGCGAGGCGCTGAAGAAACGCGTCGGCGAAATGCTTGATATCGTTCAGCTCGGCCCATTGGCCGAGCGTATGCCGCATCAGCTTTCCGGCGGCCAGCAACAGCGCGTCGGCCTGGCGCGCGCGCTCGTCATACGGCCCAAGGTGCTGTTGATGGACGAGCCGCTTTCCAATCTCGACGCCAAGCTGCGCGTCGACCTGCGCCGCGATATCCGCGACCTTCAGCGCGAATTCGGCATTACCACGATCTACGTGACCCACGACCAGGAAGAGGCGCTGGCGATCTCCGATCACGTCTGCGTCATGTATGGCGGCATCGCCCAGCAGGTGGCCTCGCCCTGGGATGTCTACAGCCGCGCGGCCAATCTGTTCGTGGCCTCGTTCGTCGGCTCGAACAACCGCATGAAAGCCGAATTCTCGGACGGCCGACTGACCATTGCCGGAGCGTCCTTCGCGCGCGCGACGTCCGGGGCCAATGGCCCGGTCATCGCCACCATTCGCCCGGAGAAGGTCGCGGTCGGCACGGATGGTCCAGACGCCTCCGTCAAGATGAGCGGTACCGTGCGCCATGCCATGTTTATAGGCCGCGAGCTCGAGATTTCCGTCGAGACGGACGCTGGCGCGATAACCGCCCTTGTCGAACCGCGGGAGGATGTGGTTCGGCTGCGGCCCGGAGACAAAGTCGGGATCTCTCTGCCCTTTGATGATTTTTCGGTCTATGAGGATCGCGAAAACGGGAGGCTGCTGTCATGACCGCCGTTCCGCTTTCCGAACCGCAGCGAAAAAGCTGGCGAAGGCTGTTCAATTTCTGGAATGTCGTCTTCGCGCTCTGCTTCGTCGTGATCGCGATCCTGCTGATCGCGCCGCTTTCCGAAGTCTTCATCGTCGGCTTCGTCGATCCGCAAAGCGGCAACTTCACGCTCGGCAATTATGCGCAGGTGCTTTCGCATCCCTATTATCTGGGCGCCTTGCGCAATTCGATGCTGGTCGGCATCGGCGGTATGATCGGCGCCTGTCTCGTGGGCGTGCCGCTTGCCTATTTCGTTGCCCGTTTCCAGGTGAAGGGGCGCAGCGTCATTTCGACGGTGGCCGTGCTGGCGCTGGTCTCGCCGCCATTCATCGGCGCCTATTCCTGGATTCTTCTTCTCGGAAACAACGGCTGGATCACCCGCCCGCTGCGCGATCTCGGCCTCGACATTCCATCGATCTACGGCACGTCCGGCATCATTCTGGTGTTCACGCTGAAGTTCTTTCCCTTTGTTTACCTGATGACCGAGGGCGCGCTGCGCTCGATCAACCGGTCGTTCGAAGAGGCAGCCGCCAATCTCGGCTGCTCTCCGCTGTCGCGCTTCTTCAAGGTGACGTTGCCGCTGGTATTCCCGGCGGTGAGTTCGGGCGCCATTCTGGCTTTCGTGCTGTCGATCGCCGATTTCGGAACGCCGGCGATCATCGGGCGGAATTTCCGGACGCTGTCGACCATCGCCTATAACCAGTATACGTCGGAGATGGGCGGAACGCCGTCGATTGCCGTCGCAATCTCGGTGCTCATGATCGTCATCTCGATGGCGGCAGTGGTGTTGCAGCGCTACTTTCTCAGCAAGCGGCGTTACGCCGGCGCGCTCACCAACCTGCCCGAACAGAAGAAACTCGTCGGCCTGCCGAACTGGCTGGTGCATGGCTTTTGCTATTTCGTCGTGGTGATGGCCTCGCTGCCGATGATCATCGTGTTCTACACGTCGATTCTCGCCACCAGCGGCCCGGTCTTTACCGGCGGGTTCGGGCTGTCGAGCTATGAGCGCGTATGGAACGAGTTGCCCAATGTCGTCGGCAATTCCTTCACCTTCGCCTTCGCCGCGGTTGCGATGATCACCATTACCAGCGCCTTCATATCCTATATCGTCGTGCGGCGCGAAACCTGGCTTTCAGGCCTCTTGGACGGGCTTCTGATGGTGCCCTATGTGGTGCCCGGCGTGGTGATGGCGATCGGCTTTGCGCTGACCTTCAACAAACCGCCGGTCGACCTTATCGGAACGGCGCTGATCATCATCCTGGTCGTGTTCATCCGGCGTCTGCCCTACGGCGTGCGTTCGACGTCGACGATCCTCAGGCAGATCAAGCCCTCGATCGAGGAAGCGGCCATCAATCTCGGTGCGCCGCCGGCGCGCGCCTTTCTCAAGGTAACGGTTCCGATCATGATTCCCGGCATCATCATCGGGGCAATGATGAGCTTCATCACCGCCATCAACGAATTGTCATCGACATTGCTGCTCTATACCGGGGCGACTGCCACCATGCCGATCAAGATCTACGGCGCGGTGCTGGACGGAGAATTCGGCCTGGCGGCGGCGCTGTCGACAATTCTGCTGGTGAGTTCCGGCATCTGCGTCTTCGTCGTCTTCCGGATTTCCGAAAGCCGCGAGGGGGCCTTCGTCTGATCGTCGTGCGGCCCCCTGCCCTCGAGTGCAATGTCTCCGGCCCGCCAATGGGGCCGGAGCGAAAGGAGTATCAATGCGGATCGAATGTCTTTCCATATCCAAGTATCTGAATTCCGATCGGCCAGGCGATGATGTGCCGTTCGTGCTGCCGGATCGCTGCTATGCGGTTTTCGATGGCGCCACCGATGTGAACGGTTCGCAGATAGGAGGTGTGGGGTCAGGGCGGTTTGCAGCGCTTACCGCTGCCGGCTCTTTGGCTTCTCTGTTCAGCCGGCACGCCCCCGGCGCTTTGTCGACCGACGAAATCGTGTCGGCCATCAATGACGATCTGGCGGCGGCATTGGCGAATGAGAGCGCGTTGCAGGGACGCAAGGTCGGGGCCTCGACCACCATGGCTCTGATGGAGACAGTCGGCGAAAACCTGCGCTTCACCCTGATCGGCGACAGCGGCATCCGCATCAATGGCGAGGAGGTGTTTCAGGGGCTGAAGCCGGTGGACGACATCATGTCCGCCGGACGCGTGGCGCTCTACTTCCTGCTTCGCGACAGAAATGACGGTTGCGATCTGGAAGCGGAGTCGCGGCGCGGCGTATTCCACGGTTTCGATGCGGCAACGCCCGGGCTGATTTCGGCTGATGAAAGCGCGGTTTTGATAGACCGCGCCGCCGACATGCTGAAAGGCAACCTCGACGACGATCTGTTGCAATATGTCGCGCCGATGCTGAAGGCGGGCATCGCCAAGGGCCAGTACCGTTATGCCAACGATCCGGATCACCCGCTTGGCTACGCGGTCATCAACGGCACGAGATCGCGCGGGCACGGCCTTATGAGCTTCGAGCGGCCGACCGTGTCGGTGCGTTCGGTGGAGCTTTTCAGCGACGGTTATCTCGAACTGCCCGACGAGGTTTCGCTTGCCGCATGGGAGGAGACGGCGGCGCGAATTGAACGGGAGGACCCGCTGAAAATCGGAAAATATCCCGGCGTGAAGGGCTCCAATGCCAGCCAGCACTTCGATGACCGTACGGTTATCGTATTGCGGCAGTAAGCTTTTTCGCGAGCCTGCGTAACCCCCGCCTCCGGTTATGATGGTCGGGTTTTCATGTCGCGGCCTGATGTCCGCTATAGTGCGGTAGACGTATCTCGACCGTTGTTCCCGCTCCCGCTGTTGAGCGCAGTTTAATATCGCCGCCGGACTGGCGGATGAAGCCGTAAACCGTGGAGAGCCCGAGGCCGTGCCCGCTGGAACCGCTCTTGGTGGTGAAGAAGGGTTCGAATACATGGGTCAGCACCTCTGGCGACATGCCGGCGCCGTCATCTGTGATCCGGATCCGGATGTCGCCAGTTGGCAAGGTGCCGGCGAATATCCGTATTTTCCCCTCCTCCCCGATTGCGTCGCGCGCGTTGAAGAGGAGATTGATAAGCGCATTTTCGAGCTGGCCCGGATCGACGAGCGCGATCAGCGGCGCCTCGCCTTCACCCGGAGGCCTTTCCACTTCCAGCGCGATGGCATCGCCGAAACTGTCTTCGAGGAGGTCGACCAGCGAGGCGATGACCGCGTTGATATCGGTCGGCACGGGATCGAGGGCGCGGCGGTGGCCGAAGGTCAGCAATTGCTGCACCATTGAAGCGCTTCCCTCGGCGGCTTCCAGAGCCTTCAGCACGCGCTTGCCGTTGAGCGATTCCGGATCGGTGGTCTCCTGGATCAGTTGAAGGTTGGAGGAGATTACCGTCAGGACATTATTGAAATCGTGAGCCACGCCGCCGGTAAAACGCCCGATCGCCTCCAGGCGCTCGGCTTCGGTCAGCCGCCGGCGCATCTCTTCGCGCTCCATCATCTGGGCCTTGAAAACGGAAAAGGCATTCGCGAGCGCACCGATTTCGTCGCGTCGTCCGCTGCCCGGCGCTTCGGCCGTCGGATCGCCCGCGGCAAGGCGGCGCATCGCCTCGGCGATGCCGGCAAGATCGCGGACGGCGCCGCGCACAGAGACATTGGCCACGACAAATGCCGCAGCCAGGGCGACGAGGCCGAGGGCGAGCGCGGCGATCTTTCCCAACAACAGCAGCCTGCGGGTGGTTTCCTGACGCGCGAGATTGGCGTGATCGAGCAGCCGGGTGTATTCGCGCGCGAGAGCGGTGATCTCGCGGGTTGCCGTTTCCGCCGCCGCGACCAGAAAGCGCTGGCGGGTCTCCACATCAATGACGGCCAGGCGACGATCGAACAGCGATGTCAGCAGCGAAAGCGCCATTGGCCGGTCATTATCGTCAAGAAGCCGGATATAGGCATCCCTCTGGCCTTCCACATCCGCTCGATCGGTCGAGGCGAGCGCCGTACTTGCGAGCGTCAGGGCGACGGCGATCATCGGCCGGCCGGTCGCTTGCGGCATCAGTTCGGATTTGATGAATTCGAGGTCCTGCGCATCGGTTCGCATGCCGGCATGGGCATCAATCGCTTCGGCGGCGGTTGCGGCGAGGTGTTCGATAATGCCCTCGAGGCGGTTTGCCTCCGCAATGATATCGGCGGCGACAAAGGGAGCCGGGGTCGTCTTTCCCGGCGACGTCAGCGACGGTATCTGCGCCGAAAAGCGTTGCATCTGGCCGCGCAGATCCGCCTCGGCCTGGTACAGCGCCTCACGGTCGGCGACCTCGTGAAACCGGCGTGCGGCGATCGTGAGATCGGAGGTCGTTTCGGTTATGGCGAGCATCCGCCGGCCATCAGCGATCGATTCCGCCTGCAGCCGGGAAAGCTGGCCGTCGAGATATTCGAGGCTGACGAGTGCGGCGCCTTCGACCAACAGAATGGCGCTGAAGACGGCAACCGACGTCAGGAGCAGCCGGCGGCGGAGGCTCCCCTTCGCCATGGCCTGTTTCTCGTGCGGTTTGGCCGGGGCCGTTTTATAATCTGCTGTCATGTCCTGCCGGCGCTAGTTCGCATTTCCGGTGGCGTCGATCCACCTGGCCGTCAACCGCTTGCGTTCGGACTGCGTGTCATAGACGCCGAAATCATAGTCTATAAGGCGAACAGGTCCGGCAATGGACGACGAAGACGGAAGGGTCGCGCCTGTGTTTGAGGGCAAAGGGTAGCCGAGCGCTGCCGCCGAGGCGGACTGACCGCCCGCGCTGAGCGAAAAACTGTAGAAATTCCGTGCGTTTTGGGGGTGCGGCGCGTTCTTCAGTATAGCCATCAGAACCGGCGCATAGCCGGTGCCCTCGCATGGCGCGATCAGTTTGACGGGATAGCCCTTTGTCGCGAGCGAAATGCCATCGCCAAGATTGACCACGGCAATCGCGAAATCACCTTCGGCCACCGCCTCGGCGGCCGAGGCTTCGGAGATAACATTGAGCGCAAGATTGGCCTGCAACCGTTTCAGATAGTCGAATGCTGCATCCTCGCCGAAAATCTGAACGAGGCTCGCCAATACGCGATAACCGGTCTCCGAGACAGTGGGGTCGCCCATACGGATTTCTGCCGAAAGTTCCGGACGCAGCAGATCGGCCCAGCAGGCCGGCTCGTTCAGTTGGCGTTGGCGCATCAACTCGGTGTTGACCACAAATCCCAGAATGCTGGCGTACAGGCCGACAAACCGGCCCCGCGATTGCTCGAAGGGACGACGCGCCCATACTCGCAGAGCATTGAGCTGAACGGCACCGGCTGTTTCGAGGACACCATCTTCAAGCAGTTCACTGTCTGGCGGCGCCAGAAGAATATCGCTCTTTTGCAACGCCTCGCGACCGGAGGCCCGAGGAAATATGCCGACGTCAAGCGGATTGGCGTCCATGAACGCGTCAGCCAGGGCCCTGCACTGGCGCGCGGGAAGATCGCAATAGACGTTCAAATCGCCGGATTTCGCGATGGTTGCGTGGAGACCGGCGAGCAGGGCCGTGCATAACAGGGCTTTCATCGCGATCCGCATCATTCTCCCTCCTGCGTATGCCGCGCTCCATCTCCGCGACATCTGGCCAGTATTCGAAGAGCATGTGAACCCGAAATTTCAGGAAAGCGGATAGAGCTGTAACTTTGTTCATACTGGCTTTGGTTTCGGACGAGTTGAAGTTACTGACAGCTTGCGCGCGCCATGCCTTCATGACAAGTTTTGCTCTGGATCATTGGAGGCTGGGCGGAGAAGACGGCGATGGAACTGATGGAGGCAGGGCGTGCCCGTATCGCTGTCGTCGACGACGATCCAGCAATTCGCGAGGTTGTCAGCGACATGCTTGCTTCCAGCGGTATGGACGCGGTGCGCTTTTCCTGTGCCAGCGACTTTCTGGCGCAACTGTCAACCGACAACAGCTTCGACCTGATCATACTCGATCTCCAGCTGCCCGATCGGGACGGCTTCAGCGTGGCCGCGAATATACGCACCAGCAGTTCGGTTCCCATCATCATGCTCACGGGCCGGGATGAGGAACTGGACCGTGTCATGGGGCTTGAAATCGGCGCGGATGACTATGTCGTCAAACCGTTCAGCGTTCGCGAGCTTCTGGCGCGGGTCAAGGCCATCCGCCGCCGGGCGCGCGGGGAATTCGTGAACGAAAAGCCGGTTCGGCAGGGCTATCGTTTTCATGGCTATGTCATGGATACCGAGCGCCGGCGTCTGACCGCACCGGGCGGCGCGGCAATCGCGCTGACGGTTGCCGAGTTCGATCTGCTGCATGCCATGGTGCAACGCCCTGGCCGTATTCTCTCTCGCGACCAGCTTCTGGAAATCACCCACCGCGCAGCAGATGATATCTTTGATCGCACGATCGACGTTCTGATCCTGAGGCTGCGGCGGAAGATCGAGCCGACCCCGACCAGCCCGCGCTTCATCAAGACGGAGCGCGGCCATGGCTATGTTTTCAACGCAACGGTCGAGGCGTTGTCCGACGCGTGAGCCGGAAACGCTCGGAATTTCCAGCTCCGCCGCGGGGACAGCCTAAAGACCCGCGGCATCCATCATTTCGTAGAAGAAGGTCACGCCGCGCACGCCTGCCGAGCGCAGCGGATAGAACGGCACCTTGGGAATCGAACTGCGGGCGATCAGCGCCAGTTCATGCGGCTGTTTCATCATCATGTTTGCGAGTTGATCGCCGACATAGCCCGACATCGCGACGCCGGCGCCGTTAAAACCGGCGGCATAGCCGATGCGCGGGGACAGCATGCCCGCCATCGGCAGGCCGTCGAACGAAAGCGCCACGTGACCGGACCAGCGATAGTCGATACCGATGCCGCGCAGGTCCGGGAAGATCAGATGCATCGCCTTTTCGAGCCGCCGAAACGCCGCCGGCGCCTCGACATGGCCAAGCGCCCCGCGCCCGCCGAAGACGATGCGACCCTCAACCTTGCGGAACCAGCGCATCATGCGCCGGGTCTCGGTGTAGCTGCGCTCGTGTTTCAGAAGCCGCCTATCCAGATCGGCGGGCAGCCGTGCGGTGGCGATCATGGCGCTGCGGAAGGGCACGATGCTGCGCGCGACCGCGCGATCAACTCCCGTCAGACCTGAATAGGCATTGGTGGCCACGACCGCTTGTCTCGCCTTCACCCTGGCTGCTGCGGTTGAGACGACGACGCCCGAGCCGATCTCGGCCACGTCCAAAGCCGGCGTATCGGCATAGAGGGCCACGCCCTGCGCGCGCGCCGCGCGCCACAAGCCCTGCAGATAGGCGAGCGGCTGAATGGTGCCCGCGCCGTCCTGCAGCACGCCCCCGACGAAACTGTCGCACCCCGTCTCATCGCGCACCGCTGCCCGGTCGAGGACATGCAGGCCGCGCTCGCCCAAATTCTGCGTCAGCCACTCGGCCTCGTGGCGCGCATGTTCGAAAGCCTTGGCGGAATGGGCGCATTTGAGCGCGCCGACGCGACGAAAGCCGGTATCGGCGATGGCGTGACGCTCGATCGTCTCGATCAGATGGGCCACGCTTGCATTGGCGATCGCGTGCATCCGGCGCGCGACATCCATCCCGTGCGCGGCGGCAAGATCGGCGAAACCGCGGCGGAACTTGGCGGAAACCACGCCGCCATTGCGCCCGCTGCCGCCGAGACCGACCGAGCCGGCCTCCAGCACCACGACGCTCAGGCCCTTTTCAGCAAAGGCGAGTGCCGCATGCAGGCCGCAATAGCCCCCGCCGATGATCGCCACATCGCAGGAGACGTCGCTGCCGAGCGCGGGAAAATCCTGCGGACGAAGCGACCTGTCCTGACGCCAGAGCGATGCCGGAAGCGAGGGCAGTTGCATTATCCGGTTCCGAATACCGCATCGGCCAGTTCGCCGAGGCTGTGGAAATGGAAATCGGGTTTGGTGAATTTGTCCGGCACCGGCGTGCCGCCATAGCCTTCCTGATCGAAGCGGCGTTCGATCCAGCAGACAGAATAGCCCAGTTCACGGGCGACACCGATATCGTGGTACTGGCTCTGCGCCACATGCAGAATCTCGTCCTGCTTGAAACCGAAAGCGGACTGGCGGCCCAGATTGTGGGAGAAGAACCGCGGATCGGGCTTGGCGCACTTTGCGTCGTCATAGGTAACCGAATCGTGGAACGGCCAGCCGAGACGATGGTCATAGGCGGTGAAGGAGGTCCGGTCGCCATTGGTCATGGCAACGAGGCGGAACCTGGTCCTCAAACGGGCCAGCGCCTCGGCGGAATCGGAAAAGGCCGGCCATTCGAGAACCGAGAGCTGAAAATCGCGCGCGGCGGCCTCGGCATTGACCAGGCCGAGTTCGGCCGCAACATACTTGTATACGTCGTAGAAGACCTCGCTGTTGCGGCCATAATGCCTGGCGCGTCCATCGAGATAGGGTTTGTAAATTTCGTCGTCGGACAGATTTGCCGTCGCCTCCCCGCCAATGCGACGAACGGCGTCGAGCACGCCCTTCTCGAAGTCGATGCAGGTTCCGACGATATCGAAAGTCAAAAGCTTGAAGCGGGAGAAGTCCATTGGAGGCTCATTCTTCGGGTTGCGTTCGGTTCGGATTTTTATCGACAGTGCGGCAAGTTCCACGGTTTGGGCAATTGCGAAATTCTCCTGCATACCATAAACTGAAGTTATGATCGGACTTCGCCGAAAACTCTCCTCACCCAGCGCCCTCTTCATTTTCGAGGCTGCCGCGCGCTATGAGAACTTCACCAGTGCGGCCAACGAACTCAACATCACCCAGCCTGCCGTCAGCCGAGCGCTTGCCACGCTTGAAAGTCATATCGGCAGCAAGCTTTTCCTGCGCGGAAAGCCCGGCGTCAGGCTCACGGACAACGGCAAGCTGCTCAGAAACGCCGTTGTTTCGGCATTTACCGAGATCGAACGCGCCCTGGACGAAATCGAGGAGCGGCGTACGGGCAAGACACAGGTCACGCTATCCGTCTCGACGGCCTTCACCACGCACTGGCTGATGCCGCGGATTACGCGTTTCCAGTCGGCCTTTCCGGATGTCGATCTGCGCTTTCAGCTGATCCCGGGGCCGGTCACCGGCGAGCTCGGCGACGTCGACATCGCCATGCGCTACGGCGCGCCAGGAAAGACGCCGGGGCGCTTCGTCATGCAGGAGGCTTATGTGCCTGTGTGCGCACCTGGCTATTACGACGACACTGCGCGGGAAGATGCGACACTAATCCTCCTCGAAAGCGACAATCCGGGCGACCCGCAATGGACGCCACCTGATTCCGGTCAGTCCTACCGCAATAAGCTGACATTTTCGGACTATTCCGTCGTGGTTCAGGCAGCCCTCGTTGGCCAGGGCGTGGCCCTGGGCTGGCTCAATATCGTCGCCCATTGGATGGGACAGGGACGTTTGGTTCCGGCCAGTTCGACCGTGGTGCTGCCCGGACGTGAATGCCGGCTGCAACTGCGGCAGGAGGACGGCCGCTCGCCCGTCGTGTCGGACGTGGCGGACTGGCTGCTGCAGGAGCTCCACGCCGACCTTTCGGCCATCAGCACAAGCCATCCCGAGCTCGATCTCGATTCCATCATGAAGCCAGGAAACGCGGCATGAACGTCAACACGGCCATATACGAGGCTTTCCAGGTGATCATGCGCGCCGGCACCGTTTCCGGAGCCGCGAAAATCCTTGGACGCAGCCAGCCGGCCGTTAGCCGGATGATCGACAAGCTCGAGGAAAATCTGGGGGTGAAACTGTTCGAGCGGCGCAAGGGCCAGGTCGTGCCCACCCATGCGGCTCATCTGCTGCTCGACGAAGTGGAAAAACTGTTCGTCTCGCTGTCCTCGCTCGACAATTTCGGCCGGCGTCTCGAAGAGGGGCTGGAAGGCGGCGTCGGCGCGGCCTGCCTGCCGGCGCTCGGGCTCGACTTCATGCCGGAAGTCATCGCGCGATTTTCCAAGACCCGCCCGCAGGCCCGGGTCGTGCTTCACGTGCGCATGTCGGTGAGCGTGGAGAAATGGGTGGCCACCCAGCAGGTCGATTTCGGCCTTGCCGAAACGCCGTTCCTGCTTTCCGGCTTCGAAACGAAAATCTTCGCCGATTCCAACTATGTCGCGGCCCTGCCCGTCGACCATCCGCTGGCGGAGAAGGCGGTGATCCGGGCGCAGGATATGCACGGCCAGAACCTGATCGCATGGACGGCCACGGTATCCGCGCGCCGGACCTTCGACGACGTCATTCAGGGCGCGGGCATCGCTCCGCGGCAGATCATCGAATGCACGATGTCCTCGCCGATGTGCAGGATGGTCCAGCGCGGGCTGGGAATAGCCATCGTCGATCCGTTCACGGCCTGGAGCCAGCGTCATCCGAACATTGTCTACCGCCCGTTCCTGCCGCAGATCGCCTGCCGGTTTGCACTGTTGCAGCCAAAGACGCGCGCACCCACGGCACTTGCCGGAGAATTGATCGGCCACGCCGAGGAACTTCGGGACGAAGCGCTTGCCGATATGCGTGACCACGGCGCCCTGTTATAAATTTCTTGCATATTGAAAGGCATATTTTGCATTTTGCTTGTATTGAACGATCGTCTTTCATGGTGGCATGGAACAAACCGTTCAACTCCGCAGCGCGCAGGATTGCTTTGACGTCGTCGTCATCGGCGGCGGCGTCAACGGCACGGCATCGCTCAGGGAATTGAGCCGGGCGGGCTATTCCACGCTCCTTGCCGAGGCTGACGACCTGGCCTCCGGCGCCAGCGGCCGCTCCTCCCGCATGCTTCATTGCGGACTGCGCTATTTTGAAACAGCGAATCCGGTCCGGGACTTTGTGGGCAACCCGCAGCACTTTTTCTCCGCTCTTTCGATGGCGCGCGACGCCATGGAAGCGCGGCGCGAGCTTGCGCTCGACGATGCGGTCGACACCCGGGCGATCGAGCTTTCCTTCCCCGCCTGGACGGACGGCCCCTTCCCCCGCTGGCAGATCAGCGCGGGGCTGCGCGTTCTCGGCCTGATCGGCCCGAAGGAACCGCCGCTCGATCGCCATGTCCGAGACGCCGGGGAGACTCGCCGTCATCCCGTCGGTCGGCATCTGCGCGACCCGGACAAAATCACAGGTATGGTCAGCTTCCGCGAATATCTCTTCGGCGCGCCGGAGCGGCTCTGCATCGACAATGCACTCGAAGCCGAAGCGCACGGCGCGGAACTCTGTCTGCAGACCCGCGCGGAAATCCGCGGGAAAGATGACGACGGCCTTTGGCGTATCGCGCTCGAGCACCAGAAAGATGGCACATGCCGTGAAGTGCGCGCTCGCAGCATTCTCAACATGGCCGGCACCTGGTCCGATGCGGTTGGCGATTTCGGCAAGCGCCTGATCTGCGGCACCAAGGGCGCCCATATCATCATTCGCCTTCCCGAAGGTTTTGAGAACCGCGGCATCGCCACCCTGCATCGCGGGGGGCATCCCTTCTACGGCTTGCCGCTGGGCGATGACCGGTTCTATTTCGGCCCCACCGAAACGCTTTTTTCAGGCGACGCCCGCGACATCCAGGCGGACAACGACGATATCGAATTCCTGTTGGGCGAAGCCAGGCACCTTCTGCCCGGCCTTGAACTGAAGCGCGGCGATATCGAGCAATGCTGGGCCGGCGTCCGCCCGCTGACCAGCGATCCGCGCTACCCCATGGGCGCACGCGCCCGCACCATCCACGATCTCGGCCCGCAAGGGTTCGAAAACGTGCTCGCGATGACGGGCGGACCCGTGATGAGCCATCGCAGCGCCGGCCGGCTGATGCTCGAACAGGTAAGAGCGCGTATCGGCGCGCCGCGCGGTGCAACCCTTTCGGCGCGCAAGGCGGAAGCGCCGGCGAAAACGCGCGTCGATCCGGTCATTGAGGCGGTAACGCGCGAACATGCCTTCGACCTGAATGGCGTTCTGTCGAAACGCACCGGCGCGACATGGAAATCGCTTGTCGGCCATGATGCCGCCATGCAGACGGCACAGGAAATTGCCCCTCACCTGTCCTGGGACGCGACCAGGACGGACAATGAGGTCTTTCAGTTTCTCGCCCGCCAGGCGAAGGAGTTCGGTGTCCCGGCGGCGCCGAGGTAAATCCGGAAGATACCGGACGTGTATAATGCCCTACTAACCACGACAAAATCACCAGAGGAGTTCGAAAATGAAAAAACTGGCTATCATCGCAGGCGCGATCGCGGTTCTCGCCGCATCCGCCAGCGCAAGCTTTTCCCAGGACGTGCAGAACGATCGCTTCAAGGAAGTGCTCGACCGCGGCACGCTGCGGGTCGGCGTCCAGGGCGCATTCAAACCCTGGGCCTTCCGTGCGCCCGATGGCTCGCTGCAGGGCATTGAGGTCGATCTCGCCCAGACCGTCGCCGACCACATGGGCGTCGCGCTCGAGCCGGTCGTGATCACGTCCGCAAACCGGATGGAGTTTCTCCAGCAGGGCAAGGTCGACCTTTTGATCGGCGCCATGTCGGACCGCCCCGACCGTCGCAAGATCGTCGGCATTGTCGAACCGTCCTACTGGACCTCCGGCCCGACCCTGATGGCCAAGGAAGGCGTGATTTCCTCCTGGGACGATATCAAGGGCAAGCCGGTCTGCGGCAAGCAGGGCGTGTTCTACAACAAGATCGCCGAGACGGAGTTCGGCGCAAAGGTGATCGCGTTCTCCGGCAATACCGAAGCCAAGCAGGCGCTCCGCTCCGGCAAATGCGTGGCCTGGGTCTATGACGACACCTCGATTTCCGCCGACCTTGCCAGCGGCGAGTGGGAGGGCTACGAAATGCCGGTCGAAACCGTCTTCTCCAATCCCTGGGGCGCTGCCGTTCCGCTTGAGGAAATGGATGGCATCTGGGGGACCTTCATGGCCGGCATGGCCTATAACTGGCACAAGGACGGTACCCTGATCGAGCTCGAGAAGAAGTGGGGCGTCAAGCCGTCGCCGTGGATTCAGAAGATGCACGACGAACTGCAATACGACGATAGCTACCTGGAAAATTAGGACGCATCGCCAACGGAGCGTCGGGCGATGCGGAGAAGTCGCCCGATGTTTCTGGCGAAGGTCCTGTTCGAGGCAAACCATCGGCCCGTGGGGCGGCCGGCCAGTCGTTAACCCGGTAAGACAGGAGAATGTCCTCCTTGCTAGAGATCACCGCACCGTTTTTTGAACGGCTGAACGAAACGGCAGGCATCAACTTCTCGCCGTTCTATGACCCCTATGACTGGTCGCGTTTCTTCGAGGGCATGTGGATTTCGGTCAAGCTGATATCGGCCATCATCGCCTTGTCGCTTGTCATCGGCGTCCTCGGCGCTGGCGCCCAAACCTCGAAATCCAGGCTTCTGCGGATCGTCGTAGCGGCCTATATCGAGATTTTCCGCAATACGCCGCCGATCGTGCAGCTTCTGTTTTTCTATTTCGGGCTTGGCGCAATCACGCCGCAGGTCGACATGGGCGGATGGTACGAACCCATCATCGGCGCATTCGGCTGGGCGGTGATCTCCATCGGCATTTTCGGCGGCGCCTACAATGTCGAGATTTTCCGATCGGGTGTCGAGGCGGTCCCGCACCACACCAAGGAAGCGGCTGAAGCGCTGGGCTTCTCCGACCTCAAGATCTTCATCTACATCACCTTGCCGCTCGCCTTCCGTTTCTGTCTGCCGGCGCTCACCAACAACATCATCAGTCTCGCCAAGACCTCCTCGCTTGCCTATGTGATCGCGGTTCCCGAAATCACCTATTCGCTCGCCAATATCTGGTCCGATAGCCTCAATGTTTCCGAGATGATGGTCCTGCTGTTTGTGTTCTACATCCTGCTCGTCGCCGTCATCGCGCAGATCATGTCGTTTCTCGAACGCAAGCTTGCGCTGAAAGGATACGGCCAATGATGTCCTATTCGATTGCCAGGCTGACCTGGCGTGCGCCCGTCATCGTCGGCGGCCTGTGCCTTGCCGCGACCCTCGCCACGACGTTCACCGCGGAAGCGCAGGATGCCGGTTCCGGCCAGATGTCTGCCTTTGCAGCGCTCGTCACGTGGATGCCCTTCATCCTGAAGGGTTTTCTTCTCAACCTCTTGATGAGCGTGCTGGCCATGGCGCTTGCGACCGTAACCGGGCTGTTCCTCGGTTTCATGCAGATCAGCCCCAGCGCATTCATCCGCCTGCCGGCAAAATTGGTGACCCATCTTTTCCGCAATTCGCCCTGGCTGGTGATCCTGTTCGCGATCATGCTTCTGGTGCCGTTCCAGGTCACGCTGCCGGGCGGCGAGAAAGTTCTGATTCCCGACTGGGTCAAGGCAACGATCGGCTTTGCTCTTCCGGTGATGGCGAACATCGCCGAAATCCTGCGCGGCGCGATTGCCTCCATCCCCTCCGGACAGTGGGAAAGCGCGGAAAGCCTGGCCTTCACGCGCGGCCAGACGCTGCGTCACATCATCCTGCCGCAATGCGTGCGCCGCATGCTGCCGCCTTGGATGAACTGGTATGCCCTGTTGACGCTGATGACGCCGATGGCAGCGATTCTCGGGGTCAGCGAGGCGCTCGGCAATACCCAGGCCGCCATGGAAGCCGCCGGTTCGCGGCCGGAATTCCTAATCCCGTTCTATCTCTTCCTGATGACGATCTTCTTTGTGTTCATCTATCCGCTTTCCATCTACACGCGCCGGCTCGAGCGCCGCTTCTCCGCCGGATCCTGACAAGGGACTGTCTCACATGAATGCTGAAAACAGCTGGACCCCTGACCAACCGATCATCTCGATGCGCAATGTGCGCAAGTCCTTTGGCGATTTCGAAGTCCTCAAGGGCATCGATCTGGAAGTGAAGAAGGGCGAAGTCATCTGCATCATCGGGCCGTCGGGCTCGGGAAAATCCACCCTCATCCGCACCATCAATGGACTTACCCCGGTGAACGCCGGCTCGGTTATGGTGGAAGGCCAGGAGGTTCATGACGAAAAGCTCGACAAGCTGGCCCTGCGCCGCAAGGTCGGAATGGTCTTCCAGCAGTATAACCTGTTCCCGCATCGCACGGTTCTGCAGAACGTCATGATGGCGCCGGTGCTCGTGCTGCGCGAGAACAAGGCCGAGGTCGAAAAGCGCGCCCGCGCGCTTCTCGAGAAGGTGCAGCTGCGCGACAAGGAAGGCGCCTATCCGCTGGAGCTTTCGGGTGGCCAGCAGCAGCGCGTGGCGATCGCCCGCAGCCTCTGCATGCGCCCCGACATAATGCTGTTTGACGAAGTTACCGCCGCCCTCGACCCGGAAACGGTCAACGAGGTGCTCTTCACCATCCGCGAACTGGCGGAGGAAGGCATGACCTGCGTGCTCGTCACCCATGAAATGGGCTTCGCCAAGGAAATTTCAGACCGAGTCTATTTCACCGATTCCGGCAGGATCGTCGAAAGCGGACCGCCAGCGGAGCTGTTTGACGCGCCAAAGGATCCGCGGACACGAGAATTCCTGTCCAAGGTGCTCTGAAGGTCGTCGACAAGACCGATCTCCGAGAAAATACCCCGTGGGAGAATAGAGATGAGCGACCAGAACCAGGGCGCGAAGCGGGATCCGCTGCTTCAGCCGCTGACCATCAAGAAACTGACCCTGCGCAACCGCATCATGAGCACTGCGCATGCCTGTGGGCTACAGAAGGACGGCTTTCCGCAGGAAGCCTACCAGGCCTATCACGAGGAAAAGGCGAAGGGCGGCATAGCGCTGTCGATGTTCGGCGGATCATCGAATGTCGATATCGACAGCCCGAACATCTTCCAGCAGCTCAATGTCGGTGTGGACGAAATCATTCCGCATCTGCAGCGCTTTTCCGAGCGCATGCATGCCCATGGCGCGGCGCTGATGTGCCAGATCACCCATCTGGGACGCCGGGGCGACCCTTATGCGCAGGACTGGCTGCCCGCCATCGGCCCGTCGCCGATCCGCGAAACCCTGCACCGCGCTATTCCGCGCGAGATGGACGAGCACGACATCAACCGCGTGATCAGGGCCTATGGCCAGGCCGCGCGGCGCTGTGAGGAAGGCGGGCTCGACGGGATCGAGACCTTGGCGTCCGGCCACATCATCGGCCAGTTCCTCTCGCCGAAGACCAACCACAGAACCGACCGCTTCGGCGGCTCGCTCGACAATCGCATCCGCTTCGCGCTGATGGTGCATGACGAAATCCGCCGCAATGTCGGCGATGATTTCATTGTCGGCATGCGTTTCGTGGTCGATGAGGGCATCGATGGCGCGCTCTCGGCCGAGGAATGCATCGAGGCGGCGCAGATTCTGCAGCGCGAAGGGGCCGTCGATTTCTTCAACGCGCTCTATGGTTCGATGGATACCGCCCGCGCCCTCTCGGAGGAGACCTTTCCCGGCATGGGATCCCCGGCCGCACCCTGGGTGAAGGCCGTGGGACATTTCAAGCGCGAAGTCGGGCTTCCGGTCTTTCATGCCGCAAAACTCTCCGACATGGCATCAGCGCGGTTTGCCGTTTCCGAAGGCCATGTCGACATGGCGGGCCTCACCCGGCCGCAGATGACGGACCCGCACATGGTCGCCAAGCTGATGCGCGGCGAGGAGGAGCGCATCCGCCCCTGCGTGGGCGCGGGCCACTGTCAATCGGCCTATCGACCGCGCTGTCTGCACAATGCCGCGACCGGCCGTGAGCTGACCGTCGGTCACGAAATCGCAAAGGCCGAGACGCAGCGCAACGCAATCGTCATAGGCGCAGGCCCCGCAGGACTCGAAGCCGCCCGCGTGCTCGCCGAGCGCGGACACAAGGTAAAGCTGTTCGAGGCCGCGCCGCAGCCGGGCGGACAGCTCCTGCTTGCCGCCAATGGCTGGCGGCGCGATCTCGTCGGCATCATCGACTGGCGGCTCACGGAACTCGAGCTGCTTGGCGTTCAGGTCGAATGCAACCGCTATATGGAGGCGGCTGATATTCTGGAACTCGAGGCCGATCTGGTGATCCTCGCGACTGGCGGCATTCCCCAGACGGCATTCGGCCCCGGCGAGGAACTCGTCCTGAGCGCCTGGGATATTGTCGGCCGGCAGGTCAGGCCGCAGGGCGATGTTCTCATCTGGGACAATACCGGCCGCCACCCGGCACTGCTCGCCGCTCAGACGGCGATGAACGAGGGCGCGCGGGTACAGCTCACCACGATCGACACCAATATCGGACAGGATCTCGTCTATCCGGAGATCATCCGCTGGCAGAAGGAATTCACAAGGGCGGGCCTGCGCGCCGATCCGCACCTGCGCCTCACCGAGGTCAGGAAAGCCGGCAATCGGCTGGAAGCGGTTCTGATGAACGAACTCACCCACGCTAGCGAGAAACGCGTCGTCGATCAGGTGGTCGTGGAAATGGGCACGATCCCGATCGACGATACCTTCGAGGAACTACGCGGCCGGTCCGGCAATGACGGCGTCACCAATCTGCATGCGCTCAAGAATCTGACGCCGCAGCCCATGGCCCGCGCAGGTTTCGAACTGCATCGCATCGGCGACGCCCAGGCCTCCCGCAACGTCCATGCGGCGATCTATGATGCCTTGAGACTGTGCTCGGTTTGCTAAGCCTGGCACCGAGTTGCAGCGGCGCTGCATTGGTTTTCAACAGGCAGATCGGAGTCTGGCAAGGCTATTCTACTTCTTCCGGCAAGCCAGCAAATTCGATCTCCCACCGCCCTCCGAAGCCCCCGAAGGCCACACGGTTTCAGGCGGCCGTCAATTGAAATCCGTTTCGAAATGGTAACGCGCATAAAACGACGGCGTAGTTTACCGCTTTCAACACCGTGATCGCCGGCCATACCGCCGGCGCCGAGGCATCGCAGATCCCCGTGACGGGGTCGCCTGGGGATCCGCCTCTTTTCGCGTTGTCAGCGCCGCTCGGCATTTGCCGAGAGGGCGGGCTCGGGAGACCCGCCTGCACCGCCTGCATGCACTGGGAGCACGGGGGCGCTTCCACGGAACCAGTCGATCGTCTGTTTGAGGCCGTCCGAAAGCTCGGTGACGGGTCTCCAGCCGAGCAGGGACAAGGCGCGGCCGATATCCGGGCGGCGGCGTTGCGGGTCATCCACCGGCAGCGGCCTGTCTTCCAGGTTAAGCTCCGTGGCTGTCAGCTCAGCCACTTTCTCGGCGACCTCCCGCACCGTATATTCGCCGGGATTGCCAAGATTCACGGGAAGGCCGGGATTTTCGGGGTGGTTCATCAACCGCACAAGACCATCGACGAGATCGTCGACAAAGCAGAAGGAGCGGGTCTGGCTGCCGTCGCCATAGATTGTCAGCGGTTCGCCGCGGAGAGCCTGCAAGATGAAATTGGAAACGATCCGCCCGTCGTCGGGCCGCATGCGCGGGCCATAGGTATTGAAGATGCGGGCGATCCGCGCATCCGCCTCGCCGCGACGCAGCCGGTCGAAGCAGAGTGTCTCGGCGGCGCGCTTTCCTTCGTCATAACAGGCGCGCGGACCGGTGCAGTTCACATTGCCCCAGTAATCTTCCTTTTGCGGGTGCTGCTGCGGATCGCCATACACTTCGCTGGTCGAAGCCTGTAGGAACCGCGCCGAATGTTTGCTGGCGAGCTTCAGAAGCTTGTCCGTCCCGATCACGCTCGTCATCAACGTATGGGTCGGATCCTGCTGGTAGCGCGGCGGCGAGGCCTGGCAGGCGAGGTTGTAGATCTGGTCGATCTGCCCGTCGATTTCCAGATCCGAGCAGATGTCGTGGGCGATGGAGCGGAACCGCATCTTGCGCGACAAATGCTTCAGATTTGCCTTGTCGCCCGAAACAAAGCTGTCGACGCAGATGACATAATGTCCCTCGGCTAGAAGGCGCTCGCAAAGATGCGAGCCAAGAAAACCGGCTCCGCCGGCAACTAGGATGTGTTTCGGTCGCCCTGTCATTTTCGGCATCGTTTTAAAGTCCTCAATTATGGGCTGCGGGCGCGGCGGCAAGGCACCGCCACGGCAGCGGCCCGCCATGTCATTGCAGAAGCTTGACCGACAGCAACCGGCTGGGCAGGCCACTGCGGGGATTTGCCCCCAGGGTGCCCAGCCTTGGTCGTCCTCGGCGAAGATGCTCCTAACCGGGCGTTGAAGCTTTTGTTCCCATTGATGAAGGCAGAGCATCTTTAAGGGTGACAGACGGAGCGGACGATCGGCCTGCGAGCGAGGAACATTCGAACCGATACGATCGTTTTCTTGGCAGCGCAGGCGCAATCGGCCGCACACGCTCTATCGCCTTCAGGCCATTCAGAGAAAGTGCATGGGAAAACGACAGACTGGCATATCCGATGTCCCGGAGGCTCATTCGCCGACCGCTCGCCGCGCGCCGCCGATCCGGCTCGATGGCCTGCAGCTTGACGAGAACCGGACCTTCCAGGAGCGGTTCTGGTCTGCTCAACGGTGCGCCTGGCTCGCATTTATCGGTTTTGTGCTGTTGGCGGTCCTCGGCTTCACCGGGTCCGGCGGCCCGTTCTCCGCCGCCACGAAGGGCAGCGGCGTGGCGACCATTCAGCTCCCGGCTGTGACGCGCTGGCAGACTTCCGACAGGATGGAGATCGATTTCAAGCAAGCCCTTGCTGGACATACCGTCCTGCTCAGCGCCGCTTTCGAGGACGCCTTTCAGATCGAGAGCATCCAGCCAACTCCGACCCGAACGGAGCTCGCAGAGGACGGTCATCGGCTTTTATTTGCCGCAAATGGCGATCAGCAGGGCTCTGTCGTCATCAATCTACGCGCCCAGTCGCCGGGCTGGAAGCGTTTTGCCATCTCCGTTGACGGTGAAGCGCCCGTCCGATTCTCAACATTGGTTCTACCGTGAGGTCACCATGGAAACCGTTATCCGCGGCTTTGCCATCTATATCGCCTTGCTCGCGATCTTGCGTTTCTCCGGCCGGCGCGCCGTGGCCCAGATGACGCCCTTCGACTTTGTCCTTCTGCTTATCGTCGCGGAAACCACCCAACAGGCGCTTCTCGGAGACGACTTTTCGATTACCAATGCTGTCATTCTCATCATCGTGCTGTTTACGATTGATATCGGTCTTTCCTACGTCAAGCGGTGGACGCCAAGGCTTGCATTGTTCCTGGATGGCACGCCGACCGTGCTGATATCCGACGGCAGACCCGACCTGAGAGCGTTGAAACGGTCCCGGGTGAGCCTGGAAGACGTTCTGGCGACAGCGCGCCAGCTTCACGGGTTGGAACGTCTCGACCAGATCAAGTCGGCGGTTCTCGAAGCGGATGGCGGTGTCAGCATCATTCCGCGATAGGCGAGTGCCTCTCGTCCGAAAGGCGCGATCTACGGCGGCTCCGGAACCTTTCTCCACCTCACCGGTTCGGGGTAACCCGCTGTGCGCAAGCGGCGGGTGCTGATCACATTGGATAAACAGCAGAGCCGGCGAAACAACCTTAGGAGTGACCATGTCCGATCATTCAAAAACCAAGAAGCGCATCGAAAAGGATGCCAAACCGCAATTCGCAAAGAAGCAATCCGGCGGTGACAGCGATGGCGTGGCCAGCGCCAAGCCGACCGTGATCACCGGATCGGAGGACGCGACCGTGCACCGTCTCTCGCCGAACAAGGCGGAGAAGCCGAAGAAGGATGAGCGGTAGACGGCACCGCTATCCGTCAGTCGAAACTAACGAAAGCCTTGACAAAGCCGTCGGGCCTGGCCTCCGCGTCGTTCAGCGCGTCGCCAAGACGATCAAGCGGATAGCTGTGGGTCAGGAGCGGCCAGGGATTCAGCCGTCCCGCGACCACGGCCTCGATCGCTTCCGTCGTGCCCTTGCGATAGGCTTCCGGCGCGCGTTCATGGGCGTTGATGACGTCGAGGCCGCGCCAGTTCCAGAGCTGCATGTTGATCTGCCTCGGACCGTCTTGGTGGTAGCCGGCGATAATCAGGCGACCACGCTCGGCGCAGAGTTCTGCGGCAAGATCAAGCGGCCACTGCTTTCCAGCGGTTTCAATGACCACATCGCAGAACCGGCCTTCGGTCATTTGGCTGACGGTTTCTATGATCTGCCAGTGGTCGTCCATGGCGATCGTCGTTGCCGCGCCAAACTGTTCGGCGAGCGCGAGCGAGGATTGCCGCCGGGAAATCGCAATCACCTTCGCTCCGGCATTGGCGGCAAGCTGCGTGAGCAGGGCTCCGAGGAAGCCGATGCCTATGATCGCCACCCGGTCGCCAGGCCGGATACCGCTGCGATGAAAGATGTTCACGACGCAGCCGAGCGGCTCGCCCGGCACGGGACGGCCATCCAGTTCCTTCGGCAAGGGGACGATTTCATCCACTTGGGCAATGTCGTATTCGGCATAGCTCGCATGGGAAAGTGTGGCCACCCGCTGGCCGAGCAGACCGGGATCGACATCCGCGCCGATGCTGTCGACAAGCCCCCAGCCTTCATGGCCGAGATCGCCCGGCGGCAGCGGAAACTCCATCCACTCCGGACCCGACCATGGCACCAGATTGGAAGCGCAGACGCCGCAACCCTCCAGCCGAACGCGCACTTCGCCCGCCTGCGGCGTCGGCAGCGGCCTCTCCTCGGTATGCATGCGCCCCGGTCCGGTCACCACGGCCGTCCGCATGGTGCTGCGGGCCGAAATGCGTTCCATGATGTCGCTCTGATCGTTCGGGAATAACGTCATCTCAACTCCTTTCCTGGTTGAGCCTTCGAACTGGAAAAGACGCCAAAGGTTCCGGAAGAAGCCGCGCCCGATGCTCAAGCTCGGAACAATGCGCCGCAAGGGAGGTTCTGAGGCTCCGATCAACATGGCGCGGCAATCGACAGCCTGCTCGCATCGCCCTCTATCAGCTGATACCGCTCGGCACATGCGGCCATTCGAGCGCCTTTTGGAAAAGCTCTGTCGGCAGGAACATCTCGGCCTCTTGGTGGTTGGCCGGATGAAGCGCAACCAACAGAATAACCGGAAGGACAAGCTCATGAGCAAGATGACAGCAGGTGACGTGCTGGTCGATCGCTTGATCGAGTGGGGCGTGGACACGATTTTCGGCATGCCGGGCGACGGAATCAATGGCGTGATGGAAGCCCTGAGAAAGCGGAAGGATGAGATCCGCTTCATCCAGGTTCGGCACGAGGAAGCGGCTGCCTTCGCCGCCTGTGGCTATGCCAAATGGACCGGTCGGCTCGGCGTCTGCCTCGCAACGTCCGGCCCGGGTGGTATTCATCTCCTCAACGGGCTTTACGACGCGAAGCTCGATGGTCAGCCGGTGCTCGCGATAACCGGGCTGCAGTTCCACGATCTTTTGCATACGCACACCCAGCAGGATGTCGAACTCGACAAGCTGTTCATGGACGTTTCCGTTTACAACACCCGCATCATGGGGGCAGCCCATATGGCCAATGCCGTGGATCTCGCCTGCAGGGCAGCGGTCTCGCGGCGCGGCGTCTCCCATGTGACGATACCCGTCGATATCCAGTCCGAACTGATCGCCACCGAAGAACGCTCGGCCCGCAACGTCCCCGGCCACGCCGAGGGCCAACCCGGTCCGACTATGCCGGTTCCGGCGGCAGAGGAACTGCAGGCTGCGGCCTCGATCCTCAACAACGGCAGGAAGACCGTCATTCTGGCGGGACAGGGCGCGATCGGCGCCGGCGATCTCCTCGAACAGGTCGCCGAGAAACTGGGCGCCCCGATCGTCAAGGCCTTGCTGGGCAAGGGCGCCGTCGCCGACGACAGTCCCTATACGACAGGCGGCATCGGCATGCTCGGCACCCTCCCCTCGCAGGAGGCGATGGAAAACTGCGACACGCTGCTGATCGTCGGATCAGCGTTTCCCTACATCGAATACTATCCCGAACCGGGCCGGGCCAACGTGGTCCAGATCGATCTCGATGCGACCCGGATCGGCCTGCGCCATCCGGTCGATTGCGGCCTTGCCGGTGACGCCCGTGCCGTGCTCCGGCATCTGGAGCCGCTCCTGCAAGTGCGGGAGGATCGCTCCTTCCTAGAGCAGGCGCAGAAGAACATGGCAGAGTGGCGTGACCTGCTCGAGGAGCGGGGCACGCGGAAGGATATGCCGATGAAGCCGCAGGTCGTGGCCCATGAACTCGACCGGCTGCTTGCGCCGGATGCGATCATCGCGACAGATTCCGGAACAGTGACCACCTGGGCGGCGCGGCATCTCACGCTCAAGCCCGATATGATGTTCTCGTGTTCGGGCACGCTTGCCTCGATGGCCTGCGGGCTGCCCTACGCCATCGCCGCGGCAATCGCCTTTCCCGAACGGCAGGTCGTGGCCTTCGTCGGCGATGGAGCGCTGACCATGCTGATCGGCGAACTCGCCACCTGCGCCCGTTATCGGCTCGACAATCTAAAGGTCGTCGTCATCAAGAACAATTCGCTCGGTCAGATCAAATGGGAGCAAATGGTCTTCCTCGGCAATCCGGAATATGAGTGCGAACTGCAGCCGATCGATTTCGAGATGGTGGCGCGCGGCTTCGGCGTCGATGGTTTCCGCATCGAGGAGCCAGGCGCGTGCGCCGCAACGCTCGCCACAGCGCTTTCCTCCCCGCGTACGGCGGTGATCGAGGCGATCGTCGACCCCCATGAACCGCCGCAGCCGCCGAAGGTGACCGCCAAGCAGGCAGCCCATTTCGCCCGTTCACTCGCCCGCGGCACGCCCGAACGCGGCAAGATTGCGCTTACCATCGGATCGGACACCGTCCGCGAGGTTCTGTGACCCCGCGGTTGGAACGCGGCCAAGACATGCTGGCGCGCCCGGGCGAGGAGAAACTTGCTGCCCGGGCGGGTCAGAGCGCACACACTGTTTCAAAGGATTTCAGCCGATGACCTTTCTCGGCTTGACGGCGGAAATGCTGGCGCGCATTCAGTTCGGCTTTACCGTCTCGTTTCATTTCGTCTTTCCCGCCTTCTCCATCGGCACGGCCTGCTATCTGGCGACCCTGAACGCGCTCTGGCTGTGGAAGCGCGACCCTGCCTATCTGAGGCTCTTCGACTACTGGAAAACCATCTTCGCCGTGGCGTTTGCCATGGGCGTCGTCTCCGGCATCGTCATGAGCTACCAGTTCGGCACCAACTGGGCTGTGCTATCGGAAAAAGCCGGCGCCATCATCGGTCCGCTGATGGGCTACGAGGTGCTGACGGCGTTCTTCCTCGAGGCGGGATTCCTCGGCATCATGCTGTTCGGGCGCAGCCGCGTCGGCGACGGGCTGCACATGGTGGCCGTCTGCATGGTGGCGCTCGGCACGCTGATCTCAGCCACCTGGATTACCTCTGCCAATAGCTGGCTGCACACGCCGGCGGGGTTCAGCCGCGATGCCGCCGGCCACTTCCTGCCGGAAGACTGGTGGGCGATCATCTTCAATCCGTCCTTTCCCTATCGCGTCACCCACACCGTGCTCGCGGCGCTGCTGACCACGTCCTTCGTCATCGGCGGGGTCGGGGCGTTTCATCTGCTGAAGAACGCCAATAACCGGCAGGCGCGGATCATGTTCTCGATGGCGATGTGGATGGCTGCGATCGTCACACCGATCCAGATATTTGCCGGCGACCAGCACGGCCTCAACACGCTGGAACACCAGCCGCAGAAGATTGCCGCGATCGAGGGCGATTACGAGACCCATGAGGATGGCATGCCGTTGATCCTGTTCGGCATACCCGATGACCGGGCGGAGGAGACACATGCTGCGATCGAGATTCCGCGGCTCGGCTCCGTCATCCTGCGTCACAGCTGGGACAAGACGATCAGGGGCCTGAAGGAATGGCCGCGCGACGAGCGTCCGCCGGCGCTGCCGGTGTTCTTCACCTTCCGCATCATGGTCGGTATCGGCTTCCTGATGCTGGCGATCGGCCTCTGGTCACTATACGCTCGCTATCGCGGCACATTCTATGAAAACCGCTTGCTGCAGAAGGTCGTGATCGCGGCAAGTCCCTCGGGCTTCATTGCCGTGCTGGCCGGCTGGTATACGACCGAGATCGGCCGCCAGCCCTACACCGTCTACGGCCTGCTCAGGACATCGGACAGCCTGTCGCCGGTCAGCGCGCCGGCCGTTGGCGCTTCGCTGATCGCTTTTATCCTCGTCTATTTCGCGGTGTTTGGCGCCGGCGTCTTTTACCTCCTGAAACTGATGCGGCGACCGCCCGAAACCGGCGACGACCATGACCTCAAGGAAGGACCGCTGCGATCCTCCGGCATCACGCCGGGTCCGGGCGAAGCGACCGGGGAGAACGATAAATGAGCTTCGATCTTGCTACCATCTGGGCCGCGATCATTGCCTTTGCCGTGCTTGCCTATGTGGTGATGGACGGTTTCGACCTCGGAACCGGCATCCTGATGCCCTTCTTCCGCAAGCGCGACGAGCGCGATCTCCTGACCACAACGGTTGCGCCCGTCTGGGATGGCAACGAGACCTGGCTGGTGCTGGGAGGCGGCGGGTTGATGGCCGCCTTTCCGGTCGTCTACGCCACGGTCCTGCCGGCGCTTTACATGCCGATCATCCTGATGCTGCTGTCGCTGATCTTCCGCGGCGTCGCGCTCGAGTTCCGCTGGAGAAGCGAGATCCGGCGCGGCTGGGACACCGGCTTCTTTGCCGGCTCGCTGGTGGCGGCCTTCATGCAGGGGATCGCGCTTGGCGCGCTGGTTCAGGGCATCCGCATCGAGGATGGCCAGTACGCCGGCGGCTGGTGGGATTGGCTGACGCCGTTCTCGCTCGTCACCGGCATTGCCCTGGTCATCGGTTATGCGCTTCTGGGCGCGACCTGGCTCAACCTCAAGACCGAAGGCCCGGTGCAGGCGCGGGCGCGCCGGCTTGCTGCGCCTACGGCCATTGCCATGATTGCCGCGATCGCCATCGTCTCGCTCTGGACCCCGTTCATCAACCGGGTCTATTTCGAACGCTGGTTCGGCTGGCCGACGGCCTTCTTCTCGGCGCTGGTGCCGCTCGCCGTGATTGCCTGCGCCGGGTGGCTCTGGATTGGGCTGGAGCGTGAAAAACATCTCCAGCCGTTTCTCGCGGCGCTGGGCCTGTTCGTCCTGAGTTATGCCGGCCTCGGGATCTCCTTCTACCCCTATATGGTGCCCGGCGCGCTTACCATCGAAGAGGCCGCCGCTCCGGATAGCTCCCTGCGCTTCCTGCTGGTGGGCGCGCTGGTCCTGATCCCGATCATCCTCGCCTATACCGCCTATGCCTACTGGGTTTTCAGAGGCAAGGTCGACCTCTCCGAGGGCTATCACTGATGCCCCGTCGGAAGTGGCTGAAGCGCCTGGGCTGGTTCGTCTGCTACTGGCTGATCGGCGTGGCGGCGATGCTTGCGCTCGGTCACGCGATCCGGCTGGTCCTGTCCTGATCGTGGTCTCATCATTTCTCGGAACATCGTCCAGTCCGTTCAGTTGGGCGGGCGAACCACATGCCAGGAAAGGACAAGATCATGACTGGACGACTGGACGGAAAGATCGCCCTGATCACCGGAGCCGGTACAGGGATCGGGGAAGCCATCGCACACAAATTCGCCAGGGAGGGCGCGAGGTTGCTGCTTGCCGGCCTGCCCGGCGATCCGATCGATGACGTCGCCGCCGCCATCCGCGACAAGGGCGGCGAGGCGGAAACCTTCCCCGGCGACCTTGGCGACCATGGGGTTGCCGAAACCTGTGTCGCGGAAGCCATCAAGCGGTATGACCGTCTCGACATCCTGATCAACAATGCGGGGGTGTTTCTCGAGGCCGCTGAGTGCCAGGACTACTCCGTCGAAAACTTCGACCGCACCATAACCGACAACGTCCGCTCGGTATTCCTGATGACCAAATACGCGCTTCCGCATCTGCAGGAGACGCACGGCGTCGTGATATCCGCCGGTTCGGAAGCCGGAGAGGTCGGCGAAGCGAACAACACGCCCTACGGCGGGACCAAGGGTTTCGTGCACGCCTTCATGCGCGGCGTCGCGTTCGAGCAGGGCAAATACGGCGTGCGGGCGAACTGCGTGTGCCCGGGACCGGTGGACACGGCCTGGACCCATACCAATACCGGTCCGATGAACGATCAGATGGAGAAGATGACGCTCGCCGGCACCGTGCTCGGACGCCGGGGCACGCCGGAGGAAATTGCGAATGTCTACGCCTTCATCGCTTCGGACGAGGCGTCAAACGTCACCGGCGCGCTATGGTATGTCGATGGCGGCACGACGATCGCCAAGGGCGGCCCCGGCCAGATGGTTCCGGACGAACTGAAAGCCGAGCCCGAGACGGATCTCGATCTCGGGCACAGCCGCGACGGTATGAAGGGCAAGGACGCCGTCAGCAAAATCTGAGGTCGTCGCCTCCGGCCTCCCGGGCCGGAGGTTTCCTTGCTTCATTCAGGGGTAGCCGAAACCACCGGGCCGCTGCCCCTTGCACTCAGTTCCTGCCGGAGCCCGGTTCGGCCATCTTGCGGTGCTGGGCCGCCAGCCTTTCGCTCGACACCATGCCGGAAGCGGCGGCCATGGCCTTGTTTTTCCAGCCCGCGACGACATCGCCCTCCCCTGCCCTCATCGCGTCGTAACCGGCCCTGGCGACCTTTTCCGGATCGTCCTTGTCGCCCTGCCCGATCGCGGTATCGGTAAGCCCGGCGCGTTCGAAGAACGCGGTATCGGTGGCGCCCGGCATTAGGCAGGTGACGGTCACGCCCGTGTCTTTCAGCTCCTCGCGCAGCGCAAAGGAGAAGGAATTCACGAAAGCCTTGGTGCCGTTATAGACCGCCTGGAAGCTTCCGGGCGTCAGCCCGGCAATCGAGCCGGTGAACAGAATCCGGCCCTCACCGCGTTCGCGCATTTGCCGGCCGAGTTCATGGACCAGCGTGATCGTGCCGCTGATATTGGTATCGACGACCTGTTGCGCGTCCTCCAGCGCCTGATCGAGGAAGCCGTGGCCGAGACCGCGTCCGGCATTGGCCATCAGCAACCCGACCGGGTTCCCGGTCTGCTCGATCGCATGGGCGAAGCGGGCGACACCCTCCCGCGTTGCCAGATCGACCTCCGCGGCATAGACCTTGACGCCCATTGCCGTCAGCTTGTCGGCGGCGGCCTGGATCTCTGGCTCGTTCGCCGCGATCGCAAGGTCGTAGCCGTCTTCCGCCGCGCATTTTGCCAGCTCGAAACCGATGCCCGACGATGCGCCGGTAATGACGGCAAGCTCATTCTTCTGATCATTGCTCATGGTTTCATGATGGCCTTGATGCAGCCATCCTCCTTGTTGCGGAACGTTTTGTAGAGCTCGGGCCCATCCTCCAGCGACGCCGTGTGGGTGATGACGAAGGACGGATCGATTTCGCCGCGCTCGATGAGGTCCATCAGCTTCGGCAGGTAACGCTGCACCGGGGTCTGCGCCATCTTGAAGGTTAGGCCGCGATTGATGGCGGAGCCCATCGGCACCTTGTCCAGAAAGCCGCCATAGACGCCGACAATCGAGACCGTTCCGAAATTGCGGCAGCAATGGATCGCCTGCCGCAGGACGTGCGGACGGTCGGTGCCCATGAAGGTCGCGACCTTGATCCGATCCCAGCGCGAGTCCCAGCTAGCCGAGGCATCGGCCTCTGTTCCGACAGCGTCGATACAGGCGTCGGCGCCGCGGCCGCGGGTCAGTTCCATGATACGGTCGTAGACGTCGTCCTCCCGGAAATCGATCGTCTCCGCGCCGCCTTTTCGGGCGAGCTCCAGTCGCTCGGGCACGGTGTCGATGGCGATAACGCGTTCGGCGCCGAGAAGGAAAGCCGAGCGGATGGCCATCTGGCCGACCGGCCCGCAGCCCCAGATCGCAATAGTGTCGCCACGCTGAATGTCGCAGTTCTCGGCCGCCATGTAGCCGGTCGGGAAAATGTCGGAGAGAAACAGGACCTGTTCGTCCGTCAGTCCCTCCGGCACCTTCACCGGGCCGACATCGGCAAAGGGGACGCGCAGAAATTCCGCCTGGCCGCCGCTATAGCCGCCGAGCAGGTGCGAATAGCCGAAGAGGCCGCCGGGGGAATTGCCCCAGAGCTTGCTGACCTTGTCCCTGTCGGGGTTCGAGCGTTCGCAGCCGGAGAAATATCCGCGTTTGCAGAAGAAGCATTCGCCGCAGGCGATCGTGAAGGGAACGACCACCCGGTCGCCGACCTTGAGATTGCTGTTGTCGCGGCCGACTTCCACGACCTCGCCCATCGCCTCGTGGCCGATGACGTCGCCATGGTGCATTTCCGGGATCGTGCCCTCGTAGATATGGAGGTCCGAGCCGCAGATGGCACAGGCCGTGACCTTGATGATTGCATCGCGGCCATCCTCGATCTCGGGATCGGGCACGGCTTCGCAGCGGATATCGTGTTTTCCTTGCCAACGCAGAGCTTTCATTGGGCGTCCTCCTGTTGGGGCCCCGGTTGCCGCGCGCTCGCCGCGCGGCCTTCCCGGTCGATCCCTGGTTGAGCGCCTAACTGAAGTCATCCCGTTTGGTTCCGGAATCTTCCGGTCGTTTGGACGACGGTGCGAACAATCCGCCGTTTCAATCGTTTGGGCACAGAATGACGGCGGTGTGACCGCCGCACCAACAAAGGAGACGGCAGAGATGAAAGCGATCCGCAACCACGATTTCGGGACGCCCGAGGTTCTGAAGCTCGAGCAGGTCGAGCGGCCGGAGCCGGCCGCTGGCGAGGTTTTGGTCAAGGTGCTTGCCGCGAGCGTCAATCCGGTAGACTGGAAGATCCGTTCCGGCGATTACGGCGCCGTTGGCGAGGACAGGCTGCCGATGATCCTTGGCCGCGATATCTGCGGAGACGTCGAGGCGCTTGGCGAAGGGGTCGGACACATCGCGGTCGGCGACCGCGTGTTCGCCTTCCTCGACATGGGCCGCGGCGGCTATGCCGAGTATGTGGCGGTGCCAGCAGAGCATCTCGCCGCCGTGCCGCAATCGCTGAGCGCCGAGGAAGCCGCGGCCGTTCCGCTTGCAGGCCTCACCGCTTGGCAGGGTCTCATCGATCACGGCGGGCTTCAGGAGGGCCAGCGCGTCCTCGTCCATGGCGGCGGCGGTGGCGTCGGTCATCTTGCCGTTCAGATCGCAAAGGCGAAGGGCGCCTGGGTGGCGACGACGGTCTCGCCCGAAGACATGGAATTCGCCCGCAAGCTCGGCGCCGATCAGGTGATCGACTACAAATCGGAAATCTTCGAGGACGTCCTCGATCCGGTCGATCTCGTGTTCGACCTGATCGGCGGCGAAACGCGCATGCGTTCGTTTGAGGTGCTGAAGGAAGGCGGCATCATGGTCTCCACGCTTGGCGAGCCCGACCGGGAAACCGCCTCGAAATTCAAGGTCCGCACCGCCGGCTACATGGCCAAACCCAACGGCGGCCAGCTCGCCGAGATCGCCGAACTCGTCGAGCGGCGCAAGCTGCGGATTTCCGTTCAGAACACCTTTCAGCTTTCCGAAGCGGCGAAGGCCCAGGCGGTTCTGGAAAACCAGCATACGCAGGGCAAGGTGGTACTGAGCGTGGCCTGAGAAATATCGGCGCCGACGCCCGCTCAAGGGGTGTCGGCGTCGCCCGTGGCGCTCGGCGGCACGTCTTCGATGGGCGGATGCCGGGTCGGCGCTTCGACCGGCGCTGCGTTGAACCGATAGACACCGACCACCGCCAGCAGCATCAGAACCGCCACCACGAGGGCCAGAGTAAGCGGGGAGAGACCGTTCTTGAACATGATTTATCCAATCCATAGCGCGTGTTTCGGCATTGGATGCCGTTTCATTGCTCATCAAACTTGAAGGACCTGCGAATGTTCCTGTTTCAGCGCGAAGCGCATAAATCGTCGCGACCGTCTGAAGGCGGTAATGGCAGGGCGAGGCTCGGATCCTTCCCATGTTCACTGGGGCGAGGACATCTTCGGTGAAAGACCAAATGGACGATGAGGTCTACATTCTGGAACAGGCGGGCCTTGTCTATGTCAGCGACCGGGACCCCGGCATCTCGCGCGAACGCCGCGGCCGCGGCTTCAGCTACAGGATGCCGGATGGCGCTCTGGTGCGCGACAAGGCAATGCGTCGGCGGTTGGATGCACTGGCGATCCCGCCCGCCCATGAACGCGTCTGGATCTGCATTCGACCTGATGGCCACCTTCAGGCGACCGGTTACGATGCGCGCGGGCGCAAGCAATATCGCTATCATCCGGACTGGCGGGCGCTTCGGGAGGAAAAGAAGTATGACCAACTCGTCGATTTCGCGGCGGTCCTGCCGCGGATCCGCCGACGCGCCCGCACCGATGCCGAACAGCTCGATGATCTTCCCCGCGCCGTTCTCGGCGCGATGACCATGCTTCTCGACGCCGCCCACCTAAGAATAGGCAACCGTTCCTATCTCGAGGAAAACGGCACCTACGGCGCCTCGACCCTTCTCAAGCGGCATGTGCGCTTCGGCGATCACCTGGAGCTGGAGTTTGCCGGAAAGGGCGGACGGCGGGCGCGCCGCCGGCTTCAGGCCCCGCGCCTGCAGCGTGTCCTGGAGCGGATCGCGGACCTGCCCGGTCGCCAGCTCTTCGGCTGGCGGGAGGAGGACGGCACGCCGCGGTCCGTCGATTCCGGACAGCTGAACGCCTATCTCGCCGAAATTGCCGGCGCGCCGTTCTCGGCAAAGACCTTCCGCACCTGGGGCGGGACCGTCGCCGCCTTCGACGTGGCGCAACAGGATATCCGCAACGGCGAGACGCCGCTCATCAAGACCATGTCGGAAGCTGCCGCGAGCGAGCTTTCCAACACGCCGACCATCTGCCGCAACAGCTACATCCATCCCGCCGTGCTGGCGCTTTCCAATGACGCTGCGGAGCGCCGCCTGCTGATGCGCCAGGCGGCGCGTCCGGCAAAACCGATCAACGGTCTGCGCGTATCCGAAAGCCGCCTCACCGCCTTTCTGAAAGGCGCGCGGCGGCTTTCGTAGGTCTCGGCGCTAGATAGCGGCGCCAATGCCCAGCAGCGCGAGCACGAGCAGGATCAGGAAGATCGCGATCGCGATGAAGAACAGGATTTTCGCGATTTTGGCGGCGGCGGCTGATACGCCGGTAAAGCCGAAAAAGCCGGCCACCAATGAGATGACCAGAAAAATCAGTGCCCATTTCAGCATTTAATACTCCCTCGATCGTTGAAACTCAGGTCCGGCTCTGGCCGCGAGGCAGGCTCGCGGTCGTCCGGCGGTCGGGCCTCATGCCCGCGAAACGAATTTGTTGAACCGGCTCGTCTCGCCGTCGCTTGTCTCTTCCTGATAGAGAAAGGCGAGGTTGTTCTCCTCGAACAGACGAAAGAATTCATCCCAGTCGACGGGTTTCAGATTGTCGTCCGGTTCGGCGAAATCGATCCGCAGAATGCCGCCTTCATCGCCGGCGGGCACAATGCTGGGTCGCCCGTTCCGGTTTTCAACCCAGCGGCGAATCTCGTCGTGGTTCGTGGTGGTTTTTGATTGGGTCATGATGTGCTCCTTTCAAAAAGCGTTCAGCGCAGCAGCCCCTGGCCGCCATCCACCCAGACCGGCGTGCCGGTGACGTGCCTGGCCTTTTCTGAGATCAGGAAAGCGATGACGGCTGCAACATCTTCGCTGCGGCCGGGCGCGCCGCCCGTCAGCGGTATGTTGCCTTCGGGCCATTCGCTTTCGATGCCGCTCTTGTCGGCACGGCGGATATTGGTGTTGTCGTCGATCTCGGTGTCGATGGCCCCGGGGCAGACGGCGTTGATGCGGATCGATGACTTTCCCAGCTCGGGCGCCAGTTGCTGGACCATGGCAAGCTGCGCGGCCTTGGTGGCGGTGTAGGCGGTGGCGCCGGGCGAGGAAAAGGTGCGCGTGCCGTTGATCGAGGAGACCACGACGATCGACCCGCCGCCGGCCGCCCTCAGGTGCGGTACGCTCGCGCGGATCGTCAGAAACGTGCCGCGCAGATTGATGGCGATGGTGTGGTCGAACTCCTTCGGCTCCAGTTCGTCGATCGGAGCCCAGACGCCGTTAACGCCCGCATTGGCGACGACGGCGTCAAGCCGGCCGTGTTTCGAAACCAGTTCGTCCACGGCCGCGGCCATCTCCTTTTCATGGGCCACGTCGGCGGAAAGCTCCATCGCCGTGCCGCCATTGGCTTCGATTTCCACTACCGTTTTGCGGTTCTCCTCCGGCGTGTGGCCAAGGACGCCGACGACATAGCCATCGGCCGCCAACGCCAGTGCCGCAGCCTTGCCAATGCCGGAACCGGCTCCGGTGACCAGCGCTACTGAATTTACCATGGGTCGTTCTCCTGTTGTTTTGTCCGGCCCTGGAACGCCGGGGAAGTCGCGGCCATTGCCTGCGGCCCTAACCGACGCGTCGCGGTATTGGTTCCCGAAAAAGCGTGGGAGAGATCGGCGAAGCGGCTTTCCCCTCGGAACAAACTCCGGACTGACCGGTTGGGGCGCAAACCCGTTTCCAGAAAGAAAGGCGGTAAAATGTCCCTATCCAACCTTCTGTGGCTGTTTGCGGTGGCCGCCGGCCCGGTGCTTCTTGGCCTCGCCTTTGCTTACGGCATTGCCCGCCAGCGCCGTCTTACCAACGCAGAACAAAAACGAAGCGACGAGGCCACTCGAGAGCTCTTCGACTCCGATGACGCCGATAGCGCCGACGAAACGGGGCGTGCGGAGCCCCGGCGGCTCTAACCGGTGTGCGGCGCCGGCTCCGCGGCGAAGTAGCGCTCAGACCTTTCGACAAGAAAGACCTCGGGCTCCGGGTTCTCAAGGATGGAGAAACCAGCGCTTCTGAGCATGGCTTCCACGGCCGCCTTGTTGGGGATGAACCAGTTGGTCGGATCGTCGGCGTAGCGTTGTTCGACGAAGTGGAGTTTCGGAAAGTCCGGCCAATCGAACAGCGCCTGCTCGTCGAAGGAGTAGTTTTCCGCAAGCTCCGCCGTTTGCTGGCTGCCGCGCTGCAGCGACTGGAACAGCATCTTGTCGCCTACCACCGTTTCATGGAGCAGATCGAGCGCCAGAAGCGGGTGACGTAGGTGGTAGAACACGCCCATGAACAGCACTAGGTCGAAGGTCTCATTGAGTTGGCGCAGATCGTAGACCGACATCTGGCGGTATTCGATGTCGACGCCGTATTGTTCAGCGGCATAGCGAGCCTGCGCCAGATAGCGTTCGTCGGAATCGATGCCGAGCACGCGCCCTGCATTGCGACGCTTCATCTCCAGTGCGTAGAAGCCGGCATTGCAGCCGATATCGAGGACGCTGCGGCCCTCCAGATCGTCGGGAAGCACGTGGCTGAAGCCGGCCCACTTCATCGACGGAAAGTCGCCGAGGAAATGGTCGGGCGCCGTATCTATGCCGTTGATCCGCAGATTGTGGAACCATGGCCCGAGCGCCGCAATATCGGCTTCAGTCTTGTTGCGATCGATTGTCGTCATCGTGTTCCTCCTTGTCATGATCAGACCGCTGAGGATGCGGTCGCCCACGCCTCGACGCGCCGTCCCTTCAGGCTGGCGAGCGCCGCGATCAGTTCCTCCGCTCGGGCGCGGCCGGTGTGGTCCGCCATCACGCGCCGGCGCGCCGCATCGGCGATTTCGGCCAGGCGCCTGTCATCGGTTTCGGTGAGTGCCGCGACAACGGCATCGCTGTCGGGGGCGAGAAGGATCGCTTCGCCGTCCGGCAGCAGTTCCTCAAGGCCGGGCCAGATATCGCTGATTACGGGCGTTCCGCAGGCGGCGGCCTCAAACAGCCGCACGCTCGGCGACCAGCCGGCACGGACCATATCCTGGCGGGTGACGTTCAGGGTAAAACGCTGGCGGCTGTAGAAATCGGCATGCTCGGCCGGCGGCACGTGTTCGATCCGCTCCACATTGTCCGGCCACTCGATCGAGGCAGGATACTGTGCGCCGGCGACGACGAATTTCTTCTCCGGCAGTCTACGCGCCGGTTCGATCAGCAGGCGTTCAAGCACCGGTTGGCGGTCATCGCTATAGGTGCCGAGATAGCCGAGATCCCATTGCTGTGGCGCGCCTGTCGGCCGATAGAGATCGGGATCGACCGAGCAGTAGAGCGCCTCGGCGCGGTGCGCGCGGTAATCGGTTTCCAGACGCTCCAGATTGGCGCCGCCCGAGAAGGAGAAATAGATGTCGAACAGCGGCACCTGGTCGCGGCTGATGTATTCCTCATTGTCCTCCTGAAGACGCCGCAGTGTCACCGGCGTGTCGATGTCGTAGAAGCACAGCCGTTCGGGTTGCAGGGCGGCGACCGCCGCGATCACTTCCGCCCCGTGTGGCACGTAGGAGCCGATGATGACCGCATCGGCCCGCCGGATCGCGTGGCCATGACGGTCGACGAGGTCCTGGGGCGTGTCGAAATAGTCGAGCTCGCAGAAATCGGGATGGGGCATATCCCGGTTGGCCGAAAACCACGGGCGCTCGCATTCCAGGAACAGGGTCCTGTGGCCGAGCGCACGGGCGCCGCGCAGCAGCGAGCGGAAGGTCGTGGCATGGCCATTGCCCCAGGATGAGGAGAGCGTCATGCCGATGACGACGATGGTCATGGGCGTATCGGTTGCGGGGTTGGTCATGCGGCGTTTTCCTTTGCCTTGAAGTGGTCGCGAAAGGCGCGATCGACGATTTCGGCGCGGTCGGCATAGGTGTGGTCGCGCAGCACCCGCTGCATCGCCGCCCTGCCGATCGCGCGTGCGCGGTCATGGTCAAGGCCGGCCAGCAGATCGGCAACGTCGCGGCCGTCGCGCGCCACCAGTATTTCCGCGTCCGGCTCCAGGAACGTCTCGATCCCTTTCCAGTCGTCGGTGATCAGGCAGGCGCCCGCGCCGGCGGCCTCGAACACCCGCGTCGCCGGTGAAAAGCCGGTTTCGGCCATGCTGGCGCGGGCAATGTTGAGCACCGCCATGGGCGTGACATTGAAGGTGTTGTGATCGCCTGTCGGCACATGGCCAATGGCCCGCACGTTCGACGGCATCGCCTTCGATTCCCAACCGGAGCCGCCGAGGATAAATTTCCTGTCCGGAAGGCTCTCCGCCGGTTCCAGCAGAAAGTCTTCCACGCGCGCCTCGCGATCGGGCAGCCGGTTGCCGAGAAAGCCGAGGTCAGCCTCGAAACGCGGGTCTGGCGGAACGGGATGATGGGTATCGGGATCGAGCGCGTTATAGACCGGCAGGCAGGCGCGCGCGCCGAGCCCGCGATAGGCGTCGACCACCGGGTCGCCACCGCCATAGGTGCAGACCATGTCGAGCGCCGGAAGCGATTTCCTGAGCGGATGGTCGGGCGCTGCAGCGAGCTCGGCAAGCGTCGCTGGCGCGTCGACGTCCCAGAATATCTTCAGCGCGTCCTTGCGGACCGAAAACAGGAGCGCCTCAAGCAGGGCCTCGTCCATAAAGCCGACGCCGCTTGCCTTGATCACCACATCAGCCGCGCTTGCCTTTGCCGCGGCCTCGCGCATGGCGGACAGCGTTCCGGAATAGACGACGACATGGCACCAGTCCGGCGGTTCGATGTCGCGGTGCGCCTGCCGGTCCAAAACATCGGGCTCGTAGAAGGTGATATCGTGGCCAAGACCGGCAAGCGCCTTCAACAGGCCCCGGTAATAGGTCGCCGCGCCGTTCCAGTAGGACGACAGCAGGCTTGATCCGTAAAATGCGATCTTCATCTGGAAACTGCTCCTTCCGCGATCGCCGGCTGATTGCCGCCGATCTGCTCGATAATGGTGAGAAGTTCGTCGACGCGATGTTCGCAGGTGTGACGCGCCCTGATGGTTTCGTATCCGGATTTGACGAGCGACGTCGCAAGGTCCGGATCCAAGAGGACGGCGCGGAGCTGGCTGCGCATCTTGTCTCCGCTTTCCGCCTGCAGGTAATCCGTTCCCGGCCGGAACAACCCCTCCGCGTCGCGCCACGGCGCGCAGATCAGCGGTATGCCGCTTGCAAGCGCCTCGAACACGCGAATGGTAGGGATTCCCGGAAGAGATTCGACATAGGGCCGGCGCGGGATATGCACCGTGACCCGGTGACGCGCGAAGGCGAGCGGCACATCGGCATTGGCGATCCAGCCGCGATAGTCGATCCGGGTCTTTGCCAGCGCCTCCAGCGCTTTAGGCGGGTAACGCACGCCATGCACGGTTCCGGTGAGGCCAAGCGCGCGCGCCGGTTCGATCAGATATTCGTTGAGCTCATTCGACCGCTCGCCGTCGCCCCAGTTGCCGATCCAGACGAGATCGCGCGACGGGTCTTCGTCCGGCAAAGGGTGGAACAGCGCTGTGTCAGCCGCCTCGTGCCAGACAAAGACGCGGCTGCCCCAGCCGGCCTTCAGGTATCGCTCCTTCAAGGTCGCGCCAAAGGCAAGCACGCCGTCATAGCCGTCGAGATCGAGGCTGGCGATTTCGGTCTCGGCCGAGACGGCGCGGTGATGGGTATCGTGAAACAGCAGGAGGAACTTGCCCCCTTGCCGCCGCAGCCTTCCGAGCTTTGCGACCAGCGCCGGATCGGTCCATTCGTGAACCACCACGACATCGGCATCGCCGATCAGCGCTTCGTGGTCAGCATCATCGTCGTAAGTCTCGCTTTGATGATGCGGAAAGTGATCGTGAAAGCGGGCGAGCGCCGCCGGCCCCTGATCCGCAAGCAGATTATCGCGGCTCCAGCTCTCCCCCTCCTCAAGCGCCAGTGCCGTATGACCGCGCCGCATGAGCGCGCGCATGACGCCGCGCAGAAAATGGGCGTTGCCGTGGTTCCAGTCGGAGACAAGCGAATGGGTGTAGAAAATAAAGCGCATATTACCTCACCGTCCGGCCAGCTACGGCCGTGCTCAGGAGTTCCCGGTAGAGCGCCGTCATGGCGGCGGCCTGCGATTGCGGTGCGAAGTGAAGGCTTCGGTCCATCGCCCGGCTGGCGATCTGCTGCCGCAGAGGGGGATTGCCTGCCAGATGATTGATCGCATGGGCGAAGGCCTGCGGCTCGTGCGGATCAGCGAAGACCGCCGCGCCGTCCCATAGTTCGCGGTAGGTGGGGATGTCGGCGAGCACCAGCGCCGCGCCTGAACCCGCCGCTTCGAGCGCCGCGAGCCCGAAAGGCTCATAGAGCGACGGCGAGGCGAAAATCGCGGCCTGCGCCATCAGCGCCATGGTCTCGTCGTAAGGCAGCGGGCCGCGATTGATCGCATGTTCGATCCCGGTTTCGCTGCCATCGGGGCCACGAGCGCTGCCGGCAAGCACCACCGGCCACCAGACGCTGCGGGCTGCCTCATCCAGCGTCCGCGCATTCTTGGCTTCGTCCCACCACCGCCCGGCGGCGAAGACGAAGTTCTGCTTCGGCGCCGGGGCCGGCGCGGCGCAGAGTGCATTATGAACAATCTTCAGGGCAACAATCTCGCCATAGGTTCTGAACAGCGCGGCGGCATGACTTCCGCTCGGCGCGACCACGGCGTCGGCATTGTCGAAACCGGTGCGGTTGAGGCGCCTGTGCCAGGCGAGCATGTCGTTTTCCTCGCCCGCCCGCATCGCCTCGAACCATGTCGGCAGGCAGGAATGGCTGACCGCCACGACCGGCACATCGACCTCGAGACTGGCAGCCTGCGTCGGCAGGTTGACCTGAACGATATGGGCGTCGAACGCCTCGCAGGCCTCGGCGATCGCCTTCGGAACATCGGCCAATTCGTGCCCGTCAGTCACCATCCAGTCCAGCGGCATGTCGAACCAGCGCAACCGGCCGATGCGTTCGGCCTCGGCAACCTGCTCGGGCTGAGGCGCGGGTCCAAAGCCGGCGAAGCAAATTTCAACCCCGTTTTTCTTCAGCTGTTCGCCGAGCGCCATCGCATAGCGCCAGAGACCGCCGACCGCGTCGACCGTCATCAGTACCCGCAGCGGTTCGTCGTTCCCGTGCTGCGCAACGTTCGCCCTTTGGCCGGCCGCGCCATCGCGCTGGACCCAGACATCTCTCGGATCCTGTTTCATCCCGCGGCCCTCCGGCGCTGTTCACGGTCACCGCCGGAAAGCCGGTTTTCACGAAGCCAATCGGCGAGCGCGCGGATGCCCCGCCGCCATTCCGTCTGCGTCTGCCAGCCGGTTTCCTCGGTCAGCCTGCGGGTGTCGGCAACGAAATAGAGCTGATCGCCCTCGCGCCAGCCCTCATGACGCACATCGACCGGATGACCGACGATGCGGCCGATTTCGCGCAGCAACTGGAGAAGGCTCACAGCGTTTTGCGGTCCGCCGCCAAGGTTGAAGACCCGTCCCGGCATCTTTTCGATCCGCGACAGGAGCAAACGATAGGCGCGGACCGCATCGCCGATTTCTAGAATGTCGCGAACCTGCTTGCCATCGCCGAAGATGGTGATCGGCTCGCCGGAAAGCGCCTTCAGCAGAAAATGCGCGACCCAGCCCTGATCCTCGGTTCCGAACTGCCGCTCGCCGTAGATGCAGCTCATTCGCAGCACGCCGGTCGGAATGCCGTGGCTGCGCGCATAGTCTAGCACGTACTGATCCGCCGCACCCTTCGAGCAGCCATAGGGTGTGTGAAAATCCAGCGGCCGGGTTTCCGCCACGCCGTGGTGGCGCAGGATTTCGTCCAGCGGGGTGTAGCGGTCTTCCTCTTCGGCAAGGCTGATGTCCTCAAGGCTGCCATAGACCTTGTTGGTCGAGGAAAAGATCACCGGGGTGCGTCGGCCCGACCTGCGAACGGCTTCCAGAACATTGATGGTGCCGCGCGCGTTGATCTCGAAATCGTCGAGCGGATGGGCGAGGCTCGTCGTCACCGCCGTCTGTCCGGCGAAGTGAAACACCGCACTCGCGTCCGCAAACGCGTTTTCGATTGCCGGCAAGTCGCGCACATCTGCCAGGAACGGATGGGCGCGGTCGCCGTGCCGATCTTTCAGCCAGTGCAGGTTCTGGTCCACCCCCAGCCGGCCCAGATTGTCGAGGATCACCACATCTTCACCATCCGAAAGCAGGCTGTCGGCAAGATTGGCGCCGATGAAACCGCAGCCCCCTGTAATCACCACGGGGCGGATGCCCTCATTGATGGCGGGCGCAGGAAGATCGGCAAACTCGGCAAGGCGTTGCGGACCGCCTTCCGTCAGCAGCCTCGCCAGCAATTTCGGGCGGTTGGAGCGATCGACGACGCCGAGATGGTAGTGCCGCGGGTCGAACCAGTGCCCCTCCTGCACGGCGACGTCTCCCGGGATGTCGCGCCAGCCATACCAGTAGAGCCTGTCGGCGCTGGATTTCATGGTGTCGACGAAATGGCGGACCTGCTCGAGTTCGCCGTTGCGCCATGTGGAATAGCCGGCCTCGGTGATCCAGATCGCCGCGTCTTGATTGTAGCGCTCGACGACGTTGCGCATCTCGCCCATATGATGGTCCCAGCCGGCCCAGGTATTCTCCTCGCTCTCCCAGGTGCCGGGAAAACCGTGAAAGCCGACGGCATCAACAACGCCCAGCACGCCGCGCTCGCCCATCAGGTTCAGCCAATAGGGATCAAACGGGCTCGGGCCACCAAGGACGGTTTTCCAACCGCGTTTCTGCGCCCAGTAGGCCGCGCCGCCCACCATTTCGCAAAACATCTGGAAGTCGGTGTCGAGCCGCCAGTCCCAGTCGAGCAGGTTGTTTGGCTCGTTCCATAGTTCGATATGCTCGAAGTGGCGGCCATAGCGGGTCAGCACATGATCGACGAAATCGGCATAGGCTTTGAGATCATGAGGCGGGCCGGAGGTCTTGCCGGTGCGCGACATCGACGGCGGCGTATAATGAATGCAGGGCAGTAGGTCGATCGCCGGGCCGATTTTCGGGATCAGCCAGTCGAACCATTCCTCTCCGCCCGGAGCGAGGTACTCCGCCCAGGAAACATGGGTGCGCAGGAAGCTTGCGCCGGAGTCGAGCAGGCCCGGAAGGGTCTCCTCCGTCCACTCATATTCACCCGGCCGGAACCATTCGACAAATCCGTAGGGTTTCTGGTGAAAGGGACGCCCGCTCACGATACCAGCCCCCGCGATTCGAGTTCATGCCGCATCTGGCCGGCATTGTCGACAACCGCCTCGCCGCGGACCCAGGCCGTGAATTCGTCAAGCCCGTCTTCAAGGAAGCCTTCGGGGGCAAAGCCGAGCAGGGATTGCGCCTTGGAAATATCCGCGAAGCAGTTGCGGATGTCGCCCTTGCGCACCTTGCCGAGGATCTCCGGCCGGATATCGGGCCGATCCATCGCTTCTGCCAGCAGTGTGGCGACATCGGCGACGCGGTAGGCGCGGCCGCTGCCGATATTGATGACTTCGCCGCCAATGCCGGGCGTTTCAAGCGCGAGACGAAACGCGGTGGCCACATCGCCGACATGGACGAAGTCGCGGCGCTGTTCGCCGTCCTCGAAGATCAGCGGCGCTTCTCCGGTGGCAAGGCGCGAAGCGAAATTCGCCAGAACGCCGGTATAGGGGTTGGAAAGCGCCTGCCCCATGCCGAACACGTTGAACAGCCTGAGAGCGACAGTCTCGACGCCGTAAGCCTCGCCGAAGATCAACGCCTGGCGTTCCTGGGCGTATTTCGTCAGCGCGTAGATCGAGGCGAGATCAACCGGCTTGGTCTCGTCGGTGGCGACCGGCCGCAGCGCTTCGCCGTCCTCAGCGCGCACTTCCCAGTCGCCCATCGCAATGTCGCCGGGCTTGCGCCGCGCGGTTGAGACATGTTTGCCCTCGCGATCCTCGTAGCGGCCTTCGCCATAGACGCTCATCGAGGAGGCGATTACCAGCTTGTTGATGTTCCGGCCGATCATGGCCTCCAGCAACACGGCCGTTCCGAGATCATTGGCGCCGACATAGCGCGCGATCTCATACATCGATTGACCGACCCCCACCTCTGCGGCGAGATGAATGACGCCGTCGACATCCTCAAGCGCCTCATCGAGCGCCGCGCGGTCGCGGATATCCGCGCGGACAAGTTCGGTCGCGTCATCAACAGTTACGGGACCGCCTTGATGAACCTGATCAATCAGGGCGTCATAGATTTTGACCTGATAGCCATGGTTGACGAGTTCGTGGGAGACATGCCGGCCGATGAAACCCGATCCACCGGTTACAAGAATTTTCGTCATGGTTCACCTGCTGAAATGTTTTGATGCTTTTGGGTTTGAAATCGGGCTCCCAACTGCAAAGGCGGGTAATTGTTCCTGATGTATTTCGAACAGCTGAAAAGGCCGGGGTTCTTCTTCTGGAACATTCGGGAAATCGCGCGGTTTGAAGAGCGCTTCGCCGCCGCTCCCGGCGCCAGGAGAAACCGCAAACCTCGGAGAAGAAGGCATGAACATCAGCCAGACAACAACGAGCCTCACCGCCACCAGGCCGGCCACGACAAAGCCGCGTGTCGGTTTTCTGGGCACCGGCTGGATCGGCCAAAACCGGCTGAAAGCGATCGCGAACACGAAGCTGGTGGAAATCGCGGCGGTGGCCGATGCCAATGATAAAACGCTTGAGCAAGCGCATAAGCTTGCGCCGACGGGCATTGCGTGCAGCTCGCTTGACGAGCTTCTTGCCTGCGATCTCGATGCCGTGGTGATCGCCACGCCGAGCGCCAGCCATGCGCGCGAGGCTATTGCAGTGCTTGAGGCCGGCAAGGCAGCCTTCGTCCAAAAGCCGCTCGGACGGACAGCGGCCGAGACCGCCGACGTGATTACGACCGCGGAGCGGAACGACCGGCTTCTCGGCGTGGATTTTTCCTACCGCGCCACGGAAGGGTTGGAGGCGATAAGGCGGATGATCGCAGGCGGCGAACTCGGCCGCGTCTTTGCCGTCGACCTTGTCTTCCACAATGCTTACGGCCCGGACAAAGCCTGGTACTATGACCGGTCGCTTTCCGGGGGCGGCTGCGTCATCGATCTCGGCGTCCACCTCGTCGACACCGCGCTCTGGTGCCTTGGCTTTCCTGACGTGAGCTCCGTTCAGGGCCGGCTGTTCCGGAACGGGGTTGCTCTCGCAAGAGGCTCGGACGAGGTTGAAGACTCCGCCATCGCCGATATTGACCTTGCCGGCGAAGCGCGGGTCTCGCTGTCCTGCTCATGGAATGCCCATGCCGGAAAGGATGCCGAGATTTCCGCTCGGTTTCATGGCAGCGACGGCTCGGCTCTCTGGCGAAACATCGATGGCTCCTTCTTCGATTTCGCCACCGAGCGGCATCAGGGCACCAACCGTGCGATTGTCGGTGAAGAGCGCAGCGATTGGTCCGGAGGCATGGCCAGTTGCTTCGCCCGGCGCTTATCGCAGGGCTACGGCTTTGATCCGGACATTCGTCATGCGCTCGCCGTCGCTGACGTGCTGGACAGGATCTACGGCAGGTCTTGAGGTTTGGCGGCCTGGTTTGAACGGAGGTCGCACCAGGCTTTCGTCAGCAAGTGCGGGCCGGGAACCGCTCAGTCAGCGCCGAAAAGATCGCGGGTGAAGACCTTCTCCGTCACATCGCAGATTTCGCCCGTCATCCTGTTGGCAAGGATCAGGCCGGCTTCGCTTTTGAACGCTTCCAGATCCCGGAGCACGGGAGAATTGAAGTAGGCGCTGCTCTGCAGCGTTGGCTCATAGATGAGAACCGGTATGCCCTTGGCCTTGATCCGCTTCATGATGCCCTGAACGGAGGACTGGCGGAAATTGTCGGAGCCCGCCTTCATCACCAGCCGGTAGATGCCGACCGACTTCGGCTTCAGCGCGATGATGCGCTCGGCGATGAAATCCTTGCGGGTGGTGTTGGCGTCAACGATGGCGCGGATAAGGTTCTGCGGCACCTCCGAATAATTGGCCAGAAGCTGCCTTGTGTCCTTCGGAAGGCAGTAGCCGCCATAGCCGAAGGAGGGATTGTTGTAATGGTCGCCGATGCGTGGATCGAGGCCGATCCCCTCGATGATCTGCCGCGAATCCATGCCGTGGGTGACGGCATAGCTGTCGAGCT
>NZ_JBAKFR010000017.1:0-101645 GCF_053484295.1 Martelella sp. AMO21009
AACTTCCGTTGCCTCAGTAAGAATCGACGGAAACCTTGTCGCATCGACCTGAAGGCGAAGCCTTCAGAAAGTACGATGCGCACTTAATGTCAAACACCGAAGTGTTCATACACACCTTAGACCGCGCATCACTGCGCAATGTCCAAGCAGTTTCCTAAAACGTGACCGCTTCTAAGTCTCTTCTCAAGCCACCCGAAGGTGACCCGAAACAAAGCCGCTCGCCACGTTTCTCTTTCTTCACATATTCAATTGTCCAAATAACCGACGGAAATTTTCCGTCACAAATCCACTCTCGGCCAATCTGTTAAGCTCAGCCTGACGAAGCATTTAAGCCTGTCGGAAGATTTTGTTTCGAACCGTAGGCCCCGCTTCAGCGCCGCCCCGTCGTTCGGTGAGGCGGCTTATAGACCCACCTCTTCCCGATCGTCAACAACGCAATTCGAAAAAAAATGACATTTTTGTTATACTATTGAATTTCAATGATAATTTAGTTCGACCGGCGCCGCTCCTCGAAAATCGGGGGCTGCAAGGGGGAAACACCCGGGCTGGCGATAGCCGGATATGACAGCGCCTTCAATATGCCATCTTCAGACGAGACATTTGCGCCGCTGTACGGATCACCGACAGCGGGACGGGGTCAACCATATAGGTGCGGGTTTGCGGACGGCTCTCGTGGCGCGTCCCGTTTTTCGCCGAATGGATGCGGGCCTCGCCTCTTTGATGTGAAGCTCTTCCATATGGTGGCGCTTCTCCCGCGCAAACCTGCTCCACCGTGCCCCGGCGCGCCCGTGGCGGTTTGACTAATCGGCCGAATTTCGGCACATGGAAACGGGCGGATACGCAAATTACGATGCGAGACGACAGGCCTATGAAAATGAAAGACAATCCGGCGCGTTCCTTTGGCCGGCGAAATCCGATCGTCGTCGACGGCCGCACGCCGCCGGCGCGGCGCGACGTTTCGCTGCGCTGGCTCGCCGGCGTCTGCCTGACGGGCCTGACCAGCACCGCGCTGATGGCGGTCGCGCTTTCCGTCGCCGTCGACGGCCGCGAACGGCTCGCAATCCCCGCCTCCGCCTTTGCCAAGACCGCGTTGCCCGGTCCGGATGACAATGAAAGTGCGGCTCGCGGGGCGCGTCTGGTGCAGACCGCCGTCATCGCCAAGCCCTCGAACCGCCGCATCCTGCAGGTGCCGACTGCGGTGCGGCAGGGCGATAGCGACGTGGTTCACTACGAGCCGTTTTCCGAGGTCAAGATGGCGCTCGCCGCCAATTACGGCGAGACCCCTTCCTATCCGGCCTTCGATCCCTTCGCCGTGTTTTCCTCAAACGACGCACCGAGCGATGTCCAGCACGGCGCCGACGTAATTTACGACACGGATGTCCAGGGCGAGGTCGAGATCCGCTCGATCGCCTTTCCGATGACGCGGCCGGACGCGCCGTTCGCCGCCGACCTCAGCACCGAAGAAATCGAGGCAACCATTCTCGCCAACGAAGCCTCGCTGCAGGACAGTGTCAGCGAAATTTCGATGCTGAGCTATGTCGACCCCGACCGGTTTGAGCCGGAACCCAGCCTGTTGCCGCTCAAGCCCGCGCTCAGCGCCCAGATCATCGATGAGAATGTGTCGGTGAGCGCGCTGCAATCCGTGTTCACCCGTGATTTCAGCGACGACATCCTGCCGGTGCGACAGGCGGTGGAGACGTCGGCGCTTCTGACTGCGGCAGGCTATCCCCCGCCGCAGGCCAACGAACTTGGCCGGCTGATCCAGGAGGGCACGGGATCGGCGATGCTGAAGGCCGGCGACACGCTGCGCATCGGGCTCCTGCGCATGGGCCGCAACATGCGCGTCGTGCGCCTCAGCCTCTACCGCAACGGCGAGCATCGCATGACGATGGCGCTCAACGACGAGGGCCGCTTCGTCAAGGGCACGCCGCCGGCCATGAGCGATGCGGTTGCCAACGCCGCCGCCGACGAGACCGACCTGCTGCTCGGCACGGCGCAGAAGCCGGTTCGGGTCTATGACGGCATTTACCGGGCAATGCTGAGCTACGACCTGAACGAACAGATGTCGGCGCAACTGGTCAATCTTCTGGCGAGCAAGGTCGATCTGCAATCGCAGGCCTCGCCCGAAGACACGCTTGAGCTGTTCTTCTCCGATGCCGATCCCAAGGGCGGGGCGACGGAAGGGTCCGAACTGTTCTACATCGATGCGCAGATCGGCGGCCAGGACATCGCGCTCTACCGTTTCCGCGACCCGGAAACCGGCGCCGTGGACTTCTACGACAAGGATGGCCGCAGCATCCGGCGTTTTCTGCTACGCAATCCGGTGCCAAACGGCCGGTTCACGTCCGGTTACGGCATGCGCCGCCACCCGGTGCTGAAATATGCACGCATGCATCCGGGCGTCGACTGGGCGGCGCCGACAGGCACTCCGATCATCGCCGCCGGCGATGGCGTCGTGGAAAAGGCCGGCTGGGCCAGCGGATACGGCAACCAGACCATCATCCGCCACGCCAACGGCTACGAGACCTCCTACAACCACCAGAGCAAGATCGCCGGCGGCGTCAAACCCGGCGCACGCGTCAAGCAGGGCCAGATCATCGGCTATGTCGGGGCGACCGGCCTGGTGACCGGCGCGCATCTGCATTACGAGGTGATCGTCAACGGCAGCAAGGTCGATCCGATGAAGATCCGCTTCCCGAATTCCGACGCGCTGGCCGGCGAAAACCTCGCCCGCTTCCAGTCGGAACGCGCCCGCATCGACGCCCTGCTCGGCAACGACAATGCCGGCGGCCAGGTGGCCTCGAACACCAACTGATCGGCAAATAGCCGCGCAACAAAAAAGGGCCCGCCGGATGGCGGGCCCCTTCGTTTCACGTCGTCCAATTACGCCGCGTCTTCCAGCTTGCGGCCGGTGGTGAACACCAGCCGGTCGGAGCCGGCATCGACGCGCACATGGGTGCCGTCTGAGAGTTCGCCGCCCAAGAGCTTCTCGGCCAGCGGGTCCTGCACCGCCGTCTGGATCACCCGCTTCAGCGGACGCGCGCCATAGGCAGGATCGTAACCCTTGTCGGCCAGCCAGTTGCGGGCTTCCGGCGTGAGATCGAGCACGATCTTGCGATCCGACAGCAGCTTTTCCAGACGACCGAGCTGGATATCGACGATCTGGCCCATATCGTCCCGGCGCAGCCGGTGGAACAGGATGATATCGTCGACCCGGTTCAGGAATTCCGGCCGGAACGACGCCCGGACCACCGCCATCACCTGCTCGCGCGCGGCCTCGCTGTCCTCATTGTCGCCAAGCTGCGTCAGGAACTCGGCCCCGAGGTTCGAGGTCATGATGATGATCGTGTTGCGGAAGTCGACCGTGCGGCCCTGGCCGTCGGTCAGACGCCCGTCATCGAGCACCTGCAGCAGAACGTTGAAGACGTCCGGATGGGCCTTTTCGATCTCGTCGAACAGGACCACCTGATACGGCCGCCGCCGCACGGCTTCGGTCAACGCGCCGCCCTCGTCATAGCCGACATAGCCGGGAGGAGCGCCGATCAGCCGGGCCACGGAGTGCTTCTCCATGTATTCCGACATGTCCATGCGCACCATCGCCGTCTCGTCGTCGAACAGGAACCTGGCGAGCGACTTGGTCAGCTCGGTCTTGCCGACGCCGGTGGGGCCGAGGAAGATGAACGAGCCGATCGGCCGGTTCGGATCCTGCAACCCGGCGCGGGCACGCCTGACCGAGCGCGATACGGCCTGCACCGCCTCGCCCTGGCCGACGACCCATTTCGCGAGTTCGTCTTCCATTCTGAGCAGCTTGTCGCGTTCGCCTTCCAGCATCTTGTCGACCGGGATACCGGTCCAGCGGGAGACCACCTGGGCGATATTGTCCGGGGTCACGACCTCCTGCAGGATCGAATCCGTGACGGTATTGTCTTCCGACTCCTCCTCGGCCAGTTCCTTTTCCAGTTTCGGGATCGTGCCATAGGCAAGCTCGCCCGCCTTCTGGTACTCGCCGCCGCGCTGGGCAATCGCAAGCTCGTTGCGGGCCGTCTCAAGCTGTTTCTTCAGATCGGCGGCGCGGTTGAGCTTGTTCTTTTCCGACTGCCAGCGCGCCGTCAGCGCATCGGCTTCTTCCTCGAGCGAAGCAAGCTCGGATTCAAGCCGCGCCAGCCGGTCCTTGGAGGCCGTGTCGGTTTCCTTCTTCAGCGCTTCCCGCTCGATCTTGAGCTGCATGATGCGGCGATCGAGTTCGTCGAGCTCTTCCGGCTTGGAATCCACCTGCATGCGCACGCGGCTTGCCGCCTCGTCCATCAGGTCGATTGCCTTGTCCGGCAGGAACCGGTCGGTGATGTAGCGGTTGGAGAGCGTGGCGGCGGCAACAAGCGCGCTGTCGGCGATACGCACCTGGTGGTGCTGCTCGTATTTTTCCTTCAGCCCGCGCAGGATCGACACCGTGTCTTCGACCGTCGGCTCGGCAACCATGACCGGCTGGAACCGTCGGGCAAGCGCCGCGTCCTTTTCCACATGCTTGCGGTATTCATCAAGCGTGGTCGCGCCGACGCAGTGCAGCTCGCCGCGCGCAAGCGCCGGCTTCAGAAGGTTCGACGCATCCATCGCGCCATCGGCCTTGCCGGCGCCGACCAGCGTGTGCATCTCGTCGATGAACAGGATGATCTGGCCGGCTTCCGCCTGCACTTCGTTCAGCACGGCCTTCAGCCGCTCCTCGAACTCGCCACGATATTTCGCACCGGCAATCAGCGCGCCCATGTCGAGCGCCATCAGCTTCTTGTCCTTCAGGCTTTCCGGCACGTCGCCATTGACGATCCTGAGCGCAAGGCCCTCGGTGATCGCGGTCTTGCCGACGCCCGGCTCGCCGATCAGCACAGGATTGTTCTTGGTGCGGCGCGACAGGACCTGGATCGTGCGGCGGATTTCATCGTCGCGGCCGATCACCGGATCGAGCTTGCCGTCGCGGGCGTCCGCCGTCAGGTCGCGCGCATATTTCTTCAGCGCGTCATAGGCCTGTTCGGCGCTGGCGCTGTCGGCGGTGCGGCCCTTGCGGATTTCGTTGATGGCCTCGTTCAGGCCGTTCGGCGTCACGCCGGCATCGGCCAGCGATTTCGCGGTCGACGCGCTCTTTTCGATGGCAAGCGCCAGAAGCAGGCGCTCGACAGTGACGAAACTGTCGCCCGCCTTCTTGGCGGCCTCTTCGGCGGTGGTGAATACCTTGGCGAGCGGCTGGGCCAGATAAATCTGGCCATTGCCGCCGGAAACCTTCGGGATTTTCGCAAGCGCTGCATCATTGGCAAGCCGCGCCTTGGCAGCGTCCCCGCCGGCGCGCGCGATCAGCGACGCGGCCATGCCTTCCTCGTCGTCGAGCAGCACCTTCAGGATGTGCGCGGCGTCGAACTGCTGATGGCCCTCGCCCAGCGCATAGGTCTGCGCGGACTGCAGAAAGCCGCGGACCCGTTCGGAATATTTATCGAGATTCATGTTTCGTGCCTCCATTCCTCACCCTGCCCTTTGTGAAGCGACAGAGCGATGATTCAGGTCAACCCCCTCTTCTGAGGCGAGCCGATGACAGCGGCATTCGCTGCCGCCTGAAGCAGATATGGGAGCGGATTTCAGCCGTTTAAAGAGGCCGCGAAACAAATTCGTTGCAGATATGCAACAGGGGGTGGAAGCCGCCAAACGCGGTTTGAAACCGCCAGCCCCACCGGCGTCATCCTCGGGCTTGACCCGAGGATCTAAGCACCTCTCCATGCGACTGGCGTCACGGCTGACACCTTTCGTGGCGAGACCGCCTGCCCAAACGCCAACGCCGCTCGCGACCGGCGTGAATAGATCCTCGGGTCAAGCCCGAGGATGACGCCGAGAGGGGAGAAGCCCGTCGCGGCGACGGAACCAATCCAACGCTCCGTGGACGCAAGCGAACAGATTAGCTATGAGCGAAAATGTCGGTTTCTTCCCAGCCCAGAAGATCGAGCTTTGCCCGTGCGGGCAGGAACTCGAAGCAGGCGCTGGCAAGTTCCATGCGGCCGTCGCGGATCAGCCGTTCCATCAGCTTGTCGCGCAGGCGGTGCAGATAGAGAACGTCGGAGGCGGCGTATTGCAGCTGCGCCTCGGTCAGTTCCTCGGCCGCCCAGTCGGAGGATTGCTGCGCCTTGGAAACGTCGATATCGAGCATTTCCTTGAGATTGTCCTTGAGCCCGTGCCGGTCGGTATAGGTCCGGGTCAGGCGTGAGGCGATCTTGGTGCAGAACACATTGGCGGTGGTCACGCCGAAGGTGTGATAGAGCACGGCGATATCGAAACGGCCGAAATGGAAGATCTTCTGGCGCTCCGGATCGGCGAGCATGGCGACAAGGTTCGGCGCTTCCGTCTGCCCCGGCGCGATCTGGATCAGGTCGGCGCTGCCGTCGCCCGGCGATATCTGCACCACGCACAGCCGGTCGCGACGCGGAATAAGCCCCAACGTCTCGCTGTCGATCGCGATTGCGCCGGTGTAACGCGCCGCCTGTTCTGCCGGAATATCGTGTTTGTGCACGCGGATCATGTCGCGCATCTCCATCGCCTGTCTTGTCGTCATGAACCGGGTTCATAGCGGATTGGTCCGCGCGACGATACCCAAAAACGCGGAGGCCGCCGAGAACCTCGCCATGCCGCTGCCATGCAGGGGTGTTGTGCAATGCCGGCCAAGCGGTTATCGCATGAGGCAAGCCCGGCGGAGACACTCCGCTTCCTTCAGCGTACCCGGAAAGGACGGCCCATGACGCTGCTGAAACCCGTCCGCGCATTCTGGCAGCGCCACCGCGCGCTTTCCATCGCCTTTATCGGGGCCCTGCTTTTGACGCTGGCCTTGGCGCTCAAGACCGTGCTCGCGGTCTATTACTGGCACAGCCCCCGCGAGTTGGAGCTGAAGAGCTGGATGACGCTCGGCCATGTGGCGATGGTCAACGATATCCCCGTGCACGACCTCGCCGAGGCGCTCGGCCTCGATCCGGAACACAGCCGCCGCCTGCCGCTCTGGCGGATCACGCGGGAGCGGGGCGAGACACTGGAGGAACTGGAAGACCAGATCGCCGAAGCGCTCGACGAGCACGAACAGGCCGGCGACGATGAATGAACAGTTTCTGGCGCTGGTGCCGGTCTACGGCATTCCGGTCATGGCGCTCATCGTGTTTCTGGCCTGCCTCGGCATACCGATGCCCGCCGCCGTGATCATGCTGTTTGGCGGATCGCTGGCGGCCTCTGGCGATCTGCCGATGCTGCCGGCCATTGCCGCCTGTCTCGCCGCCGCCTGCACCTCCGACCAGATCGGCTACTGGGTGGGGCGCAAGGGCGGCGCGAAATATGTGGCGCGGTTCGCATCGCGCGGGCCCAAACGCCAGCGTCTGGTGGACCGCGCCCAGGACTATCTGGAACGGCGCGGCGTTTTCGCGATCTTCTTCACGCGCTGGCTGCTGGCCCAGATCAGCCCCTATATCAACCCGGTCGCGGGCGCTGCCGGCATGCGCTGGCGCGCCTTCACGGTCGCGGCCATCTGCGGCCAGACCGTCTGGGTGTCGACCTATAACATTCTCGGCTTCATATTCTCCCGCAACATCATCGCCGTCGCCCATGTCATGGGCAATGCCACCGGCTTTCTCGCAGCCGGCGTGATTTCGCTTGCGCTGTTCTGGTACATCACCCGCGTCCTGCACTTCTCGCTCAAGAAGCGCCGGCGCAAGCGCTACCTGAAGCCGCGCGGGAGGCGCTACCGTTCCTGAGGTTCATCAAACCGCAGCAAAAACGTCATCGGATTGTTATCAGGCGGGACTATCGCGGAAGCGCACTAATACCAAGGATCAACGATTAGAACTCATATGACCGGCGCGATTTTGAAAGCCGGCTAGGCGAAAACCGCAGACGTAGCCATAGCTACGGCGAGGATTTTCAACGACGCAGGCTTTCAAAAGCGCCCGGCCCTTTAGGGTGCGGCTGGAATGGCCACCGAGGGCGTCAAAATCCTCGCGCGATGCTCAAGCATCGCTCTGTGGTATTTTCCTACTCGAATGGCCATTCCAGCGCGCATCATATGGGTCCTAATCGTTGGTCCTTGGTATCACCCTTCCCGACACTCTTTAAAAGAGGTTCCCATGCGCGCCCGTCTCGCACTTCTCGCCGCCGCCACCTGCCTTGCAGGTGCCGCCAATGCCGCAACCATCTATCCGCTCGATCGCGCCACCGTGCTGTCATCCTCGCCCTTCGACTTCAAGGTCGAGCTGGATGCGGTCTATGACGCCGGCGATATCGACGTCACCGTCAACGGCAAGCCCTATGCCGAGGTCTTCGGCCAGGAAGCCGAATTCGTCGCCGATGAAAAGGGCAAGGATGACGAGAGCCTCGGCTCCGCCCTGATCCTGCGCGATCTCGCCATTGCCGAGGCCGGCGATTACGCCGTTTCCGTCACAGCCGGCGACGAGCAGAAGGACGTCACCTGGACCGTTTACGACACCCCGGAAACGCCCAAGGCCAAGAACATCATCTTCTTCGTCGCCGACGGCATGTCCATGGGCCACCGCACCGCTGCCCGCATCATGTCCAATGGCATGACCGAGGGCAAGGCGAACGGCCGCCTGAACATGGACGACCTCGACAACATGGCCACGATCGGCACCTCCTCGACCCATTCGATCGCGACCGATTCGGCCAACACCATGTCGGCCTACATGACCGGCCACAAGACCCGCGTGAACGCGCTCGGCGTCTATGCCGACCGCACGCCGGACAGCCTGGACGATCCCAAGGTCGAGACCATTGCCGAGGCGCTGCGCCGCCAGACCGGCAAGTCGATCGGCGTTGTCTCCACCGCCGAGATCGAAGACGCAACGCCTGCCGCCGTCGTCGCCCATACCCGTCTTCGCGGCGACAAGGCCGAGATCGTCGGCATGTTCTACGACGTCAAGCCGGAAGTCATCCTCGGCGGCGGTTCCGCCTACTTCCTGAAGTCCGATGTCGCCGGCTCCAAGCGCAAGGACGACAATGACTACATCGCCATGTTCGAAGACGCCGGCTACACCGTCGTCACCTCCGCCGATGAACTGGCGTCTGCCGAAAAGCCGGAAGGCGGCAAGCTGCTCGGCCTGTTCCACACCGGCAACATGGATTCGACGCTCGACCGCGAATTCCTGAAAAAGGGCAGCGTCGACAAGTTCCCGAGCCAGCCCGGCCTCGTGGACATGACGACGGCTGCCATCGACCAGCTTTCGAAGAACCCGGAAGGCTTCTTCCTGATGGTCGAGGCCGCCAATGTCGACAAGATGTCGCATCCGCTCGACTGGGACCGCGCCGTCATGGACATGATCGAATTCGACCAGGCCATCGGCGCCGCCATGGAATGGATGAATTCCAATCCGGATACGCTGATCGTCGTCACCGGCGACCACACCCACGGCTTCTCGGTGATCGGCACGATCGACGACGAGGTCGAGGCCGACGAGATGCGCAACAAGGTCATGACCTATGACGACGCCGGCTTCCCGAACTACACGGACGAAAACGGCGACGGCTATCCGGACCAGATCGACGTTTCCCGCCGTCTGGCCATGTTCGCCAACAACTTCCCCGACTATTACGAAACCTTCCGCCCGAAGATGGACGGTCCGTTCGAGCCGGCCGTGAAGGACGAGAACGGCCGCTACGTCGCCAACGAAGCCTACAAGGACGTGCCCGGCGCTGTTCTGCGCACCGGCAACCTGCCCTATGACGCCTCGACCGGCGTTCACGCCGTCGACGACGTCGTGCTGCAGGCCTCCGGCCCCGGCGCCGACGGCTTCAAGGGCTATATGGAGCAGTCCGACGTCTATGAAGTGCTGGCCGACAGCTTCGCCCTCGGCGCCAGCCAGAAGCAGTAAGCATCACCTTCGAAACGGGACCGGGTGGTTTTCGCCCGGTCCTCTCCTGCCAGGAGATTTGATCCGATGACCGCTCTGTCCCTTTCCCGCCGCAGCCTGCTTGCCGCCTTCGGCACGCTCGGCCTCGGCCTTGCCTTTCGCCCCGCCTTTGCAGCCGACGAACTGTCCTTCGACGATCTTTACGGCTCCTTCAGCCCGCTCGGCCTCAAATTCTCCGACAAGGTGAAGCAACTGACAGGGGAGAAGGTCTCGATCCGCGGCTTCATGGCCCCGCCGCTGAAGGCGGAAGCGAAATTCTTCGTGCTCTCGGAAATCCCGATGGCGCTCTGCCCGTTCTGCTCCTCGGATGCCGACTGGCCGGACAATATCATGGTCGTCTATCTCGACCGCAAGCAGACATTCACCCAGCCGAACCAGATGATCGAGGTGACCGGCACGCTCGAAAGCGGCTCCTGGGTGGACCCCGAGACCGGCTTCGTCAGCCAGCTGCGCCTGCGTGGCGCGCGCTACAGCAAGGTCTGAAACGACATATCCGAAAGGTCAGTCCCGATGCTGCCTCTCTCGCTCAACGATATCGCCGTCACCTTTCCGGGCCTCGACAGTCCGGTGCTGACGATCCCTAAGCTTGAGATCGCCGCCGGCGAACGGGTCGCAATCACCGGCCCTTCGGGCTCCGGCAAAAGCACGCTCGTCAACATCATCACCGGGCTGGAGCGGCTCGCCCATGGCAGCGCGCGCTGGGGCGACACCGAGCTTTCGACGCTGTCCGAAAGCGGACGGGACCGGTTTCGCGGCGAGAATATCGGCCTGATCATGCAGGATTTTCACCTGTTTCCGGCACTTTCCGCACTCGACAACGTGCTGCTGCCGGCAAGGCTTGCCCGCGCCGCCGGGGCGGAGCGCATCAAACGCGCGCACGACCTGCTCGACCGCGTCGGCCTTGCCCGTCACGACCAGAAGACCGGCACGATGTCGCGTGGTGAAATGCAGCGCGTGGCCGTCGCCCGCGCGCTGTTGCGCGAACCCGGCATCATCGTCGCCGACGAGCCGACGGCGAGCCTCGACGCCGCATCTGGCGAAACCGTCGGCCAGCTGCTGCTGGAGCTTGCAGAGGGCGCCACACTGATCGTCGTTTCCCATGACCGGCGGCTGATTGCACCGCTGAAGCGCGAGATATCGCTGCTTGCCGGCGCGATCGCCAGCGACGAGAAGAGAGGCTGACCCATGTTCCGTTTCATCCTCGCAGACCTCAAACGTCTCTGGGCCGGCTCCATCGTCATCGTCATCCTGATCATGCTGGCAACCGCGCTTGGCGTCGCCGTCACGCTGGAGGAGCGGGCGCTCCGGCTCGGCAGCGCCCGGGCTTCCGAAAAATTCGATCTCGTCATTGGCGCACCGGGAAGCGAAACCCAGCTCGTGCTCTCCTCGGTTTTCCTGCAGGCCGCCGACCTGCCGCTGATGGATGGCGACGTCCTGCCCGACCTTCAGGCCGACCCGCGCGTGGCCTGGGCCGCGCCGATCGGCTTCGGCGACAGCTATGCCGGCTATCCGATCGTCGGCACCACGTCAGAGTTGATCCAAAACACCACGCCGGGGTTTTCCGAAGGCGGTAATTTCGATCATCTGGGCGAGGCGGTAATCGGCTCGGCGGTCGACCTTGAAATCGGCGACACGGTGAAACCGCTGCACGGCACGGTCGAGACCGGCGGCCACACCCATGACGAACTCGCCTATACCGTTGCCGGCAGGGCCGAGCCGACCGGCACGCCCTGGGACCGCGCCATCTTCGTGCCGATCGAGGCCGTCTGGAAGATCCACGGCATGGAGGCGCATGAGGCCGAGGAGCATGAGCACGAAGCGGATGATCATGACCATGAAGCCGAACATGCGGATGCGGACCATGACGAAGACGCCGCTCACGATGATCACGACGAAGCCGGGCACGACGAGGACCATCATCATATCGATCCTTCCGCCCCTGTTGACGAGCACTGGCATGCGGGCGAAACGCCCGGCCTGCCCGCGATACTGGTGAAGCCGAAATCGATCGCCGATGCCTATCGGCTGCGGCAGGACTACCGCGGCGACCACACGCTCGCCGTCTTTCCGGCCGAGGTGCTCACGAAGCTCTACGCCACGCTCGGCGACGCCAAACAGGTGCTGACCGCGATCGCCGCGGGCGCGCAGGTGCTGGTGGCCGCGGCGCTCATGCTGGTCACCGTCATCCATGTGTCCCAGCGCCGGCGCGAGATCGGGGCGCTGCGCGCTTTCGGCGCGCCGCGCGGCGCGGTGTTCACGATCGTCTGGAGCGAATTATTCCTGCTGGTCGCGCTCGGCATCGCGCTCGGCTATGCGGCGGGCCTTGCGGCGGCGCTTGCGATCGCGCGGTCGATCACGGCCGAGCGCGGCGTGTCGCTTCCGGTCGAGTTCACGAGCGCCGATCTCGGCTCCGCCGCCGTGCTGGTGGCGGTCGCGGCCGTGCTTTCCGCCCTGCCCGCGCTGATTGCCTATCGCCAGTCGCCGGCGGCCGCCCTGAAAAACTGAGACGGCGGGTGCGGCTGGAGACTGTCCGGCAGGCTGGCGACCTTGACAGCGGTCGCCGCTGGGAACAGTTTCGGAAGACGCGGCACAAGCTGCGCCGCCCGCCTGAAAGCCCGCCATGCAAGAAATATTCAACAGCGTCATCCCGATCTTCGCCCTCATCCTGATCGGGTGGGTCGCCGTCAAGGTCCGCTATCTGCCTGCGACAAGCGCCGGCGTGCTTTCGGGCTTCGTCTACAGGATCGGCCTGCCGGTGCTTTTGATGCGCACCATCGCCAACGCCGATTTCACCGGCGCCGATCCGTTGCGCATATGGGCCGTCTATTTCGCGAGCGTGGCGATCGCCTGGATCGCGGCCGCCATGGTTTCCCGCTTCGTGTTCGACCGCGACCGCGTCTCGGCCGTGATCATAGGGCTGTCCGGCACGTTTTCCAATCTGGCGCTGCTCGGCATTCCGCTTGTCAGCCATGTGGCGGGCGAAACCGCGCTGGTGGCGCTTTCGATCGTGCTTGCGATCCACATGCCGGTGCTGATGGTGACCGCCACAGTGCTGGCCGAACGCGCAAAGGCGCGGGAGGGCGGGGCCACCAGCGACCCGGCGCGCCTCGCCGCCACCGTCGGCTACAACCTCGCGACCAATCCGCTTGTCATCGGCCTCATCATCGGCGCGGCGATGAATCTCAGCGGTCTGCAACCGGCGGGACCGCTTGCCACCATCATCGCGATGCTCGCGGGCATCGCCGCGCCCGTGGCGCTGGTCTCGATCGGCATGACGCTGGCGCAGTACAAGGTCGCCGGCAATGCCGGGCTTTTCTCCGCGATCACCGTCATCAAGCTCGCCCTGCTTCCGGCTCTGGTCTTCGCCCTGTCGCACGCTGCCGGCCTGCCGCAGCCGATCATGGCGGGACTGGTGCTGGGCGCATCCTGCCCGGCGGGCGTCAACGCCTTCCTGCTTGCCGACCAGTTCGGCACAGGCCGCAACATCGCAGCCTCCACGATAACGCTGACCACGCTCCTCGGCGTGGTGACCGTCAGCCTCTGGGTGCTGCTGCTGGGGTATTGAGAGGACGGCGGGGACGGAAAAGAAACGGAGCCTGAAGCCCCGTCAGTGATCAACAACTCTCCTGCCAGACCCTCCCGTCATGCCGGCCTTGAGCCGGCATCCAGGGCCATATTGGCAATGCCTCGAACTTCCTCATTTGCCCTTTGTGTTGCCCTGGGTCCCGGATTCAGCAGGTCTATTGCGAATACTCGCCGTGTTGCCTGGATCCTCGTGTCGAGCACGAGGATTGTTTGTTTGAAGACAGGTCTATCAACAAACTGAAAACGGGGCCCGAAGCCCCGTTTCGTTTATTCTCTACTGAGACTGCTCGACCTCAGCCGCGCCGGGCGGCGTGGCCTCGGGGGTGTCGGTCGGCTCGGCCGTTGTGCTCTGCGGGTTGGCGGTGCCTGCGTCGGCATCACCGGCCGCCTCGTCCGTTGCCGCCGGGGCCGGTTCGTGACCCTGTGACGGCGGCGCTTCGTTGCCTTCGGTCACGTCGGCTGATCCGTCGCCGGTTGCGGCACCGTCATCGGTCGCCGCGCCATCTTCGGCCGCAGCAGCGTCGTCTTCGGCCGGCGGCTCTGGGAACGGCACCGGATCGTTCGACATGGTGCTGAGATAGGCAATCAGGTCGGCGCGATCCTTGTCGGAGGAAAGGCCGGCAAAGCCCATAGCCGTACCCGGAACGTCCTTCTTCGGCGCCTTGATGAAGGCGTTCAGGTTCTCATAGGTCCAGTGTTTGCTGCCGCCCTCGGAAAAATCCTGCATCGCTGCGGAATAGGAAAAGCCTTCATGGCTGGCGATCGGGCGATCGACGACGTCCCAAAGGTTCGGGCCAACCTTGTTGGGCCCGCCCTCGGTGTCGGTGTGACAGGCCTGACAGCGCTTGAAAACGCGTTCGCCGGCTTCGGCATTGGCATCGACGAGCAGAACGGCGATCGGCGTTTCTTCCTCGACGGCCGGGGCGCCGCCGCCCGGGGTCTCGGCAACCTCGATGACGAAACCTTCCTTTTCGGGATGGTGCGGGTCGAAGATCGCTTCAGAGATGAAAGAAACCGTCATCAGGACGAAGACCGTCCCCAACAGGGCCGCAAGGACCATATTGAGATTGAATTTCATTGCGTTGCCGCTCCCCTTCCGTCCAGCCTCTCTACCGGACACCTTGCATTCTTGCAGAACCTATGTCTTTTGATGCCGCGATGCAACGCCGCATCGGCATGCACACCGGCCCGTCAGACTGTCAGTGGCAAATTAACGGAGAGCTTGCAAGTGGCGATCGACAAATCCGATGAAACGATCATTCTTATTCCCGCCCGGATGGCCTCCACCCGCCTTCCCGGCAAGCCGCTCGCCGATATCGCCGGCCGGCCGATGATCGTCCATGTCGCCGAACGCGCGCGCGAATCAGGCATGGGCCGCGTCGTCGTGGCCGTCGATGACGAGGCCGTGTTCAAGGCGGTCGAGGCGGCCGACTTCGAGGCGGTGATGACGGGCATGGCGCACCAGTCCGGCTCCGACCGCATTCACGAGGCGCTCGGCAAGGTCGATCCCGACGGCCGCGCGCAACTGGTCGTCAATGTCCAGGGCGACCTGCCGACGCTTGACCCGGCGCTGATCCAGGCTTCGCTTGCCCCGCTTTCCGACCCCGCTGTCGATATCGCGACGCTGACGGTCGAGATCACCGATGAGGCGGAAAAGACCGCTTCCCAGGTGGTGAAGCTCGTCGGCTCGCCGGTCGGACCGACGCGGCTGCGCGCGCTTTACTTCACCCGCGCGACCGCCCCCTGGGGTGAAGGGCCTCTCTACCACCACATAGGACTTTATACCTATCGGCGCGCCGCCCTTGAGCGCTTCGTCACGCTGCCCGTCTCTCCGCTGGAAGGACGCGAGAAGCTGGAGCAGTTGCGCGCCCTTGAAGCCGGCATGCGCATCGATGCCGAGATCGTCAGGACCGTGCCGCTCGGCGTCGATACCGCCGAAGACCTCGCAAAGGCGCGCCGCATACTGGAAGGTGTCACCTCATGATCATGAAAACCAACCGCATCTCGTTCCAGGGCGAATACGGCGCCAATTCCGACATGGCATGCCGCGACATGTATCCCGACATGGAGCCCCTGCCCTGCAAGACCTTCGAGGATGCCTTCCTGGCGGTCGAGAACGGCGATGCCGACCTGGCGATGATCCCGATCGAGAACACGCTGGCCGGCCGCGTCGCCGATATCCATTACCAGCTTCCCGATTCGCACCTGTCGATCATCGGCGAATATTTCATGCCGATCCGCTTCCAGCTGATGGCGCTGCCGGGCGTGAAGCTCGACGACATCAAGACCGTGCACAGCCACATCCACGCGCTTGGCCAGTGCCGCAAGATCATCCGCCGCAACAAGTGGAACGCGGTGATCGCCGGCGATACGGCAGGCGCGGCCATGCTGCTGCAGGAAAAGGGCGACCGTTCCATGGCGGCGCTCGCGCCCCGCCTCGCCGCCTCGCTCTACGGTCTCGATATCCTTGCCGAAAATGTCGAGGACAGCGAGAGCAATATTACGCGGTTCGTGATCCTGTCCGACAAGGCGAAGCGGGCGGAGCGCAATGGCGAAGACCGCACGATCGTGACCACCTTCATCTTCAATGTCCGCAATATTCCGGCAGCGCTCTACAAGGCGCTTGGCGGCTTCGCCACCAACGGCATCAACATGACCAAGCTGGAAAGCTACCAGATCGGCGGCAAGTTCATCGCCACCCAGTTCTATGCCGATATCGAGGGACATCCCGACGATCCGGCGGTGGCACGGGCGCTGGAGGAACTCGAATTCTTCACCGAGAAGGTGCGCATTCTCGGCGTCTATGAAGGCCACCCGATGCGCCGCCACCTGCAGTCGCTGGACGACATGGCGTAATTGCACAACCCCGGGCGGTTCGCCGCCCGGGGTCTCGGCCTCAATCGTCCGGCTGGCAAACGCGGATGCGGTGGCCGTCTGGATCGGCGATCACGAAGGTCGGGCCGAAAGCCGCCGTGACCAGCGGCTGGAGGATCGTCATGCCATCCTGCTTGACGCGGCGATAGAGCGCTTCGACGCCGCCCTCGCCGGCCGCCATGATGCCGATTTCGGCCGAGCCGGGCCCGCCTTCCGCCGGCGGATGCGCCGTCGCCTTGCGCCACAGGCCGAGCGTCAGTCCGGTATCGGTTGTGAGCGATGAAAAGCCGTCGGAAAGCGCCATCGGCGTCAATCCGAGAAAATCGGCGTAGAACTGAGCGCTCGCCTTCGGGTCTTCGACATAGAGAACGACAAGGTTGAGAGGAAGTGCGGTCATTGGGTTTCTCCTTCGTTTGCAAAACCGAGGAGATCCTTAAGGCGTGCCGGTGACAGCTTCCGTCAGCAGTCGTCAGAGATAGTTCATCTGCCGCCGCCACTCGGCCAGCAGCACGGCGCGGCGCTTTGGATAGCGTTCGCCGGTCTCCGTGAGGCTTGCGATCCGGTCGGTGCGGAAATGGCGGAAATCCTGCCTGAGCTCGCACCAGCCAACGACGACGCGCACCCGCTCGAAATAGGCGAGGCCGAACGGCCAGATGATCCTGCGCGTGATCGCGCCGGTCTCGTCGCTGTAGCCGATGTCGAGTTTCCTTTCGCGGCGGATCGCGCTTCGAAGCGCCGCGATATCGGCCTTCTCCTCCGCGATCGCGCGCGGACCGACAATCAGCGCCGTTTCATCCACCGCATCGGAAAGCTCCGGCGGCAGCACGGCCGCGATCTTGGTCAAGGCGGCGTCCGCGGCTTCGGAAAGCTTGGCATCGGTCGATCGCGCCACCCAGCGGCTGCCGAGCACCAGCGCCTCGATCTCCTCCTGCGAGAACATCATCGGCGGCAACAAGAAACCCGGACGCAGCACATAGCCGAGCCCCGCCTCGCCCTCGATCGCAGCGCCCTGGGCCCTCAGGCTCGCGATATCACGGTAGAGCGTTCGAAGGCTGATGCCGAGTTCATCGGCAAGATGCGTGCCCGTTACCGGATAGCGATGCCCGCGCAGGACCTGCAGCAGCGCCAGCAGCCGTTCCGAGCGCGAACCGGCCATGCCTACTTCCAGTCGAGGAAATCGCGCACCAACCGATAGGCGATCGCGCCTTCCGCCGGGGAATTGATGCCGCCCTGATGAGTGCCGTCAACGATCGCGGCAAGCTCGTCGCGCGAAAACCAGCGACAGTCTTCAAGCTCGGCATCATCCGGGCTGATATCGAAGCTCTCGGCCTTACCATAGCAGCCGAGCATCAGCGAGTGCGGCATCGGCCAGGGCTGCGAGGCGTGGTAGCGCACCGCGCCGACGCGAATGCCGGATTCCTCCAGCGTCTCGCGCCGCACCGCATCCTCGATGGTTTCGCCGGGCTCCAGAAAGCCGGCGAGGCAGGAATAGCGGCCGGCGGGAAAATGCGGGCTGCGGCCGAGCAGCACGCGGTCGGCCGCCTCATCCACGATCAGCATGATCACCACCGGGTCGGTGCGCGGAAACATCATGTTGCCGCAGGCCGTGCATTCGCGGCGGAAGCCACCGGCGGCCGACTTCGATGGCGAACCACAGCGGCCGCAAAAGGCATGATTGTCGGTCCAGGCGTTGAGGCTGACGGCGAGCGCAAAGGCGCCGAGCGTGGCCTCGTCGAGCAGGCTTTCGCTATAGGCGGCGCGGGTGGTCAACACTTTCAGGTGCCCCGGCAGGGCTTCGGGGTCAAGGCCGAGCTTGATCGAGATCAGCGGCGCGCCCGAGGGCTCGCGCCCGAGCAGGATCGCGCTTTCGGGATCAGGAGAATACTGCGCCAGTTCGTAGCGGGCGAAATAGGGATCGAGCACCTGACGCTCATGCTTGACGATGCCCTTGCCGCCGGCAAAGCCGAGGAAGCGGGCATTGGGTTCGGCGGCGGCCTTTTCCAGCGTTTCCTCGTCGCGGTGTTCGCTGTCACGGATGATCTTGCAGCCGGCAAAGGCGGTCAGCGCGCTCGGGTCCTCATGCGGGCCGGCCTTGAAGAACAGTGATGTCATGCCATTGCCTCTGCAATCTTGCGCGCCAGGGCCGCGCAGTCGTCATCGGTGCGCGGTTCCGGCGTGCCGTAGCCCCAGATCGGGCCCGGCCAATTGACATCGCCCTCGAACCGGGCAACGACATGGACATGGAGCTGGCGCACCATGTTGCCGATTGCCGCGACATTGATCTTGGTTGCCCCGGTGACGGTTTTCAGGGCCTTCGCCGCCTCATTGACCTCGAAGGTCAGCATGGTCTGGTCGAGCGGCGCCAGATCGAACATTTCCTCGACCCCGGCGCGCTGCGGCACCGCCAGCAGCCAGGGCCAGCGCGCGTCGCGCATCAGCCGCAACTGGCAAAGCCCCAGATCGGCGATCGCCATGCTGTCGCGCTCAAGACGCGGATCGATCTGAAATTCCTGCATGTCATTCCTTCGCAATTACTCGTCTTATTTCTATCAAATGGTAAGGCGACGGCAAACGCTAATCCGCTGCGCCGTGATATCCGGCATCTGCCCGGCCAGATTTTTTCGCCGCCAAGCTTGCATTCATCGGCTGAATTGACGATATGTCCGGGCGGGAGGCTGGTGGTGGACGTGCCACTCGCCAACCGGGTCAGGTCCGGAAGGAAGCAGCCCCAACGAGTTGTGTACGGGTCATCGTGCCGGCCTCCCACCCTATCGACGGATCGTTCCGGAGACGCCATGAGCCTCGAAAGCGTGCGCGCCCATCTCGACACGGCAGCCCCCGACATCGACATCATCGAGACCGAAGCCTCCAGCGCCACGGTGGAAGAGGCCGCAAGCGCCCATAACGTCGCCCCCGCCCAGATTGCCAAGACGCTGTCCTTCAGCGTGAAGGATGACGTGTTTCTGCTGGTCGCGCGCGGCGATGCGCGGATCGACAACAAGAAGGCCAAGGCGGCCTTTGGCGGCAAGGTGAAAATGCTGCCGCTGGATGAAGTCGAGGCGATTACCGGCCATCCTGTCGGCGGCGTCTGCCCCTTCGGTCTGGCAAACCCGATCCGGGTTTATTGCGACGAGAGCCTGAAGGCGTTCGACGAGGTGGTGCCGGCCGCAGGCTCCCGCAATGCCGCGATCCGGATTTCGCCCGACCGGCTTGCCGAAATCACCGGCGCCCAATGGGTCGATGTCTGCGCAGACCCCGCAGCCTGACGTCGGCCTCAGAAATTCTGTGCATTTCGCCGAAAGCTCTGCCAGACTGAGCCGCACTCTGTGACAGAGCCGCACGGCTTGGGCTATTGTTGAAAACCCGGTCGAAAACCGGACAGGAAAGGTGGCAATGGCCGAGAACGAACAGCAGCGCGACGCCGGATACCGCGTTCTGGCGCGCAAATACCGCCCCAAAGACTTCTCCGACCTGATGGTCGGACAGGAGGCGATGGTGCGCACGCTGACCAACGCCTTCGAGACCGGGCGGATCGCGCAGGCCTATATGCTGACCGGGGTGCGCGGGGTCGGCAAGACCACCACCGCCCGGATTCTCGCCCGTGGCCTCAATTACAAGACCGACACCGTCGACAAGCCGACGATCGACCTGAAGGAAATCGGCGAGCACTGCCAGGCGATCATGGAAGGCCGCCATGTCGACGTGATCGAGATGGACGCCGCCTCCCATACCGGCATCGACGATATCCGCGAGATCATCGATCAGGTGCGCTACCGGCCTTCGACCGCGCGCTACAAGGTCTACATCATCGACGAGGTTCACATGCTCTCCAACCAGGCCTTCAACGGCCTGCTGAAGACGCTGGAAGAGCCGCCCGAGCATGTGAAATTCATTTTCGCCACCACCGAAATCCGCAAGGTTCCGATCACGGTGCTATCGCGCTGCCAGCGCTTCGACCTGCGCCGAATTCCGGCCGCCGATCTGGTGCGGCTGTTTTCCACCATCGCCGCCAAGGAAGAGGTCGAGATCGAGGACGAGGCGGTGCAGATGATCGCCCGCGCCGCAGAAGGCTCGGCCCGCGACGGGCTGTCGCTGCTCGATCAGGCGATTTCGCATGGCAGCGGCCATGTGGAAGCATCCGCCGTGCGGGCGATGCTGGGCCTTGCCGACCGTGCCCGGATCGTCGATCTGTTCGGCCATATCGTGACCGGCGATGTCGCCGCCGCACTTGCCGAATTCCAGTCGCAGTATGAGGCCGGGGCCAATCCGGTGGTCGTGCTCAATGATCTTGCCGATTTCACCCATCTGGTGACGCGGCTGAAATATGTGCCGGAGGGCGCGGAAGACGTGTCGCTGAGCGAGATCGAACGCAGCCAGGGCACGGCCTTCGCCGAAAAGGTCGCAGTCTCCGCTCTGTCGCGCATCTGGCAGATGCTCCTGAAGGGCATTCCCGAGACCGAAAACGCCGCCCGCCCGCTGGGCGCCGCCGAAATGGTGCTGATCCGCCTCGCCCACGCCGCAAGCCTGCCCTCGCCGGAAGATGCCGCGCGCAGACTGCTGGCGCTGGAGGAAGGCGGTTCTGCGGCCGCAGGTTCCGCCCAATCCGCACCGCCGGCCGGTCGTCCGCAGGCTGGCGGCTCCGGCGGCACGAACGCCGTTTCCGCCCGCCAGACCGGCGAAGCGCCCCGGCAATCGGCCACCGTCACCATGCTGCATCCGCAAAGCGCCGAGGCCCGCCAACCGGAGATCGCGCCGCAGCCGGAAACCGCGGAGCCCGAGCCGGAGCCCGCCCCCGAACTGCAGAAAACCTCGGCGATCAAATCGCTGCAGGACATCACCGATCTCTGCTCGAAGAACCGCGCGATCAAGATGCGCTCGGAAATCCGCAATTTCGTGCGGCTGGTGCGGCTTGAGCCGGGACGGCTGGAAGTCAACCTTCTGCCCGGCACATCCGCGACTTTTCTCAACGATCTCGGCGCGAAGCTTCGCGAATGGACCGGCGAGAGCTGGTTCGTCAGCCTCAGCAAGGAGGCCGGCGCGCCGACACTGCTGGAGGCCGAGGAGGCCGAGCGCGAGCAGCGCTTCCGCGATGCCCGCGAGGACCCGGACATTGCTGCCATCCTGAAATTCTTCCCCGGCGCGGAAATCCGCGATGTGCGGGTGCGCGCTGAGAGCGAAACGGCGGACACCGCCGATGGCGATGCGCCGGACGCCGCCGTCAACGAAGACGGCGACGTGCTGCCGGAAGACGATATCGACGAATAGAAACAACACTCTAAGGAGACGACATGCGCGATCTGATGGGCATGATGGGCAAGGTCAAGGAAATGCAGGCCAAGATGGAGCAGCTGCAGGAAGAGATCGCGGCCGCCCGCGTGGAAGGCGTTTCCGGCGGCGGCATGGTGACAATCGAGATGACCGGCAAGGGCGACATGCTGTCGATCAAGATCGACCCGAGCCTGCTTGCCGGCGACGAGGCCGAAATGCTGGAAGACCTGATCGTCGCCGCCCACCGCGACGCCAAGGACCGCGCCAGTGAGAAGGCGGAGGAAATGACCAAGGAACTGACCGCCGGCCTGCCGATCCCGCCCGGCATGAAGCTGCCGTTCTGAGGATCAACCCGTGACGCTCGGCGCGCTCGCCCTGTTCGCCATCACGCTGTTCGTCGCCGCCGGCTCTCCGGGGCCGAGCGTGGCAGCCCTCGTCGCCCGCGTCTTGTCGCGCGGGCATCGCGATGTCTTGCCGTTTCTGGCGGGCATGTGGTTCGGCGAAGCATTGTGGCTCGCGCTGACAGTCTTCGGGCTGGTGGCCATCGCCACCGCTTTCCACGGCGTGTTCGTGGCGATCAAATGGGCGGGCGTGGCCTATCTTCTATGGCTCGCCTGGAAGATGTGGTTCGCAAGGACGGAAACCGCCGGCGCGGACCTGCCGCAGGCAAGCTCCGGCTGGAAGATGTTCCTCACCGGATTGAGCGTCACGATCGGCAATCCGAAGATCATGGTGTTCTATGTGGCGCTGCTGCCGACGATCCTCGATCTTGCCAGCGTCACCCTCGTCGGCTGGCTGGAACTCACCGTCACCCTGCTGATGGTGCTCGCCGTCGTCGATCTCTCATGGGTGTTCCTGGCCGCCAGAGCCCGCCGCCTGCTGAAAAGCCCCCGCGCCATGAAGATCGCCAACCGCCTCAGCGCCGGCATGATCGGCGGCGCAGCCGTGGCGATCGCGACGCGATAGGGCGGGAAATGGCTGGGTCCTTGCGGACTGCGTGCCCCCCTCATCCGGCCTTCGGCCACCTTCTCCCCTCAGGGGAGAAGGGCGGCGCTTCGCGTTTGATGACAGTGCCTGACGGATACTCAGAGAATGCCCCACGCTCCCCCTCTCCCCGTGGGGAGAGGGTGGCGCGAATGCGCCGGGTGAGGGAGCGGCGTTTGCGGCCAATAACTGAACTGCGCCTTGTCCCCAGAGGTGCGTGGGTGAGGCCCGACGCATTACCAAAACCATCAAAGCAGCGTGGGAATTGAGGACAGTCCTTTCTCTCACGCCGGATAATGTTTCCATTACCCGCCGCAATCAGCTAAAGCGCACCCATGGCAAAGCGAGTCACCGGTCCCGAAATCGAAAAACTGATTCAGCTTCTGGCGAAGGTGCCGGGGCTTGGGCCGCGGTCGGCGCGGCGCGCGGCGCTGCATCTTATCAAGAAGCGCGACCAGTTGATGGGCCCGCTTTCCGGCGCGATGCAGGATGCCTATGACAAGGTGAAGATCTGCTCCACCTGCGGCAATGTCGACACCGCCGATCCCTGCACCATCTGCACCGATCCGACCCGCGACCAGGGGCTTGTCATCGTCGTGGAAGATGTCGGCGATCTGTGGGCGCTGGAGCGGGCGGCAGCCCTCAACGCCGCCTATCACGTGCTCGGCGGCACGCTGTCGCCGCTTGATGGCATCGGGCCGGACGACCTCACCATTGCTGCCCTTGTCGACCGGGTGAAGGCAGGCGAGGTGCGCGAACTGATCATCGCCGTCAACGCCACGGTCGAAGGCCAGGCGACCGCCCACTACATCACCGATCAGCTCGAAGGCCTCGACATCAAGGTCACCCGGCTTGCCCATGGCGTGCCGGTCGGCGGCGAACTCGACTATCTCGACGAGGGCACGCTGGTGGCGGCACTCAGGGCGCGCACGAGCCTGTAACCGGGCGCCAAGCGGTCAACCGTCTCGATCGGCCGCCTCGATCAGCGCCTCAAGGTCTTCGCCGCCTGTCCAGTGGAACGCGCGCCAGCCGTGCGCCCGCGCCGCCTCGACATTCTTGAGCTGATCATCCACCAGAACATGATCCGCCCGGGCAAAGCCGCTCTTTGCCTCGGCTGCCTCGAAGAAAGCCGGATCCGGCTTCTTCGCGCCAATCGCCGCCGAATAGACGATCCCGTCGACGCGATCGGAAAGCTTGAGCTGCGCCATCAGATATTCGGCGCGCAGGTGCTCCTGATTGGTGGCGAGAAAAATGCGGGTTCCTCGCGCGCGCAGCCGGTCGCAGGCCGCAAGCACATCATGGTCGATCGCCGAATCGCGCTCGAACCAGTAGGCCATGAAATCATCCGGCGTAACCGGCGATGCCAGCACCGGCAGGCATTCCTCCAGCACATCTCGCAGCGCCTTCCTGCCGGCAACGATTTCCGGCCAGTGCGGAATGAAGAAATGCTCTTCAAGCATGTCCGGGTCGATGCCCAGATCGCGCTTGATATCGCGGGCCCAGGACTGGCCGTCCGGACCGCTGATGACGACGCCGTCGACATCCAGCATCAGGCACTTGGTCATGTCGCTCACTCCGCAAGCTTCCGGCCCGTCATACCCTGCCTGGCCATGCGGGCCAAGGCTGACGCTTGACAAAGATAATATATCCATTATTCTGGATATATGGATGAGAATCAGACGATCGCGGCGCTGGCCGCACTGGCGCAGCCGACAAGGCTTCAGACCTTCCGGCTGCTCGTGGAAAGCGAGCCGGAGGGCATTGCCGCGGGCGAGCTTGCCCGCAGGCTCGACGTTCCGCAAAACACCATGTCGGCGCATCTTTCGACGCTTGCCCGCGCGGGCATCGTCGCCAATGAGCGCCAGGGGCGCTCGATCATCTACCGGGCCGATCTGGAAGGCTTCCGCGCCGTCATGCTCTATCTCCTGCAGGATTGCTGCGGCGGCAATGCGGATCTCTGCGCGCCGTTGATCGAAGGGCTAGCACCCTGCTGCGCCAATGCCGGACCCACCCACGAGGACACCCGCAATGACCGACCGAACCATTAATGTTCTGTTTCTCTGCACCGGAAATTCCGCCCGTTCCATCATGGCGGAGGCGATCCTGAACACGGAAGGCGCCGGTCGCTTCCATGCCTTTTCCGCCGGCAGCAGGCCAAAGGGCGAGGTTCACCCGCTCGCCCTGAAGACGCTTGAGACCATGGGTTACCCAACGGAAGGCTTCCGCTCGAAAAGCTGGGACGAATTCTCCGGCCCCGATGCCCCCGAGATCGACTTCATCATCACCGTCTGCGACAACGCCGCCGGCGAGAGCTGCCCGATCATGCGTGGCAGCGGCAGGCGCGCCCACTGGGGCGTCGAAGACCCGGCTGGCGTTTCCGGCACGGAAGAACAGAAGCTGCGCGCCTTCGCCCAGACCGCGACATTCCTGAAAAGCCGGATCATGGCCTTCCTCGATCTGGCCCGGGAAACCATCGATTCCCCCGGGATCGACACGCATATGAAGCAGATCGGCGCCATGGACGGCGCAACCGCAAAAAGCACGAAGGCCATCTGACATGTCCACCTTTGAACGCTACCTGACCGTCTGGGTGGCTCTGTGCATCGTCGCGGGCGTTGCGCTTGGCCATTTCTTCCCTGCGGCCTTCCATGCCGTTGCCGCCATCGAGGTTGCGCGGGTCAATCTTCCGGTCGCCGTGCTGATCTGGCTGATGATCATACCGATGCTGCTGCGGATCGATTTCGCCGCGCTGGCGCAAGTCGGCCGCCACTGGCGCGGCATCTCCGTCACGCTGTTCGTCAACTGGGCGGTGAAGCCTTTCTCCATGGCGGCTCTCGGCTGGCTGTTCATCGGCTGGTTGTTCCGGCCCTATCTGCCCGCCGACCAGATCGATTCCTATATCGCAGGGCTGATCATTCTCGCGGCCGCACCCTGCACCGCCATGGTGTTCGTCTGGTCGAACCTCACGAGGGGCGAGCCGCATTTCACGCTGTCGCAGGTCGCCCTCAACGATGCGATCATGATCGTCGCCTTCGCGCCTATCGTGGCGCTGCTTCTCGGCCTCTCCGCCATTACCGTGCCATGGGACACGCTGGTGCTGTCGGTCGCGCTCTATATCGTCATCCCGGTGATCATTTCGCAGCTTATCCGACGCTCGCTATTGGCGGGCGGTTCAACGGCGCGGCTGGAGGCCCTTCTTGCGCGCCTGCAGCCGGCCTCGCTGGTCGCGCTGCTGGCCACGCTGGTGCTGCTGTTTGGTTTTCAGGGCGAACAAATCATCGCCCAGCCGATGATCATCGCGCTGCTGGCCGTGCCGATCCTGATCCAGGTCTATTTCAATTCCGGCCTTGCCTATCTGCTCAACCGGGCGGCGGGCGAGCAGCATTGCGTTGCCGGACCCTCGGCCCTGATCGGCGCCTCGAACTTCTTCGAACTCGCCGTCGCCGCCGCCATCAGCCTGTTCGGCTTTCAGTCCGGAGCGGCGCTCGCCACCGTTGTCGGCGTGCTGATCGAGGTGCCGGTGATGCTGTCGGTGGTCTACATCGTCAACCGCAGCAAGAGCTGGTATGAAAGCGGCGCTGCGGTTGCCCGCAACGCCGTACACGACCAGTCTCACCGCCCAAGCAGCGAATCCAGCGCCTCGTAGCTTACCGGATTGTCCGGGCAGAGCCCGAGCCCGCATTCGGCGAGCGTGGAAACGCCGTTGCCAAGCGTCATCGCGGCGAAGAACACCACTGCCGCGAGACCAAGCCCGGAAAGCTTGCGCCGCGGCGCAGTCGCGAACCCGCCGAGAAGCAGCATCACGCCCGATCCGAGTACGACCACCGAAAACAGCACGAACGCCCAGGTATAGAAATGCATGCCGAGGAAGGGATCGCCGTAAGCGCCGGTACCCGGCACCACATGCAGGGCCACCTGCCTGAGCGCCGCCACAGCGCCCGCGACCGCGCCGAGGATCATCAGCCCGTAGTGGCGCGGCTTGACGCCGAGAATCACGTTCAGCGCCAGGCCGACGCCGACCAGCACGAAGCCCGCCCGCTGCAAAAGGCAGAGCGGGCACGGCAGCTCGCCTTCCGCAAACTGGGCGTAGAAGGCAAACAGCAACACGACCGAGATCGCAAAAAGCGCGAGCGTATTCAGAAGATGGACAAGTCGTTCGCTCATGTCGCCCTCACAGCTGGATATCGAGGATATCGGTGGCATGGAACCGGTACAGCACGAGCACCGCGGCCACGCCCAAAATGGTCACGGCGATGGCCGCGCCCTGCCTGTCGCGGGCCGCGAGGTAAAGCGCCGCAGCGCCGATGAAAAACGGTAAAGCCATCATCCTGATTATCCCCCTGTTGGATGCTCAAGCCACCCATGGCAGGCTTTGGCGCTTCGGGCAAGCAACCGATGGGACCAATTCCGGTATCAAACGACAGCAAGGGTTTCACCTTTGCCGCCAATTGCTTTACCCATACGCCAGCGAAAACTGCATTAAGAGCTCACCATGCGCAAAGCCCATGAACTGCCCTACCGGCCGAATGTCGGCGTGATGATCCTGAACCCTGAAGGCAAGATCTGGCTGGGGCGCCGGCTTTCGGAAAACAATTCGGAATCCGACGGCTCCCCGCAGCTCTGGCAAATGCCGCAGGGCGGCATCGATCCGGGCGAAACGCCGCTCGAGGCCGCAACCCGCGAGCTTTACGAAGAAACCGGCATGAAATCGGTGGAGCTCATCGGAGAGACGCCCGGCTGGATCAATTACGACCTGCCCGACCACCTGATCGGCATCGGCCTGCGCGGCAAGTTTCGCGGCCAGACCCAGAAATGGTTCGCCTTCCGCTTTCTCGGCGACGACAGCGAAATCGCGATCGACCCGCCGCCGGACGGCCATGAACGCGAGTTCGACGCCTGGCAATGGGCCGATATCGAAACCCTTCCTGGGCTGATCGTCACCTTCAAGCGCGCTGTGTATGAAAGGGTCGTCGACGAGTTCCGGCATCTGGCGCAACAGACGAACGCTCCGTCCGGCAGAGGCGCGCTCTGGAGCGTCTGAACGACAAAAAAGGCCCGGAAAAATCCGGGCCTTCGAAAACCAACGAAAATACCAGGGAGCGGTTATTCGGCACTTTCGCTTGATGCGGCGTTGAGCTGAGCATATTTCTGCTCGCCGATCGAATCCAGCAGTTCGAGCTGGGTTTCGAGAAAGTCGATATGGCCTTCCTCGTCGATCATCAGTTCTTCGAAGAGCTTCATGCTGACGTAATCGCCAGCCTCGTGACAGATATCACGGGATTCCTTGTAGGAATTGCGCGCTTCGTATTCGCCGGCCAGATCGGATTCAAGCACTTCCTTGACGTTTTGGCCGATGCGCAGCGGCGCTACGGTCTGAAGGTTGGGATGGCCTTCGAGGAAGATGATGCGGTCGATCAGCTTGTCGGCGTGGTGCATTTCCTCGATCGATTCGGCGCGCTCTTTCTCTGCGAGCTTCGTCAGACCCCAGTCTTTCGTGAGACGGTAATGCAGCCAGTACTGATTGACGGCGCCGAGCTCAAGAAACAGAGCTTCGTTCAGCCGTTCGATAACCTTTTTGTCGCCTTTCAATGTCCGCTCTCCTGTTCTTTTGGTGGAACTCTTTGAGGCGGCTCAAAAAATCACATATCTCAGCTTCGGTCGAGTCACTATTTTTATGATAGGCCTCGGTCGTGCGGACAATGATATCGGCGACATTCGGGAAGCAACCACAGCAGCGGCCGCGCTTGGCCATGCGGTGATAAACCTTGGCGGGAACAATAAGCTGCCAACGGTCCTCGTCGAGCAGCTCGACGATGGTCTGTTCAATTTCCTTTTCGGTAATGAAATTGCAACTGCAAACCAGCATGCTTCCACCATTGACATAAGTCTCTGATGAGAGCTGTTTTGCAAAAGGCGAGACTGATTGTCAAGATTAAATTAGCGTCAGCCCGTGACGAAGGCCCGTCACAAAGACTTGAGCCGGGCCGAACGGAAATTGATCAACGAATGGAATCAGTTGACGGCGGCAAGCGCGCAGGGGTCGACCCCGTAGGCGGGCGCGCAGCCGGGCTTGCCCGCGGCAATGCTGCCGGGGGCGGCGAGCGACGCCGCCATGATCATCAATGCTGCGCCTGCGAACAAAACAGCGATAGACTTACCCATCGTTCCAGAAACCCTTTTGATACGAACCCGCTTGATCATCTTAGCGATGACTTTCCAATAAACAGTAAAGGCGCAACTACTGTGACAGGTTCCTAATGTGGCGAAATTTTTGCGAAATTGTGGGCAGGATATGTACCCGCCCCCTTATTCCGTCAAGCGGTTTTTCCGAACTGGCCGTGCTGACGGTACTGAACGAGGTAAGTGCGCAACACCACCTCAAGCTGTGCCGGACGGATGCCGAGGCCGTCAAGAGTGCGTCCCTCTGACTGAGCTTCCTGCGAAACAACATTGTCCGTTTTCAACAACTTGACCTGGTCGGACGTCAACGGCGGCGCGATGAACGGAATGAGGCTGGCAATGCTGCCGGACAGCGAGGCGAGGCCGAACGGCATGGAGACGAGCGCGCGCTTGCGGCCGGTCACCGAGAGCAGCAGTTCCAGGCATTCGCGGAAGGTCAGCACGTCGCGACCGCCGAGTTCGTAGACCGTGCCGGCCTCCAGCTTGCCTTCGACGGAACGCGCGATCACCTCGGCGACGTCGCCGACATAGACGGGCTGGAACTTCGTCTCGCCGCCGCCAATCAGCGGCAGGATCGGCGAGATCAGCGACATCTTGCCGAACTTGTTGAAGAAATCGTCCTCCGGACCGAAGATGATCGAGGGCCGCACGATCACCGCGTCGGGACAGATTTCCCGGATCGAAGCTTCGGCCACACCCTTGGAGCGGGCATAGTGTGACGGGCTGTCGGCATCGGCCCCGATGGCCGAGACATGGGTGAGCTTCGCGCCTTCGGACCGGTTGACTTCAGCCACCAGCCGCGCGCCTTCGGTCTGCACCGCATCGAAGCCGTTCTTGCCGCTTTCGAACAGGATGCCGACGCAATTGACGACATGGTCGGCGCCGTGGATGGCGCGACGCACCGAATCCTCATAGCGCAGGTTGGCCTGCATGAAGGTGATCTGGCCGACATTGCCGAGCGGCTGCAGAAACAGGGCGAGATCCGGACGGCGAACGGCAACGCGGATGCGATATCCCCGCTTGGCCAGCGCCCGGACGACATAGCGACCGACAAAACCGGAACCGCCGAAGACCGTAACCAGCGGGGGAATGTTCGATAGCGTCATGACAAGCCTCTCGTTTGGATGATAGCTCCCCCTTAGCCCAATTGACCGTGAAGGTGAAGGGACAAGAGGTCGCGGCGGTTAATATCGCACAGCCTCGGCGGACCGGCGTGGCAGCGGCGACACAGGACGCGGCGCGCGGGCGTCTCAGCCGTTCGCAGCCCCAAGCATCTCCGCCTCGATGTCATCGACAATCCGCCGTGCAGCGGCTTTCGGGTCGTCGGCCTTGACGATCGGGCGGCCGACGACGAGATGGCTGGCGCCGGCGGCAATGGCATCGCGCGGGGTCATCACCCGCTTCTGGTCGTCGGCAACGGAGCCCACCGGACGGATGCCCGGCGTCACCACCGCCATGTCAGCGCCAATCAGGCCGCGCACCGTTCGAGCCTCGGCCGCCGAACAGACAACCCCGCCCATGCCGACCTCGGCCGCCTGGCGGGCGCGCTTTTCAACGAGTTCAGCGGCGGTTGCGTCGTAGCCGGCTTCGATCAGGTCGGCATCATCCATCGAGGTCAGCACGCTGACGCCGAGCAGGCAGAGCGGTGACCCGGCCGCCGCCGCGACCGCCGCGCGCATCGCCTTCGGATAGGCATGCAGCGTCAGCATGGTCACACCCATCTTCGCGATGTTCTCGACGCCCTTGGCGACCGTGTTGTCGATATCGAGCAGCTTCATGTCGAGGAAGACCTGCTTGCCGTCTTCCGCCAGTTCGCGGGCAAGGGAAAGCCCGCCGGCGAAGACGAGCTGATAGCCGATCTTGTAGAAGGAAACGGTCTCGCCGAGGGTTTCGACCATCGCCTCCGCTTCGGCCACGGTCGGAACGTCCAGACCCACAATCAGGCGGTCGCGTGCAGACATGTCATCGGCTCCTTCATCTCATTTCACCGCGTTGCAGTTCGCATAAAAACGCCCGCGCGAAAAGCGAAAAAGCCCTCGGGCCTGCCGCCTGCGCTAGACGCGCATCGGCATCAGCACGTAAAGCGCGTTCTCGCTGTCGGTGTCGCGCACCAGCGTCGGCGAGCCGGCATCGGCGAACAGGAAGATCGCCTCGTCGCCGGTCAACTGGCCGGTGATATCGAGCAGGTATTTGGCGTTGAAGCCAATATCCATCGGCTCGCTGTCATAGCCGACGGCGAGTTCATCCGTGGCGCTGCCCGAATCGGGGTTGTTGACGGTGAGCGTGAGCTGGCCCTCTGCCAGCGACAGCTTTACCGCGCGCCCGCGTTCCGACGACACGGTGGAAACGCGATCGACGGCCTTGGTGAAATCGGCGCAGTCGATGCGCATCTCGCGATCGTTATTGGCCGGGATGACGCGCTGGTAATCCGGGAAGGTGCCGTCGATCAGCTTGGAGGTGATCACCACCAAGCCGATGGTGAAGCGGATCTTGGCGTCCGACACCTCGACGGCGACGACGATCTCGGGATCATCGAGCAGCTTCTGCAATTCGCCGACCGTCTTGCGCGGTATGATGACGCCGGGCATGTTTTCGCAGCCGGCCGGCGCGTCGATTTCGGCACGCGCCAGACGGTGGCCGTCGGTGGCAACCGCCCGCAGCTTCAGCGCCTTGCCCTCGGCCATGGCGTGGAAATAGATGCCGTTCAGGTAATAACGGGTTTCCTCGGTGGAAATCGCGAACTGGGTGCGGTCGATCAGCATCTTCAGATCGCTCGCCTTCAGCTTGAAGGCATGGCTGAACGAGCCGGCCGTCAGATCGGGAAAATCCTCCTGCGGCAGGCACTGCAGCGAGAACTTGGATTTGCCGGAGGCAACGGAGATGGTCTGGCCATCAGTTGCCGTGGCAAGCGAGACTTCCGCGCCATCGGCAAGCTTGCGCACGATTTCATAGAGCAGATGCGCCGGCACGGTGGTAGCGCCCGCCTGTTCGACCATCGACGCCGTCTTCTCGGTGATTTCGAGATCGAGGTCGGTGGCCTTCATCTCGAGATCGTTCCCTTCGGCCTTCAACAGCACATTGGAGAGAATCGGAATGGTGTTGCGCCGCTCGACCACGCGATGGACGTGGTTCAGGGACTTCAGCAGGTTTGATCTCTCAAGCGTGATACGCATGACTTTCGCTTTCACTCTTACATTGCGCGGACGGCGACGGCATGCGCCGCAGGCGGGGTGACAAAATGACAGCAAATCCGGCCCGATTGCAAGGGCCCTCACTCCTTCCTTCCCCAATGATCACAGGCTGAGGTCCGGCGCCCCTTGCGAGCGCTCCCACGCCGTGGTCAAACGGACAATGAAAATGCCGGGACAATGGTGATGGAAGACAACAGCAATCGGTTCGAAATCGCGGGTCATCCGATCGAGGCGCGGCCGCTTTCGCCGGGGCTTTATCTGGTAGCGACGCCGATCGGCAATCTCGGCGACATCACCATCCGCGCGCTCGAGACGATTGCCGGCTGCGACATTCTCGCCTGCGAGGACACCCGCGTGACCCGCAAGCTGCTCGACCGTTTCGCGATCCGCAAGCGCCCCTATGCCTATCACGAACACAATGCCGAAAAGGCGGGTGAGAAGCTGATGGAGGCGCTCGGCGCGGGCAAGACGGTGGCGCTGGTTTCCGACGCCGGCACGCCTCTGGTCTCCGATCCCGGTTACCGGCTGGCGCAGCAGGCGATTGCAGCCGACATCAAGGTGGTGCCGATCCCCGGCGCGTCCGCGCCGCTTGCAGCGCTTGTGGGGGCGGGCCTGCCGAGCGATGCCTTTCTGTTCGCGGGTTTCCTGCCGGCCAAGGACAAGGCGCGCCGCGACCGGCTGGCGGAACTTGCCGACGTGCCGGCAACGCTCGCCTTCTTCGAATCCCCGCACCGTATCGCCGCCACGCTGGAAGCAGCCGCCGATGTGCTCGGCCGCGAGCGACCGGCCGCAGTCTGCCGCGAACTGACCAAGACCCACGAGACCTTTCGCCGCGGCACGCTTTCCGAACTGGCGGCGCTCTATCGCGACGAAACAGTGAAGGGCGAGATCGTGCTGCTGATCGGTCCGCCGCTTGCCGGGGCCGCACCGGATGCAGGCGATGTGACCGCGCTCCTGAGAAAGCTCGCGGCCGAAATGCCGGCGGCGAAGGCTGCGGCCCAGGCGGCGAAGGAGACCGGCCTGCCCCGCAAGGAGCTCTACCAGCGGCTTCTGGCGCTGAAGGATGGCTGACGCGCCGAAAGCCCGCCGCAGGGCCGAACGGCGCGGACATCGCGCCGAGTGGCTGGCCGTTCTCTTTCTGCGTCTCAAGGGCTATCGCGTCGTCGCCACCCGCTACAAGACCCATGCCGGCGAGATCGACATCATCGCCCGCAAGGGCGATCTCGCCATCTTCATCGAGGTCAAGGCGCGCCGGGAAACGCAGGTGGCGATCGACGCCGTGACGCCGTCGGCCACGCGCCGCATCCGCGCGGCCTCGGATGTCTGGCTGTCGCGCCAGCCCGATTTTCACCGCCTGTCCCAGCGCTACGACATCGTCGCCTGCCTGCCGGGCCGCCTTCCGCGGCATTTTCCCGACGCGTTCTGACCTCCAGGCTTGCGCTTTTACAATTCTGCAACAAAACCGTCGTCTGCCCGTCACGCAGCAAGGCTACCTCCCCGGTAATCATCGCAGTCGATGATTTTCAGAACCGGGGAATTTGACCATGAAGAAATTTGTTCTGGCCGCGCTCGCCGCCGGCCTTTCCACGTCGACCGCTTTCGCCGCCACCGACATCACCTGGTGGCACGGCATGGGCGGCAAGAACCAGGAAGTCATCAACCAGATCGCCGAAAAGTTCAACGCCTCGCAGGATGCCTGCACGCTGACGCCGGTTTCCAAGGGCACTTATGAAGAAGCGCTCGCCGCCGGCATCGCCGCCTTCCGTTCGGGCGAACAGCCCAACATCCTCCAGGTGTTCGATGCGGGTGCTGCCACCATCATCAACGCCAAGGGCGCTGCCGTTCCGGCCGAAGACCTGATCAACGACGCCGGCTACAAATTCAACCGCGAAGACTTCATCGAAGGCGTGCGCTATTTCTACGCCGACAGCGACGGCAAGTTCGTCGGCATGCCGTTCAACTCGTCGGCGCCGATCATGTACATCAACACCGAAGCCTTCGAAAAGGCCGGCGTCGAGCCGCCGAAGACCTGGGAAGAGTTCGAGCAGATCGCGCCTGCCCTGAAGGACGCCGGCTACGTTCCGCTGGTCCAGTCGCAGCTGACCTGGGAAATGACCGAGAACTTCTTCTCGCGCAACAATCTGCAGTTCGCGACCAACAACAATGGTTACGACAGCGTCGACGGCACCGAGATCCTGGTGAACACGCCCGAGCACATCATGATGTATGAGAAGCTCAAGGACTGGTACGACAACGGCTACTTCGGCTATTACGGCGCCGGCTGGTCCGACAACCAGAAGCCTTTCGAGGAAAACAAGGTAGCGCTGTGGATCGGTTCTTCCGGTTCGTTCGGTGGTCTCCAGAGCACCGCCCAGATGCCCTTCTCCGCGACCTTCCTGCCCTATTGGGGCTCGATCGACGGCGCCGGCACCAACTCCTTCATCGGCGGCGCGGCGCTCTTCGCGCTCTCCGGCAAATCCGACGACGAGAACAAGTGCACGGCCGACTTCTTCCAGTTCCTGACCTCGCCGGAAATCCAGTACTTCTATCACAAGTCCACCGGCTATGTTCCGGTCACCACCGCGGCCTATGAACTGGCCAAGGAAGACGGCTGGTACAAGGAACAGCCGGTTGCCGAAGTCGGCATCCAGCAGCTTTCGCTGCCGGGCGGCGAATGGTCCAAGGGCTACCGCATGGGCTTCTACCCGCAGATCCGCGAAGTGATGGAACGCGAATACAACAAGATCTTCGCAGGCGAGACCTCGGTTCAGGACGCGATGGCGACGATCGAGCAGGAAGGCAACGCCCTCCTCGCCCGCTTCGCCAAGACCGCCGGCAACTAAGGCACTGCGTTCGAGAATTGCCGATCCGGGGGCCAACGCCCCCGGATTTTGGCATGTTTGCCAAATGCAGTCCCCGTCGCAAACGCCGGTCGCGTTTGCTCCGCATGATGGAACTTGCTCCCAATACTCTCTCCCGCTTGCGGGAGAGATGCCCCGAAAGGGGCAGTGAGGGTGATGCAGCCTTTCCAATCGTGAGGGCGTTCGCGGGGTGGGTCTCCCCCCTCACTGTCGCTGTCGCGACATCTCTCCCCTCCGGGGCGAGAAGACTTGGGGGCTATGCGGCATGGGCGGGTTGGTCGCCCCGACCGCAACAGGAAACAGAAAATGAAGCGCGTCCAGTTCAATTCGTCCCTGCTGCCTTATCTCTTCGTGCTGCCGCAGATGGCGATCATCGTGATCTTCTTCTACTGGCCGTCGGCACAGGCGATCCGCTCGTCCTTCTTTCTGGAGGACCCGTTCGGCTTCGGCGAGACCTTCGTCGGCTTCGACAATTACGTCGATGCGCTGACCTCCTCCTACTATCTTCAGGTCGCGCGGTTCACGGTGATCTTCACCATCATCGTCACCTTCCTGTCGCTCACCCTCGGACTGCTGCTCGCCTCCAAGGCCGATGACGTAATCCGCGGGTCGAGCAGCTACAAGACGCTGCTGATCTCAGTCTACGCGATCGCGCCGCCGGTCGCGGGCCTGCTCGGCATGATGTTCTTCGACCAGCATATCGGCCCGTTCGTCAAAATGGCGGCCTGGTTCGGCTGGGACATGAAGGTCGGGATCAATTATTTCGACACCGCCTTTGCGATGATCACCGTCGCGGTGTGGAAGCAGATCCCCTATAATTTCATCTTCTTCCTGTCCGGGCTGCAATCGATCCCGGTCTCCGTGCGCGAGGCGGCGGCGATCGACAACCGTTCGCGCCTCGGCCGGTTCTGGACCGTGACGCTGCCGCTGCTGGCGCCGACCGCCTTCTTCCTGCTGATCATCAACATGACCTATTCGCTGTTCGACACGTTCGGCATCATCGACGTGATCGTGAAGGACAAGGCCGCCAACAACCCGATCACGCTGGTCTACAAGGTCTATATGGACGGCTTCCGCGGCAATGACATCGGCGGCTCGGCGGCGCAATCGGTGATCCTGATGATCATCGTCCTTGCGCTCACCTTCTTCCAGTTCCGCTTCATCGAGCGGCGCGTGCACTACAATTGAGGCCGGCGCCATGTACAGAACAAAACCGATCGACCACATCATCCTGCTATTCGGCGTGTTTATCATGATCGGCCCGGTATTCGTGGCCTTCATGACCTCCACCCACAGCGCCATCGATGTCCATATCAACGGCCTGCAGGTGAGCTGGGGCGGCGATTTCGTCGAGACCTACAAGGAGTTGCTGACCCGCAAGGGCGGCTTCACCGGCGAGGTAACCGGCGCGCGCATGGTGATGAATTCCTTCATCCTCGGCGTCGGCTTCGCCGTTGGCAAGATCGTGCTGTCGATGCTGGCCGCCTATGGTCTGGTCTATTTCCGCTCGCGGTTTTCGACGCTGTTCTTCTGGATGATCTTCACCACGCTGCTTTTGCCGCTGGAAGTGCGCATCCTGCCCTCCTACGACGTGATGACCAAGCTTGGGCTGATCAACACCTATACCGGGCTGATCGTGCCGCTGCTAGCATCGGCCACCGGCACGTTTTTCTTCCGCCAGTTCTTCAAGTCGGTGCCCGATGAACTGCTGGAGGCCGCCCGCATCGACGGCGCAGGGCCTTTCAAGTTCTTCATCGATATTCTGGTGCCGCTGTCGAAAACGATGATCGCGGCGATCTTCATCATCATGTTCGTTTATGGCTGGAACCAGTATCTCTGGCCGATGATCATGACCAATGACGAGAGCTTCTACACGCTGGTGCGCGGCATCAAGCAGATCCTGCTCGTCTGGGTCGGTTCCCAGATCCCCGAATACAATCAGGCCTTCGCCCTTGCCGTGCTCGCCATGCTGCCGCCCGTGCTGATGGTGGTGATCTTCCAGAGCTGGTTCATCAAGGGCCTGACCGAAAGCGACAAATAGGAACAAGAACGATGTCCGCAATCGAAATCTCGAAGGTTTCCAAGATCTATTCCGGCGATCAGCGCGCGGTCGACAGCGTCGACATCGCGATTGCCGATGGCGAGTTCATCGTGCTGGTCGGCCCCTCCGGCTGCGGCAAGTCCACGCTTCTGCGCATGGTGGCGGGACTCGAGACCATCACCGAGGGTGAGGTGAAGATCGCCGGCAAGGTGGTGAACAAGACGGACCCGGCCGAGCGCGATATCGCCATGGTGTTCCAGAACTACGCGCTCTATCCGCATATGACGGTCTATAACAACCTCGCCTATGGCCTGAAGAACCGCGGCACGCCCAAGGCCGAGATCGCCGAGCGGGTTGCCGAGGCCGCCCGCATGCTGGAGCTTGAACCCTATCTGGAGCGCAAGCCGCGCGCGCTTTCCGGCGGCCAGCGCCAGCGCGTGGCGATGGGCCGCGCGATCGTGCGCAAGCCCGCTGCCTTCCTGTTCGACGAGCCACTGTCCAACCTCGACGCCAAGCTGCGCGTCTCGATGCGCGGCGAAATCAAGCATCTGCAGAAACGTCTCGGCACCACCTCGATCTACGTGACCCACGACCAGCTTGAGGCGATGACGCTTGCCGACCGGCTGGTGGTGCTGAACGGCGGTAAGATCGAACAGATCGGCACGCCGCTCGACGTCTACCACAAGCCGGCCTCCACCTTCGTCGCCAATTTCATCGGCTCGCCGGCGATGAACCTGGTCGAGGGCAAGCTGACCGGCGGAAAGCTCACGATCGGCGACAACAGCATGCAATTTTCAAGTGCTGCGCCCGCCGATGGCCCGGTCACCGTCGGCATCCGCCCGGAGGACCTGCAGCCGACGACCGGCGCAGGGTTGAAGGCCCGGCTCGATTATGTCGAGGAACTCGGCGCCACGCGGCTCGCCCATTGCCTGACCGGCGGCGAGCGGCTGACGGCCGCACTCTCCCCCGAAATACCGCTTGCCGACGAACTCACCTTCGCGGTGCTGCCGGAAAAGCTCCATTTCTACGACCACGCCACCGGAAAGCGGCTTTCGCACGCCTGAGCGACTCCTGCGATTGCCAAGGGGCGGCGCGATGACTAAATATCGTGTCGCTCTAACCGAACCGGGACCCGCATTTCATGGCCGCAATCAAGAACGTCGCCGTCCAGATGGACCACATCTCCACCGTCAAGATTGGCGGCGATTCGACCTTTGCCATGAGCCTTGAGGCCCAGAACCGGGGTTACAACCTGTTCCACTACACGCCCGATCGCCTCAGCCTGCGCGACGGCAAGGTGTTTGCCGCCGTCGAGCCGATGACGCTGCGCGACAAGGAAGGCGACCACTACACGCTGGGTGCTGCGGAGCGGGTCGACCTTTCGACCATGGATGTGGTGCTGCTCCGGCAGGACCCACCCTTCGACATGGCCTACATCACCTCCACCCATCTGCTGGAGCGCATTCATCCGAAGACGCTGGTGGTCAACGATCCGGCCTGGGTGCGCAATTCGCCGGAGAAGATCTTCGTCACCGAATTCGCCGACCTGATGCCGCCGACGCTGATCACCAAGGATGAAAACGAAATCAAGCGCTTCCGCGAGGAAATGGGCGATATCATCCTGAAGCCGCTTTACGGCAATGGCGGCGCAGGCGTGTTCCATTCCACCCGCGACGACCGCAATTTCACCTCGCTTCTGGAAATGTTCGCGCAAATGTTCCGCGAGCCCTATATCGCCCAGGCCTATTTGCCGGCCGTGCGCAAGGGCGACAAGCGCATCATTCTTGTAGATGGCGAATTCGCCGGGGCGATCAACCGCGTGCCGGCCGAAACCGACAGCCGCTCCAACATGCATGTCGGCGGCCGCGCCGAGGCCGCCGGCCTGACCGAACGCGAAAAGGAAATCTGCGCCCGCATCGGTCCTGCGCTGAAAGAGCGCGGCTTCATCCTCGTCGGCATCGACGTGATCGGCGACTATATGACCGAAATCAACGTCACCTCGCCGACCGGCATCCGCGAGGTCAAGAAATTCGGCGGCGCGGATATCGCCAGCCTGATGTGGGACGCGATCGAGAAGAAGCGCCTATGAGCGCTGCGCGACCAGCGCTTCCTGCGTGAGGCGGGCGCGGATTTCGTTCTTCTGGGCGTCGATCATGCCCGAGATCAGGAACAGATCGACCAGCCACCAGATGCCCCAGATGGCCAGGAACAGAAAGCCGATGACCAGCGCGGCGGTGATCCAGCCCACCACGTTCAGAAGCAGCATGGCAATGCCCGTGCCGGACCGTCCGAGATAGAACCGGTGCGCACCGGCCCAGCCGACGAAGAACCACAAGAGATAGGCAGCGGCCGGCGATTTGGCGCTGTTTGTGACACGCTGTTCGATCAGGATTTGTTCTTCAGTCGTCAGCCCCATGGCATCCTCTTTGCTTTTCCGCCCGAGATGTATCGCGGCACTGGCGCTCTGTCTATCCTGTTGAGTGCGAAGGGGAAACTGAAGTTCTCTTTTTGTTCTTGCATGTAAACGGGAATTATGGAATCCTTGCAACCTGAAGACACAGGCAAGCGGGCGGGATGGTCATGGTTTCACGCGTTCATACGGTTGCATTTCAAGGGATCGAAGGCGTTCCGGTCGACGTGCAGGTCATGGTCGCGCCCGGCAAGATCGGCATGCAGATCGTCGGCCTGCCGGACAAGGCGGTGGCCGAAAGCCGCGAACGGGTGCAGGCGGCGCTCCATGCCACGGGCCTTGCGCTTCCGCCAAAGCGGGTCACCGTGAATCTCGCACCGGCCGACTTGCCGAAGGAGGGCTCGCATTTCGACCTTGCGATCGCGCTCGGACTGATGGCGGCGCTCGGGGCCGTGCCTGCCGATGCGCTTTCCGGCTATATGGTGATCGGCGAACTGAATCTTGACGGCACGATCGCCTCCGTCGCCGGCGCGCTGCCGGCGGCAATCGCCGCCAACGCGCTGGACAAGGGCCTGATCTGCCCGGCCGATTGCGGGCCGGAGGCAGCCTGGGCAAGCGCTGATATCGACATTCTCGCCCCCAAGAGCCTGATCGGTATCGCCAATCACTTCAAGGGCACGCAAGTGCTCTCGCGCCCCCATCCGGCGGTGCGCGCCTCCGCCCAAGACCTGCCGGACCTTGCCGATATCAAGGGGCAGGAAAGCGCCAAGCGCGCGCTCGAAGTGGCTGCCGCCGGCGGGCACAACCTGCTGATGGTCGGTCCTCCGGGGGCTGGCAAATCCATGCTCGCCGCCCGCCTGCCCTCGATCCTGCCGCCGCTTCTGCCGCAGGAACTGCTCGACATGTCGATGGTGCACTCGATCGCCGGCAAGCTTGCCGGCGGCAGACTGTCGGACCGCCGCCCCTTCCGCGCACCGCATCATTCCGCAAGCATGGCCTCGCTGGTGGGTGGCGGCATCAAGGCGCGGCCGGGCGAGGCCTCGCTTGCCCATCACGGCGTACTGTTCCTCGACGAATTCCCGGAGTTTTCGCCGCAGGTGCTCGATGCGTTGCGCCAGCCGCTGGAGACCGGCGAATGCGTGATCGCGCGCGTCAATCACCGCGTCTCCTATCCCGCCGCCTTCCAGCTTGTCGCGGCGATGAACCCGTGCCGCTGCGGCATGGCGGGCGAGCCCGGCCATTCCTGCGCGCGCGGCCCGCGCTGCGCCGCCGATTATCAGGCCCGCATTTCCGGCCCGCTGATGGACCGGATCGACATCCGCATCGATGTACCCGCCGTCAGCGCGATCGACCTGATCGGCGCGAAATCGACGGGCGAAGCGAGCAGCGCGGTGGCGCGCAGGGTGGAACGCGCCCGCAATGCCCAGCGCGAACGCTTCGCCGGGCTCGATGAACGGGCGGTCACGGTCAATGCCCGCTGCGCGGCAAACCTGATCGAGAAACTCGCTGAGCCGGATGTCGCGGGGCTTGCGCTGCTGCGCGAGGCGGCTGAGAAGATGCGGTTTTCCGCCCGCGGCTATCATCGCGTCCTCAAGGTCGCCCGCACGATCGCCGATCTCGACGGCAAGGCCCAGGTTGGTCGCATGCATATCGGCGAAGCCATCGCCTATCGCGTCGCAACGGCCGAGCGGACCGGCGCTGTCGCCTGATGCGTCGCCGCCCGGTGGCGGCCCCGCCGGCATCGCATGGCTGCGCGACAGAACCGGAACGCCGGCTCCCGGCTCCCGGCTCCCGGCTCCCGGCTCCCGGCTCCCGGCTCCCGGCTCAGGAAGCATTCTCCCTGCTCGCCCCTGCGCCAACCATTTTTCCCGGCCTCCTGCGCGGGACTAGGCTTGTGGCGACGCAGCCCGCGAAGGAGATTTTCATGTCGGATGCAACATCGAAGCTGGGCCTTCCCTTTATCATGCCCGCCCAGGCGCAAAAACACGTTACCCATAACGAGGCGCTGCAGCGTCTCGACGCCATCGTTCATCTCCTGCTGACCGGAGAAGACAATGCCCCGCCGGAAACGCCCGAGGACGGCGTCTGCCATCTGGTCGGCGATAGTCCGACCGGCCTCTTTTCCGGCCATGCCGGGGAGATCGCGATCTATCAGGATGGTCTCTGGCAGTTCGCAGCGCCCGCGGCCGGCTGGACCGCCTGGTTCGGCAGCGATGCGACATGGCGCATCTTCGACGGCGCGGCCTGGGTTACGCCGCCGGTTCCCGATGAGGCATCTTTCGCGTCCGTCGGCATCAATGCCACGGCGGATGCCACCAACCGTCTTTCAGTGTCCTCTCCGGCAACGCTGCTGAACAATGCCGGGGCGGGTCACCAGCTCAAGATCAACAAGGCGACGCCCGGCGACACCGCCTCGCTGCTGTTCCAGACCGGCTGGTCCGGCCGCGCCGAAATGGGCCTTGCCGGCACCGACGGCTTTGCCATCAAGGTCAGCCCGGACGGCGCAAGCTGGTTCGAGGCCCTGCGCATTGCTCCCTCCGGCGCCGTCGTCACGCCGGAACGCCCGCTCGCGCGCGCCGCGCTTGCCTCCGGCGTCACGCTGATCGACACGCCGTCCGCGCTCGGCTTCGACACGCTTTACACTGGCGAGAGCGGGTTCTCTCTCGGCACGGCGGTTGCCGGCGGCGGCGAAACGCTGTCTTTTCCGGTCAGCGGCTTTTACGCGGTTACCCTCAATATCTCGGCAACCGCGAGCGGCCCGTTCACGGTCACTCTGCAAAAGAACGGCTCGGAAAACGTGGTGATCGTGCGCGGCGGCGCGACGGGGGGAGACGAGGTCACCCTCTCGTCCACCGCCATTGGCTATTTCGCGGCCGGCGACGACGCGCAGCTTTCTTTCACCGGAGCGGCGACCTACAATCTGGGATATGGCGCCACCGAGGTAATCGCGGTTCTGACCTGATTGCGCCGAACGGCTTGAATGCTTGCCGCGATCAGGGCTATCCATTGTGGACCCGCATGTCGCGGACGAAATCGCCGCGACATGCGCGAGACAGATACAAAGAGCGGAGCCCCCTTATGCGGGGAAGTCATCCGCAGGAGAAAGGGCGATCATGGCGGGTATGGACTGGCGCAAGAGTTTCGATCTCAAACACCCTTCGCTGAAACCGCTCTGGGTGCGCATCCTGGCCGTGGCGCTCTCCGCCGGCTGGGCTGTCGCCGAGCTGTTCATCGGCTCGCCCTTCTGGGCGATCCCGTTCGGCGCCGCCGCCGCCTACATGGCCTATGTCTTCTTCTTCTCGCCTGATCGGCACTATTTCAGCGGCAAGGACGACGCCTGAGGCGTGAGGCCTCTATTCGCCGCAACTCAGCGTGTGGAAATGGTCGCCCCAGGCGGCTATCGCCACCTTGAAATATCCCTCTCCGCCAAACCGGTGATCACCGCCCCAGACCAGCCTGCCACCATCAGCCGTTCCGCGCAGATAGATCACGCCATTTTCGGTCTTGAGCGGCAGGATCGCGCTTCGCCCCCCGTCAATCTCTCCGGAAACCGTAGAGAATGGCTGGTCTTTGCTAGCGTCGACAGGGCGATAACGCGCGATATAGCTGACCGGCTGATCGCAACCATTGTTGAGCACGAAGGATATGAACGGCGCGTAGCCGGCCTCCGCCGCGCGGAAATAGCCGGGTTGAAGCGCGGTTGTGACACGGTCTATCGCCTCCTGCTCCGCCTTGCCGATATAGCGGCCGCGCCCGGGGCCGAGATAGATCCCGACAATGCCCGAGGCCGAACGGATGGCTGCGCCTTGAGCCCCCTCCGGCAAGGCGCAGGAGAGCGGCATGAGGTCGCCGGCCCTGATGGCAAGCGCCGCGCAGCCGGCGCTCGTCATCTGCCCGCCGGTCGCGGCGTCATAGAACTGCACGCCCAGTCCCTCGTCATTGCCGGCGTGACCATAGTGAAAGCCCGCCTCCGCGGTGACCTCGGAAAAGGCCGGCTGCCCGTCCGCCTCCCTCACTTCGATGATGGCAAGCTGGTCTTTCAACGAAGCGCCCGGACCAAACGGCGCATCGGCGGCCGGCAGATAGACGCGCTGAACGAAGCGCCGCCCGGCCGGAATATACCCGTCATCGAGATCGATGCGCGGCATGACCTGCCGATCCTCGAACGGCGCGCCGGTTTCGGGATCGATCACGCAGGCCGCCGCCGTCAGGACATGGCGCGGACCAATGACCGTGCCCGAACAGACCACCTGATCGAGGCCGCTGACGACGGCCGCCAGGCTGCGGTCCCGCCCCTCGCTGCCATCCACCGCTTCGACATGGGTGGCGGCGGCTGCCGCAGACGAAAGGAGACAGGCTGCCAGAAGCGCGTTCAGGAACAGAAATCCGCGTTGCCGCAATGTCCGCCTACTCATCCGCGACCTCCCCGGCCGGCTGTCCGTTTCCGCCCAGTTCCGCGCCACGCCTTCCGCCGGAATCGGTTGCTCTTTCCATGGCGGCCATGATCGCGCCGGCCTCCCGGCGGGCCTGTTCATAGGCGGCGGCATCGCCCTGCTTCAGTCCGTTCGGCAGGTTTTGCAGCCGCTCGAGCTTGCGCAGAAGCGCGATCGGCACGCCGCGACGAAAGGCCGATTCCAGATAGCGTTGCGGGTCCTCGCGCATTGCCGCCACCTCATAGCCGAAACTGCGCTTGACCCCGTCAAGCAGCCGGTTGACGGCTTCTGCGGCGGCCACGGCGCGGTTGCGCATGTTGTTTTCCGCCAGAAACGCTGTCAATTCGTCCGCCGCCCATGCCGCTTGCACGATCTCCACCCCTTCGGGGCGGAGCTCGCCGTCCCAGACAGAGCGCGCCGTTTCCGGCGACAGCCACGCATCCTTGTTGATGCCGCTCAGCCAGATGAAAGTTCGGCCCCAGCCGGGCCGCGACGGCGCGCTCTCGACCCATTCGCCGGGCGCGCCAGGGCTCGCGATCTTCTGCGATAGGCCGACATAGGAGTTCTGCGCGGGCGCATAAAACCGGAACATCATCTCGACATCCGAAGGCCGGATGCGCGGCGCCTCCTCGGGCAATCGCGCCCCGGCCTCACCTGATGGCGACCAGACCTGCACCTCACCGGGCCCGAATGTCGGCAGCAGATAGCGCCAGTCTTCAATTTCATAGCGAAAGCGCGCGGTCAGCACCGGCGCGTCATCCTCCAGCGCCATCTGCAGGTCCGCGTCCCACAGAAGCGCGCTTGATGACGCCTCGTCCGCCGGCAAACCGGGCGGGGTGAAGCTGGCGCTATAGGCCTGCCCCCGCGCCTCTACCAGCCTGTTGCCGTCAGCGCCCACAGCGGCCGACAGAGACAGCGCGAGCCATCCCAGGAGAAGCGACGTCAAGAACCGAGCCATAGCTCGAACCTTTCCTGCTGTTCATCGGATACGAAAAGCCGGCGCTTGCCCCCGAGCGGCTGAAGCCCGGCGCGTGCGCCGTAATAGCCGCCGGTCTCCGCGCTGTCTGTCGTAAGCGGCATATAGGACAGCGCGAACCAACCTGCCACGCAGACAAGCAGAATGGCGATGACACTCCCGCCGAGCCATAGCAGAACTTTGCGCGGGTCCCGCTTCGGCCTTTGAGGCGCTGCCGAGGCATCCCAGACCTCGTCGTCAACATCGTCATCCCACGCAGGAACCGCGGGCGCCTTGACCGGCTGCGGGTCTGGCCGCGCGCGCTGATGCAGGCCGGTTTCGATCTCGAGAAGGCTTTCGGGCGCGTTCAGGAAATCGCCGGCCTCGAAGGGCGGCGAAACCGCGCGGCCGCCATGGGTTGCGCGGATCCGCAACTGCCGCCCATTGGCGGTCGCCAGATCGTAGAGCGGATCGCCCTCAACGATGGCATCGCCGCGCTTGAAATAGGCTCGCTCCACCCGGACCGGATAAAATTCGTCTCCGGCAGGCGATTGCATGATGACACGCGACATCCGTTCTCCGTCCTGAACCGCCCGCCCGGCCGCGCCACGGGGGCAACCCGATGCTTCCGAAGCATCGTCCGGGACCCCGGCCATGCTTCTTGTCTGTTCCCGCGCAAGGCCTGCGCCGGCCCGCGTCTTTGATGCACGTTAATCCGCAAACCTTTACGGAATGAAACCATTTCCGGTTTGCCGTGCAAATTCAGCTAATAAAGCGGAGACTAGAACAGTGATTTGCCGCCAGCAAGTGCGGACAAAAAGCCGGCGTCAATCCTCAAGCGGACGGGCCTCCGAGGCCAGCATGATCGGCACCCCATCGCGGATGGGATAGGCAAGCTTCGCCTTCTCCGAAACAAGCTCCTGGCGCTCGTCATCATAGGAAAGCCGACCCTTGGTCAGCGGACAGACCAGAAGTTCGAGCATTTTGGGATCGATCCCGGCTTCCCTGGCAATCATCGCCCGTCCCTATTGCAGCCGGTCGCCGGGGTCGCCGGCAAGCGCGAATTCGATGATCGCGATGAACAGCGCCGCCCGCGCCTTGAGATCGGGCGCTTCCAGCAAGGCCTGTTTTTCCGCCGGGCCGAAGGGCGCCATCATCGACAGTGAATTGACGAGGGTGAGATTGCTGGCCTGCTCGATGTGATCCCACTCGGTATCGAGCCCTTCGGAATCGAGATAGGCACGAAACGCCCGGATAAGACCTGCCCGGTCCACGCCTTCATCCTGACCCTCGGTCTTGAGATCACCGAGGAACGGCGCAATGGTGAAGCTGCGGAACGGGTGCGTCGTCTTCACCTCATCGATCAGCCGCACCCGGCAGATGCCGGCGAGCGCCACCAGGTAGCGCCCGTCGCCGGTCTCGGCAAACGAAGTGATCCGGCCGAGACATCCGATGTTGGAAACCGGCGTATCGTCGGTAACCGAAAGCGTCTCGTCGTGGCGGGCGGGCTGGGCCATGACGATGAGCCTATTTCCCGCGATCGCATGATCGACCATGGCGAGATAGCGCGGCTCGAAAATGTTGAGCGGCAATTGCCCGTGCGGCAGCAACAGCCCACCCGTCAGCGGAAACACCGGAGCGCTCTCCGGCAGATCCTTCGCGGTCAGATAACGGGCATTGCCAACCTGCATGGCGGTCTGGTCCCTTACGAGAAAAGAATGGTCGAAAGCCTGCGGCGAGCGGCGATCGTCGCCGGATCCTTCGGCCCCCAGGCCTCGAAAAACGAAATCAGCTGGCGGCGCGCGCCGTCATCGTCGAATTCGCGGTCCCGGCGCATGATGATCAGAAGCTGTTCTGCAGCCTCATCGCGCTTGCCATCGGCATTCAGCACCTTGGCGAGCTTCATGCGCGCTTCATGATCGTCCGGGTTCTGCGCCAGAGCATGTTCAAGGGCTGCCGGGTCGCCGAACTTGCGCGCCTCCTCGATCTGCTCGATCTTGGTGACCAGCGCCTTGATGGCGTCATCCTCGCGCAACTCCTCCGGCACCTGCTCCAGCACCTGGCGGGCGCGGTCGAGCTGGCCGGCGGCCACCATGCAGCGCCCGATGCCGGCAAGCGCCTTGGGGTTTTCCGGGTCGGCCTGCATCACGGCGGCGAAAAGCTGGCCGGCCTCCTGCAGCTTGCCTTCCGCGAGCATCTGCTCGGCCTGGTCCAGCGCCTCGGCAATCTCGGCCTTGCGGTCCTTTTCCGACGGGCTGTTCTGGGCAAGCTTGGCGATGAACTCGTTGACCTGGCTTTCCGGCACCGCGCCCATGAAGCCATCCACCGGCTGGCCGGCGGAAAAGGCGATGACGGCGGGGATCGACTGAATGCCGAGCTGACCGGCGATCGACGGATGCTCGTCGATATTCATCTTCACCAGCTTGACCTTGCCGCCGGCCGCGTTCACCGCCTTTTCCAGCACGGGTCCAAGCTGCTTGCACGGGCCGCACCAGGGCGCCCAGAAATCCACCAGCACCGGCTGGGCTTTCGATTCCTCGATCACGTCCTTGCCGAATTCGGCTGTGGTCGTATCCTTGATCAGCCCGCCGGGCGGCGTGGCGCCATTGACGGCGCCATCGGCCGAAACATTCATCTGGCCGCCGAAGGAACCGCCATAGGGGTTGTCAAATCCGCTCATCACTCTCTCCGTATGGCCTGTAGGCCCCGTCTCTGTTGGATTTAAGATCGTGTGTCACGCCGTCACTTTCAAGACAACCGGCTCATGCCCGGTGGCCCTGATGAAGCTTAACAGATCATCGCGCCCGATCGAGGTCGTGGCGGTGTTGCGCAAGGGGTGGCAATTGATGATCTCGTTCTCCATAAGGCTTTCATCGAGAATGAAAGTGACCTGCCGCTCATCGTCATTGATGGCGCCCAGCGCCGTCACCGAGCCGGGCTCGACCCCGAGATAATCCATCAAGGCCTCCGGCTTGCCGAAAGAGACCCGCCCCGATGCCCCGATCAGCGTGTGCACCGTCTTCAGGTCGACGGTGGCATATTCCTCCACCGTCAGCAGGAAATAGCGGCTCTTCTTATCCTTCACGAACAGGTTCTTGGTGTGCCCGCCGGGAATCTTTTCGCGCAAATCATCACCTTCGGCGACGGTGAACACCGGCCGATGCTCGTGATTCTGATAGGAGATGCCGAGTTCGTCGAGAAAGGCGAACACGTCGTCGGAGGTCTTGGTCATCAGGGCCGTTCCGGTTTCGAATTGACGCCTGTTTCAACACCAATCGTCGGTCAATGCAACTCTGTCGCGCCGGTTGACTCGGCAATGGCTGCGGGTCAGGCAATCCGGCATGCCCACCCGCTTCGCTGCCACGGCCGGGCGCAATTCGGGTCACCACCCGCCGCCAACGACGGCAGGCAAGCGGCAATTCACCTAAAACACTGAAAAACAGAACCTTTCCGCTTCATCCAAAAAAATGCGCCATTCCCGTAATTTCTCTGTTGCATTTGAAATCCGCTTGGGCCATATACGCCTTCGTCGTCGCCGAGACGACATATCCGGCCTCAGACCTACCCCCGGCCGGGTTTTATGAGCGGGTGTAGCTCAGGGGTAGAGCACAACCTTGCCAAGGTTGGGGTCGAGGGTTCGAATCCCTTCGCCCGCTCCAGTTTTCTTAAGGAAATCAATATCTTAAGAAATCCGGCACGGTTCTTTGCGGCTGTTGAAAAGCCGCTTTGTCGCGCCATCTTCGGTATGAGCGCACCGGCTGGAGGCTGGTCTGGCTCGTCGACCGCTACCGCGCCTGGCTCCGTCCGGATATCGTCGCCGCCTCTCGCGATAGGTGCATCCGCGCGCCTTCGCCCATGCAAATTCTCCCTACCTACATCGCCCCCATGGAAGCCGGAAAAGCTGGTTACCAGAGCGTTACACTTGCCTTAGGCAAATTTTAAAAGTGTGGCGCTAGGTTGTGAGCGTAGGTTGTGAGTTTTGTAGAGAGTACGATGACCGAGCTAGCCCGCGTTCGCGCAAAATATGTCATAGGTCCCGACGGCAGCCCGCTGACCGTTGCCGACCTGCCCCCTTCCAATACGCGGCGCTGGGTGATCCGGCGCAAGGCGGAAGTCGTGGCGGCCGTGCGCGGCGGCCTGCTGAGCCTGGAAGAGGCGTGCGAGCGATACTGCCTGACGGTGGAGGAGTTCCTCTCCTGGCAGGCCTCGATCGACGATCACGGCCTTGCGGGCCTGCGCACCACGCGGATTCAGCAATACCGCAACTGACCGGCGCGACAGCGCGCCGCCCCGCGGGTCCCGGCTGACGCCGAACGACCCACATGTTTCGTTGCGGCCCGTCTCATCACGCAGGCATTTTGACGCGGCAGGGCAGAGCACCGCCGCATCAATGCCGGCTTTTTCGGAAATCGGCCAGGTCTCGATCGAAAGAGCGGAGATCGGTCTTTCGCTAAGCTGATTCTCCAAAGAAGACGACGGTAGCGCCCGCTTTTCGGGTTCCTCGCGATTTCAAGCCGAAACCTTCCGAAACGCCAGGATATCAATCACGCCCGTCCGTGCCCCCAAAAACCGAAGGCCGCATCATCGCGATGCGGCCTTCGGTTTTAGCACTACCCCTCGGCGCAGCCGTCAGGCGCGCTTGCGGCCGGCTGCGTCGCGCTCCTCGAGGGCTGCGGCGCGTTCATAATCCAGTTCCATCTCCGCCAGTTCGGCTTCGGCCTTGTCGCGCTGCTCGCGCAGATCTGCCACCGAGACCGCCAGATTGTCGGCCCGCTGGCGCGCCGATTTGGCGAATGTCGAATATGCGAAATGACCGGGGTCGGTGATCCCGGATTTCTTTTCCTCGGCGGCGATCTGCTGCATCAGTTCGCCGGACATGCGGGCGAACTCATCCATCATGAGTTGCAACTGCTGCAACTGCCGCTTCTTTTCCTTCACCTGAAACGCCTTCAGACGCAACAGACTGTTTCGTGCCTTCATACGCAAAACTCCCCGGCTGACGAACGCATAGCGGATCGGTCCCCCCTCGGTTTCTGATTCGCGCCAAAAATGATTAACGAAATCGAAATCGCGGTAACCTTTCGTTTACAGTCATGTCCGATCATAGCCGGCAGGGCTTAAGGGTCGGTAAACCGCGTCAGCGGATTCAAACAAAAACTAGCGAGTCAGATGAGTCACTTAGCGGTTTTGGTTAATCTTTTTTATCGGCTTTTGAGATGAAAAAAGTTCAATTAAATCAATGCCATTCTAATGTTCATTAATATCTTCTGGCTGTCTTGCCAAAAAGAATCAGAATTTGTTAACCATTAGATGGCAGCTTCCAAATCAGGTCATCACTGAGTCCGTATCGCGTCGGGGGCGACAACAGACCTTTCACAGCGGCGGTTCAAGGGGAAAGACATGCGGGTTCTTTTAATCGAAGACGACGGCGCCACAGCACAAAGCATCGAGCTGATGCTGAAGAGCGAAAACTTCAACGTGTACACCACGGATCTGGGCGAGGAAGGCGTCGACCTCGGCAAGATCTACGATTACGACATCATCCTTCTCGATCTCAACCTGCCGGATATGTCCGGTTATGAAGTGCTCAAGGCGCTTCGGGTTTCGAAGATCGCAACGCCAATCCTCATTCTCTCGGGCATGTCCGGCACGGACGACAAGGTGCGCGGCTTCGGCTCCGGCGCCGACGACTATCTGACGAAGCCCTTCCACAAGGAAGAGTTGGTCGCCCGCATCCACGCCATCGTGCGCCGGTCCAAGGGCCATGCGCAGTCGATCATCTCCACCGGCGATCTCGCCGTCAATGTCGACGCCAAGACCGTCGAGGTCGGCGGCCAGCGGGTTCATCTGACCGGCAAGGAATACCAGATGCTGGAGTTGCTCTCGCTGCGCAAGGGCACGACGCTCACCAAGGAAATGTTCCTCAACCACCTTTATGGCGGCATGGACGAGCCGGAACTGAAGATCATCGACGTCTTCATCTGCAAGCTCAGGAAGAAGCTCGCCAACGCCGCCGGCGGCACCAATTTCATCGAAACCGTCTGGGGCCGCGGCTATGTGCTGCGCGAGCAGGACCAGCAGGAAATGAAACGCGCCTGACGCGGTTCACAAGGCTGAAGAACGCGGCGCTCCGGCGCCGCTTTTCGTTTGTGCCGGCGCCCTTCCCGGCCCGACCGGGCGGTGCAGGTTCGCGAAATCTCACTCTCCGCTTCGCGTCCCGGCAAGCTGTGCCGCGCCCGCCTCGTCGCTGGTCTTCTCGCTCAATGGCGCGCAGAGAAGCCGGAGGCGGCTGTTGAGCATGTCGATCTTGAATTTCGCGGCCGCCACGGCGGTTTTCGCCTTCTCGACATCGACGCTCTCGCCGCACCGCGCCGCTTCATCGGTATTCTGCAACTGGTTTTCCGCGCGCACCAGCAAAGCGTTTGCCGCGGCGAGGTCGCTTTCGGCGGCGGCGATGCCGAGTTTCAGGGCGTTGAAGTCGTTCATGAAGTCGCGGCGGTTGTCGCGCGCGCTCAGGATCGTCTCCATGAGCGTCAGCCGGGCGTTCTGCGTCATGCGCAACGCATCGCCCTCATCGATCAGCGGCAGGACGTAGGAAACCAGGAACTGGAGATTGAGGCCGCCGGTCTGGGTCATGAAACTGGGGATCGAGGTTTTCAGCTTGGTGAAACGCGATTGCCGGGCAAGGTCGAGCTGCGCGGCCGAGGCTTCAACGAGCAGATCCTCCAGGCGCTTCTTGCCGGAGCTTGCGAAACAGGCCTCCGCATCGTCGCTCTTCACGGCCTCGAAGCCGGAAAGCGAAGACAGCACGGAACGCTCCGGAGCCACGCGATAGCCGCCCTCGGCAAGGCCCGCAAGCCCCAGCAATTCGTCCCGCTTCGAGGCGAGCAATCGCGACACCGCGTCGGCTTCGTGGCGGGCGGCGGCGACCTGCGCCTTGAGCGCTTTCAACTCTCGTTGCGTGGCCTCTTCGTTCGCGACCTCCGCCTCGACATCGACGGCCCGGCAGGCAAGCCCCTTTTCCTTCAGCACGGCGTTTTTATGCCTGAAATCGAGGGTCGTATACTCATTGTAAGTGTTGAGAAGGTTGGACGTCGCGGTGCGCTGGGCGATCTGGTATTGCACCGGGATCAGCCGGCCTGCGACCTCGACCGATGGCTGGTCGAGGCGGAGCAAGGCCTTTGAAATATCCCAGTTCACGCCGAGCACGATATTCGAGGTACCCGTGACATCGCCCAGGTCATCGCCGGTATAGGTCGCGATCTGGCGCGCCTCGGCGCTGATGCGCGGCAGGCGCGCGGATTTGACCTTGTCGAGCTCGAGCATGGCCCGCGCGCGGCTGATGCGGGCGCGCATGAAATCCTTGCCGGCGCCTTCCGCGCTCGCCAGAAGTTCAGAAGGTCCCAGCACGGCGCCATCATCCGGAGGCTCGGGCGGCTGCGCACTGAGTTCCTGCTCCAGAAGGTCGATCTGCTGGGTGGTTTGCTGCAGCTGCTGGGAGGCGCACCCGGCAAGCGCCAGCCCGACGCCCGCAAGCGCGCCCATGCCCAGCCTGGCGGCGTTCCCGTTTCGCGCGTTTCGATCAGACACGGTCAGCATCACGCGGCTGGAGGCCGGAGGGCATGCCGTCGGTGCGGGCATTACGCCTTGTGCAACTGCGAACAACTCTTTCGTTCGACGGCGGGATGGCGACCGGGCACTGGTCGCGTTTGGTCGCAAATACACTCAAAGCCGCCGGCAGGGCCGGGCGAAATTGCGGATATCTCACGGCTGGGCTCCCTCAGAAACTGACGGGAAAATTGCAAGTTCAGGCTTTGCAGAAACGGCTCGGGCGGGAAATTGTTTCCCGGGAGACGTGCTGCAAGCGATTTCAATGCCGGACTATTAGCCGTAAAGCTTGGCAAAAATGGGATAGCGTCTGCTGCGACGCAAAAGAAAACGGGCGTCGGCGCTCAGGTCGCGGGCTTGGCCTCGAACACGACCTCACCCTCATTGACGACGAATTCGATGGCCATGCCGGACTCCTCGGCCAGCAGCGCTGTGTAATAGGGCTGGACATTATGCGAGGTGATCGCGTCGTCCATGACCCCGCCATAGATGCGGGCGAAATCGGCAGGCATCTGTACGTAATTGCCGCGGGTGCGGATGATGAAGGCGAAGATGTCGCCTGCGGCATCGAGGCCGACATCGATGGTGCCGCCACGCGGAATGGTGGAGAGGGCAACAAGGGACAGGTTCAAAAGCAGCTTGACCCGGTTCTTCGGCGCGTTGATGCGCGGGCCGTTCCAGTTGAGCGTCACCCGTTTGCCAAGCCCGATCAGGTCGCGCGCCGCCGTCTCCGCCTCGCCGGTATCAAGCGGCGTATCCAGCGTACCGGAAGCGCCGAAGGCGATGCGGGCGAACTTCAGGTGGATGGTGGCGGAAAGCGTGCTCTGGCGGATGAGCTGCAGCGCGTCCTCGTCCATGCCGCCCTCGTCCAGCAGTTCCAGCCCGTTACCGGCGGCCCCGATCGGATTGACGACATCGTGGCAGATGCGGCTTGCAAGCAGGGCCGCAAGATCTGCGCCGCTCAGGGTCAGGTTCGGGTTCTTCATCGCGTCCACCATCCTTCGGATCAGGCGGCCAGCGGCCGCCCCTGTCTTTTGCTGGTATCGCCGCGTCATGGCAAGCGATAATCGGCTTCCGGCAAAATCCTCCCATTTGGTAAATCCATTGTTAAGGGGTATGGCCCACAATGTCCGGCAAAAGTCCGCCGTCCGCCGGATTGCCGCCAACAAAACCGGCGGCGCTTGCGGACCAGACCAAAAAGCAACAGGAATGGAACCGCCATGTTTGCCACAAACGCCGTAAGGTTCATCAAGGCATTTGTCTTCGCCCTCTGGATGGTGGCTTTCGCCATCGTGCCGGCCGGCGCGCAACAGCAGACCCAGCAGCAAGCGCAGCAATCCGGTACATTCTCGCCCGATGAGATTGTCGACGCCGGCAATAATTTCTTTGGTGAGGCGAGTTCTGGCCTTGCGCAGACGCTGCAAAACGCGTTTTCCAAATACGGCCTGCCCAACGGCTATATTCTCGGCGCGGAAGGCTCCGGCGCCTTCATCGCCGGCCTGACCTATGGCGAAGGCACGCTCAACACCAAGAATGTCGGCTCCCACAAGGTGTTCTGGCAGGGCCCGTCGCTCGGTATCGATTATGGCGGCGACGGATCGCGGGTGATGATGCTGGTCTACAACCTGCCGTCGGTGCCCGAGCTTTACCACCGCTACGGCGGCGTTTCGGGCTCGGCCTATATCGTGGCCGGCTTTTCGATGCAGGTCTACAAGTACCGCGATGTCATCCTGGTTCCGGTGCGCTCGGGCATTGGCGCGCGTCTCGGCGTCAATGTCGGCTATCTGAAGCTGACCGAGCGGCCGACCTGGAACCCCTTTTGAGCGGAGCGCGGGATTGGGCGATCTGAAAGCCGACATCGAAGCGCGCTATGCCGCGATCTGCAGCCAGATGGATGAAGCCGCCGGCTCGGATCGCGAGGACGAGGCCCTGCGCGCGGCTCTTGCCGAGCTTGCCGCGATGATGATCGCCTACCGCTATCGCGAGGGCGGCGAGGGCGCGCGCGATGCGCTGGAGGCCGCGCTTTCGCGCGATCAAGGCCACAGCGCCCACCGGATCAGCCTTGCCGAGCGCGCCCGCGCGCTGCTCGGCCACAACAGCTAAACGGCCGCAATCTAACCGATCCGCCCCTTGGCAAGCGCAAGTTGATAGAGCGCGATCGCCGCTGCATTGCCGACATTGAGGCTGTCTAGCCCGGGGGCCTGCGGGATTCGCACGGTGCGGAACGCTTCCATGATATCGGCCGGCAGCCCTTCCCCCTCCGTCCCCAGCACAAGCGCCACCCGCCGTCCCGGAGAGAGGCGGTGAAGGGGTTCGCCGCCAGCGGGCGAGAGGGCGACGACATCGAAGCCGGCCCGCGCCAGCGCGGAAAGGATTTCCGGTCCCTTGCCGTTTCGGATCCACGGCATTTTCAGCACGGAGCCGACGGACACGCGCAACGCCTTGCGATAAAGCGGATCACAAGAGGTCGCGTCGAGAAACACCGCATCGGCGCCAAGCGCCGTCGCATTGCGGAAGATCGCGCCGGCATTGTCGTGGTTGGAAAGACCGATGCAGACGACCACGAGCGCATCTTCAGGCAACGCTGCAATCAGCTCCTCCGTCGTTGGCCGGCCGGCAATGCGGCCCAGCGCCAGAACCCCGCGATGCATGTCGAACCCGGCAATCGCGTTCATCACCGCGGCGTTGCAGGTGAATACCGGCACATCCTCCGGATAGCTTTCCAGAATGTCCGCGATGCCCGCCAGCCGGTTTTCCAGCACGAGGATGCGGTCGGCCTCGAACCGTTCGGCATCCGCCTCGGCCAGCACCCTCAGCACCACCGTGCCTTCGGCGATGAACAGGCCCTGCCGTCCGACCAGATCCTTCTCCCGGATCGCGCGGAACGGCGCGACCCGCGGATCGTCGGGATCGGTGATTGTGATTGCCGGAGCGGCCATCTCAGTCGAAGCGGATTTCGACATCGGCGGCCATGCGGCCGGTATTGATATCAAAGAGATAGAGTGTCTGCTCGCCGTTGTCCTTGGTGCCGTAGATCAGCGCCTGGCCGTCGCCATAACTGATATCGGCGATCTGGAACCCGCGCGGCAGGTTGGCCGTCAGCGCTCTTGGCGCATCCGCAGGCACGATCGCGCCGCCCCGCTCGGCGACAGGCGCTTCATCCGTTCGGCTCATTACCTTGTAGAGGATCGCGCCGAACACCGCCATCAGCGAGACGATCATGATCAGCGCGGAGACGACCTGCAAGCGCAGCATCCGTCGCCGCACCAGCTCGACTGCGGGGTCGAGCGGCTTTTCCTCTTCTTCGTCTTCAATGCGGTGTTGCGACATTGTCCATTGCTCCGGGGGCCGGTTTCGCTTAACAAGCGCGAACCGCACTTGCAAAGTTCAGATGACAGACGACCCGTTTAAACAAACCCAGGCCGATAGAAAAGACTTTCTCGTCCCCGAGGGCACGAAAGAGCGTCTGGACGCTTTCATTGCGCGCGAGATGGGCGACGGCGTGTCGCGCACCCGCGTCAAGGCGCTGATCAATACCGGCGCGGTATCGATTGACGGCAAGCCGGTGACCGAGCCGAGCCGCAAGGTGAAGCCGGGCGAGGCCATCACCCTGATCATGCCCGAGCCGGAGGATGCCGAGCCGGAAGGCGAGGACATTCCGCTCGAGATCCTGCATGAGGACGACGACATCATCGTCATCAACAAGCAGGCGGGCCTTGTGGTGCATCCCGGCGCTGGCAACTGGACGGGAACCCTGGTCAACGCGTTGATCTTCCATTGTGGCGACACGCTTTCGGGCATTGGCGGGGTGAAGCGCCCCGGCATCGTCCACCGCCTCGACAAGGATACCACCGGCGTGATGGTGGTGGCCAAGAACGACGCCGCCCATCAATCGCTTGCCGCTCAGTTCGCCGATCACGGCCGCACCGGACCGCTGCAGCGCGCCTACAAGGCGCTGATCTGGGGCCGGCCGAAAACGCTGCAGGGCACGATCGATGCCCCGCTCGGGCGCGCGCCAGACCGCATTCGCCGCGCCGTTAAACGGGCCGACAGCGCCGATGCCGATTTCGCCATCACCCATTACACGGTCGAACGCCGTTTCGGAGAAAAACCAGATGGCAGCGCGCTGGCAAGCCTAGTGGAATGCCGGCTGGAGACGGGGAGAACCCACCAGATCCGCGTCCACATGGCCCATATCGGCCACCCGCTGATCGGCGACAACATGTATGGCGGGGGCTTCAAGACCAAGGTCAATTTGCTGGAGGAGCCGGCCGCCTCGCTGGTGCGCGGCTTCCCGCGTCAGGCGCTCCATGCCGCCCTGCTCGTGATCGAACACCCGTCGACCGGCGAAGAGATGCATTTCGAGGCGCCGCTGCCCGAAGATATGGCAGCCCTTTGCGCTGCATTCGAGGGCTGAGCGGTCAATCCGATCAAAAACATTCCAGTCAATGGAAAGTTTTTGATCCAGATCCCTTGAAAGCCCTCCCTGCCATACTTAAATCGGGTTTTCCCTCCAGAAAATCGATGGTCGGATTGCGGGCTTCGTCCCGGTAGTCGCCGTTGACCTGATGAGGATTGCAACACCAAGGGGGTGAAAGCATGGCCAATACGCTTCCCAGCATCCGTGCCGGAGAAAACGGCCTCAACCGTTATCTCGAAGAAATCCGCAAATTCCCCATGCTCGAGCCGCAGCAGGAATACATGCTAGCCAAGCGGTATCAGGAGCATGACGACCGCAACGCGGCCCATCAGCTCGTCACCAGCCACCTGCGCCTCGTCGCCAAGATTGCGATGGGCTATCGCGGCTACGGGCTGCCGATCGGCGAAGTCGTGTCCGAAGGCAATGTCGGGCTGATGCAGGCCGTCAAGAAATTCGATCCCGAGCGCGGTTTCCGTCTGGCGACCTATGCGATGTGGTGGATCAAGGCCTCGATCCAGGAATATATCCTGCGCTCGTGGTCGCTCGTCAAAATGGGCACCACCGCCAACCAGAAGCGGTTGTTCTTCAATCTGCGCCGCCTCAAGGGCAAGATCCAGGCGATCGAGGATGGCGACCTGAAACCCGAACAGGTCACCGAAATCGCGACCAAGCTGAATGTCAGCGAGGAAGAAGTGATCTCGATGAACCGCAGGCTTTCCGGCGACGCCTCACTGAACGCGCCGATCCGCGCAACGGAAGGCGAATCCGGGCAGTGGCAGGACTGGCTCGTCGACGAGCATGACAGCCAGGAGGAAATGCTCGTCAATCAGGACGAGCTCGAAAACCGCCGCGACATGCTGTCGTCCGCGATGGACGTGCTGAACGACCGCGAAAAGCGCATCTTTGTGGCCCGTCGATTGTCTGAAGACCCGGAAACCCTGGAATCGCTCTCCGGCGAATTCAACATCTCGCGCGAACGCGTGCGCCAGATCGAGGTCCGCGCCTTCGAAAAGGTGCAGGACGCCGTGCAGAAGCAGGTGACCGCCAACGCCAAGGCGGTCCGCGCCGTGCGCGAGGGCGCAGACGACTGATCACCCGGCTTTGACGGGATGAGAATGAAGAAGCCGCGACGGGAAACCGCCGCGGCTTTTTTGCGATCAGTTATTGTCGCCGATATCGCCCAGCGCCTGCCATTCCTGGACGGCGCGGTCGAAGATTGCCATGCCGGTCGTGCCCTTTTCCAGCGTCAGCAGCGCGCGGCGACCGTTGCGGTAGGTGATCGGGATATCGATCCAGTTGCGCTCGGCGAGCAGGGCCAGGTTCTGTCCGCGCGCCTGATCGAAATCATTGAGTGCCAGCATGTAGAGATCGTCGGTGATCTTGGCGGAGACCGCGATCAGCGGATCGCCCCTGGCAGCTTCGGTGTTCTTCAGCGATATCCGCTGGACATTGTCAACCGCGCCGCCCTGGAAATTATCGCCGAGCGTGAACGAAATGTCGATGAGATGGCTCGCCGGCAGCGAGGAATCGTCGTTGCGGCGGAAGGTGATCACGCCGGAAAGCCCGGCATCGGGCACGTTCATGACGCCCTCGATCACCGGTTCGGACACCGCCGTGCCGGTGTTTTCCTGCTTCAGCTCCCAGGTCACCGTGCCCTGATAGGCCGACGGCACCGACTGGCCAAGCTGCTCCTCGTAAAGGAACATCTTCTGCGCGGAGCCGACCGGCGGCGCGGGCTCGGCCGCTTCCTGCGTGGACCCGGAAGTCGCCGGCGCGCCGGATGTCTGGTTTGCGACGGTACGCGCCGGTCCGGCACTGGCGCCGGCGGCGGGCAGGCCTTCCTCGACTTCGGTGCCATCCGGCAGCAGCCGCTGGGTGAACTGCTTTTCGCCTGCCGCCTCGCCCTCGTCCGCAGCGTCATCGGCCGGCGCCTCGGCGGTTTCAGCCTCCGGTTCTGTCGACGGCGGCGTCTCGGGCTCTACCGGCGTTTCGGCAGCCTGTTCTGTTCCCGGATCAACCAGCGCCGTCACCGTGTCGCGGCTCTGCCAGGCGAAATAGCCGCCGACAGCAACCACTGCCAGAATGACGACGGCGGCGACAGCGAGACCGATGCGTTTCGCCCCGCCGCGTCCTCCACGCCCGGTGTCGTCGCCATCGCGACCGTAACCCGAAGACCGCTCGTCGTCGTCGTAACCCGGCTCTTCCGGCTCAAGCCCCAGAAGACTGTCCACATGGGCCCAGTCCTTCTCGGAAACAGGTCGCCCGCCCGCAGGCGCGGCCGGTTCGGTTGGCACGGCGGCGGGCGCCGCCTCGTAGCGCCAATCGTCAGAGGCGCGGCGTTCGTCTTCATCCGGCTCGACCACCACCGATCCGGCATCGCTTTCCTCTTCTTCCTCCGGCGTATCGAAGGAATAGGACTCCTCGGGATCGGGCGCGCGCTCATAGACGACCCTGTCGGGCCGGTTGACCGCCTCGAAGGTGGCGCCTTGCAGGAAGCCTGTGGCTTGGCGCGGCTGCGCAGGTTCGGGTTCCAGCTCCGGCTCGGGCTCGGGCTCGGGCTCGGGCTCGGGCTCGGGCTCGAAATGATGCTCCGGTTCCGGCGCAACCTCGTCTACCGGCGGCTCTTCATACGGCTCTTCGTCGCGATAAGGCTCTTCCACCGGCGGTTCCGGCGCGACATCGTCCTCGACCGGGGCTTCTTCGGTAAACCCGTCCTCGACAATCTCCTCATCGGGCGGCAGGGCCACGGCGAAATCGCTCTCGACCTCGGCGATCGCGGCATCGATCTTGTCGATCTGCCGCTTGATCATCGCTTCCGGCGGCGGGGGGTTCATGTTTTCCATCTGCCGGATGACAGCAGAGCGCGCCTTTTCATAGACGCGGGCGCGCAATTCCGGAGATTGCTCCGGAAGGCCTTCGACCGCGCGCCGAATGACTGCTGTGAAATCCGCCATGAATCACCCCTATTGTGCGGGACAGTGCCGCGACAATACTACGATTTTTTCTTAATCTTCAAATGGATCGGTCACGAGAATGGTATCATCGCGCTCAGGACTTGTGGATAGAAGCGCAACGGGAGCCCCGATCAGCTCCTCAACCTGGCGTACATACTTGATCGCCTGGGCCGGCAGGTCCGCCCATTTGCGCGCGCCGACGGTTGATTCCTTCCAGCCTTCCAGCGTGACATAGACCGGCTTGACGCGCGCCTGCGCGCCCTGGCTTGCCGGCAGCGCCTCGATGCGCTCGCCATCCAGCTCATAGGCGACGCAGATCTTCAACTCGTCCAGACCGTCCAGCACATCGAGCTTGGTCAGCGCGATGCCGGTGATGCCGTTGGTGGCGACAGCCTGGCGCACCAGTACGGCGTCAAACCAGCCGCAGCGACGCTTGCGCCCGGTGACCGTGCCGAATTCATGACCGCGCTCGCCGAGGAAATTGCCGACCTCGTCATTGAGTTCCGTCGGAAACGGACCTTCGCCGACGCGCGTCGTATAGGCCTTGGTAATGCCGAGAATATAGCCGAGCGAGCCCGGGCCCATGCCGGAACCGGCCGCGGCCTGCCCCGCCACCGTGTTCGACGAGGTGACGAAGGGATAGGTGCCATGGTCGATATCGAGCAGCGTGCCCTGCGCGCCCTCGAACAGGATGCGCTGGCCGGCGCGGCGCTTCTTGTCGAGCAGCAGCCAGACGGTTTCGCGGTAAGGCAGGATCTGATCGGCGACAGAGGTGAGTTCCTCCATGATGGCATCATGGGAAATCTCGGGCGCGCCGAAGCCGCGGCGCAGCGCATTGTGGTGGGTCAGCAGCCGGTCGACCTTGGCCGGCAGGGTTTCCAGATTGGCAAGGTCCATCAGCCGGATCGCGCGGCGGCCGACCTTGTCCTCATAGGCCGGACCGATGCCGCGCCTTGTGGTGCCGATCTTGGTGCCGGAATTGGAGGCGGCGTCCTCGCGCATGCCGTCAAGCTCGCGGTGGAGCGAGAGGATCAGCGTCGCATTGTCCGCGATCCGGAGGTTTTCCGGCGAGATCTTAACCCCTTGCGCTTCCAGACGGCCGATCTCGGCGATCAGCGCATGCGGGTCGACGACGACGCCGTTGCCGATGACGGCAAGCTTACCTTCGCGTACGACGCCGGAGGGCAGCAGCGACAGTTTGTAGCTCACGCCGTCGATTACCAGCGTGTGGCCGGCATTGTGACCGCCCTGATAGCGCACCACGATATCGGCGCGCTCGGAAAGCCAGTCAACGATCTTGCCCTTGCCCTCGTCGCCCCATTGCGAGCCGACCACTACAACATTTGTCATATCACCTACCTGGAAGTCCTAAGTCACGGTTAAGCCGCAGCATCTATAACCATCTCGCTGTCATATTGCGATCCCCCACGCCCGCAAGCGCGAAATTTTCTCGTGACAGCCCCATGGCAGACGGACTATTGCGTCCTTACCCTCGAATGGATCGGCGAATGACATGAAATCAGGCGCAAACGCCAGCGAATGGCAGGCCTATCTGCTTCTCACCATCACGGCATTTCTTTGGGGCGGAAACATGACTGCGGGCAAGCTGGCCGTGGGGCACGTTTCCCCCATGGTTCTCAATTCCCTGCGCTGGACCCTGGCCGCCATCGTTCTCGGGCTGTTTTCACTGCCGCAGCTGCGCAACGAGTGGCCGGTGGTCAGGCGCAACTGGCCGGCGGTCCTTGCCTTCGGCGCGGTCGGCTATACCGCCTATAACGCCTTTCTCTATTCCGGGCTCCAGCTCACCTCGGCAATCAACGTGTCGATGATCCAGGCAAGCCTGCCCTTTTGCATCCTCGCCATTAATTTCGCGCTGTTTCGCACCCGCTCGACCGTGCTGCAGATGACCGGCTTTCTGGTCACGCTGGCGGGCGTTGCGACCGTTGTCTCCCAGGGCGAGATGCGCAAGCTGCTGCACCTCGACCTCAATCTCGGCGACCTGCTCGCGCTTGCCGCCGCGCTCAGCTATTCCGGCTACACCGTGGCGCTGCGCTGGAAGCCGCCGCTCGACTGGCGGGTGATGGTGGTATCGTTCTGCTGTGGCGCGGTGATCGCCTCGATACCGCTGGTGGCGGCCGAAATCGCCGTAGGCTCCGCGATCTTCCCGCATGACGCCATCGGCTTCGGCGTGGTGCTCTATGCGGGGCTTTTTCCCTCGCTCATTTCCCAGGTCTTCTTCATCCGCGGCGTCGATGTGATCGGCCCCAACCGCGCCGGCATCTTCATCAACCTGATCCCGGTGTTCGGCACGATCATCGCCGTGCTGGTGCTGAACGAACAGCTTGCGGGATTCCACGCGATCGCCCTTGTGCTCGTGGTCGGCGGGATTGCGCTTGCCCAGTGGGGCAAACCGAAGCCGACCTGAGACCGCGCGCAAAAAGAGAGCGGACGGGACGCAAAACGATGCTTTTGCCGATCACGCCCTTTGCCTAAACCTGTCTGAGACGCCGCTGCGAAAAGCGGCGGGGAACATCAGACAGGTGAGACATGGCCAAGCGCTTTTACTGGAATGAACTGACGAGCCCGGATTTTGCCGCGCTTGATGCCGAAAAGACGATCGCGATCCTGCCGATCGCCTCCACCGAGCAGCACGGCCCGCATCTGCCGGTCGCCACCGATGTGGCGATCGCGCGCGGCATGCTCGACACGGTTCAGGCCATGCTTCCCGATGATCTCGACGTTCTGGTGCTGCCGGTGCAGGAAATCGGCAAGGCCAACGAACATGTCTACGGCCCCGGCACGCTTTCCTTCGGCGCCGATATCCTGATCCCCGCCTGGACCGCGATCGGCGAGAAGGTCGCGGAAGCGGGCCTCAGAAAGATGATAATCGTCAACAGTCATGGCGGCAATCTCGACATCATGCATATCGTCGCGCGCGAGATGCGGGTGCGGTTTGCAATGGCGGTGGTTTCCACCCAATGGGGCCGCTTCGGCCACCCCGAGGGCATGATCAGCGACGAGGAGCGCACCTACGGCATCCATGCCGGCGAGGTCGAAACTTCGCTGATGCTGCATTTCCGGCCCGAGCTGGTGAAGATGGAGCATGCGGAAAACTTCGCCTCGCTCGCCAAATGGCAGAAGGAAAACACCCGCCACCTGCAGCCGATCCCGCCCAATTCGCTCGCCTGGATCGCCCACGACCTCAACCCCAAGGGCGCCGTCGGCAATGCGGCGGCCGGCACCGCCGAAAAAGGCAAGGCCATCGCCCGGCATCAGGCGGCGGGTTTCATCGAGCTGATCGAGGATTTGCGGGATTATCCGCTGGAGAAGCTTTATACGCCGGGGTGAAGGTGCAGCCTTACCTTTTACCAGGACAGACAGTTCAGAGCGAAGGCCTCTCGACCACAATCTCCCCCCTTGAGGGGGAGATGTCGCGAAAGCGACAGAGAGGGGTAAAGGGCGCAAGCCCTAAAAGCCGCAGGCTCCGAATTCGCGGATAGGGTTCACCCCTCTCTGCCCCTGTCGGGGCATCTCTCCCTCAAGGGGAGAGATTGTTGGCTGCAATGCTTCGATCCCACAACACCGTACGGATGATACTGGCCGGCAGCCGGGACAACTAAGCCGTCTCCGGCAAATGCCGGCGCTCCTGCAGCGTCGCGATCATCGCCGCCAGTTCGCTGAGCAGGTAGTCCACGAACAGGCTGGTCGCGGCGTCGAGGGGCGCGCGGGCGCGGGCGAAGAGCTTCATCGGCTGGTGGCGCACATGCGGGTCGGCGACCGGGCGGAAGACCAGTTCGCCCCGGCTGCAATCGTCATAGACATCGAGCGGGTTGAGAAAGGTCAGGCCGGTGCCGCGCTTGACCAGTTGCTTCAGCATTTCCGATGCATTGGTCTCGACCACCGGTTCGACCGGCAGCGGCAGCGGCGACAGCATCAGGTTGATGACGTTGCGCAGGCTGGTGCCGCTTTGCGCCAACACCAGCGGCTCCTGCACCACATCGGAGACGTTGACGCGTTCCTGCTCCGCCAGGGGATGTCCCGGCGGCAGCACCGCGCCGATCGGCACATCGAAAGTGGCGACGGTGCGGATGCCCGGTGTGGGCGGAATGTTGAAGCCGAGGCCGAGATCGACATCGCCGGTGACCACAGAGGCAATCGTGGTATCGCCGATATCGGAACGCAGATGAATGCGGATGCGTGGATTCTTCTCCACAAAACGGGCGATGATTTCCGGCAGCGGCCCGGCGGCAAGCCCGACGGTGGTGACCAGGGTGACCTTGCCGGCCTGCGGCATCTTCAGCGCCCGGATACGCGCCTCCAGCCGGTCATAGCTTTTCAGCACCTCGCGAACATGCTCGACGCACATCTCGCCCGCCGCCGTCAGCCGCAAGCCGCGCGGCAGCCGCTCGAACAGCGGCGCGCCCAACTCCTCCTCCAGCGCCAGGATCTGCCGGTTGACCGCCGACGATGCGACATTCAACCTCTGGGCGGCCTTCCGGATCGATCCGCAACGGGCGATTTCATCGATATATTGCAGTTTGCGGGAGTGCAGCATCGGGGTAAACTCGGCTCAGGTGACCATTTTTTACGCAGTGCGACTACAATTATATCATTCCCGAGCCTTGTGCAAAAAAGGCATCGATGCGCACGAAAATTGATACTTCTCAAACAGCGGTTAAGCCGCTCAAATACCAATCATAAGCTTCAGCAAAACGCGAAGGGGAACGAGAAATGTCACTTCAATCCAGCATGACCGGGCTTGCGGCCTTTGCCGGCCTGACGCTTGCCGCCGCGGCGCCCGCGCTGGCGCTCGACGAGGTCTCCTACGGCACCAACTGGCTGGCCCAGGCCGAGCATGGCGGCTTCTACCAGGCGGTTGCCGACGGCACCTACGAGAAATACGGGCTCGACGTCACCATCGTCCAGGGTGGACCGCAGGCGGCCAACCGCGCGCTGCTGATCGCCGGCAAGGTCGATTTCTACATGGGCTCGCCGCAGGGTGAATTCGACGCCGTGGTCGAGGACATTCCGCTGATCGACGTCGCCGCGATCTTCCAGAAGGACCCGCAGATCCTGATGGCGCATCCCGACCAGGGCATCGAGGAATTCGGCGACCTCGCCAAACTGCCGACGATCTTCATGGGCAAGGACGGGTTCCTGTCCTATTTCCAGTGGATGAAGGCCAATTTCGACGGCTTCGACGATGCCCAGTACAAGCCCTACACCTTCAACCCCGCCCCGTTCATCGCCGATCCGCAATCCGCCCAGCAGGGTTACCTGACCTCGGAGCCCTATTCGGTGGAAAAGGAAGCCGGCTGGACGCCGAAAGTGTTCCTGCTCGCCGACAGCGGCTACTCGCCCTATTCGACGATGATCACCGCCCAGCAGAAAATGGTCGATGAAAACCCGGACCTCGTGCAGCGCTTCGTCGATGCCTCGATCGAGGGCTGGTACAACTACCTCTACGGCGACAACACCGCCGCCAACGATCTGATCAAGAAAGACAATCCGGAAATGACGGATGAGCAGATCGCCTATTCGATCGAGAAGATGAAGGAATACGGCATCGTCGTCTCCGGCGAGGCCGAGGATGGCGGCATCGGCTGCATGACCGACGAACACTTCAAGACCTTCTTCGACGATATGGTCGATATCGGCCTCTATGAAGCCGACCTCGACTATACCAAGGCCTATACGACGCAGTTCGTCTGCAAGGGCGTCGGCAAGGACCTGATGAAATAAACTGACCGCATCTTTCGCCCCGCGCCCGCGCGGGGCGACCCGTTTACGCATACAGGATAACCGCATGGCGCCCGCCGAGGCATTGCTGCAAAAGCCGCTGGTGAAGCTTGAGCATGTCACCAAGATTTTCTCCAACGGCACGATCGCGCTCAAGGATATGAGCCTCACCGTCTGTCAGGGCCAGTTCGTCAGCCTGCTCGGACCGTCGGGCTGCGGCAAGTCGACGGCCTTGCGCATCATGGCCTCGCTCGGCGATGTCACGCAGGGCACGATCGACTGGCCGACCTCGCGCATTTCCGCCAAGGGCAAGCCGGAAGGCGATATCAGCTTCGTGTTTCAGGAACCGACGCTGATGCCGTGGGCGACGGTGTTCGACAATGTCTTCCTGCCGCTGAAACTGCGCGGCAAATCCAAGGCGGGCGTGCGCGACGAGATCATGGCCGCGCTCGCCACCGTCGGCCTTCAGGATTTCCCCAATGCCTATCCGCGCGAACTCTCCGGCGGCATGAAGATGCGGGTCTCGATCGCCCGTGCGCTGGTGACCAAGCCCAAGCTTCTGCTGATGGACGAGCCGTTTGCCGCACTGGACGAAATTACCCGGCAGAAGCTCAATGACGACGTTCTGCGGCTCTGGCACGAAACCGGCATCACCGTGATCTTCGTGACTCACTCGGTGTTCGAATCCGCCTATCTTTCCAACCGCATCGTGGTCATGCGCGCCCGTCCCGGTCAGGTGTTCGACGATTTCCCGCTCGATACCAGCCAGGAACGCGACGAGAGCTACCGCACCTCGGAAGAATATCGGCTGGCCTGCGAAAAGGTCTCGCGCTCGCTTCAGGGCGCGATTCAGGCAGCGGGAGGCGACCACTGATGAGCAATGAAACCTATCAGCGCCCCGGCTTCTTCGCCCGCAATGGCGAGACCATTCTGAAGATCGTCATCCCGATCGCCGTGCTGGCGCTGCTGGTGGCGATCTGGCAGGCGATCGTGGTGATCTACCAGACCCCGCATTACATCCTGCCTGGCCCCGCTTTGGTGGCCAAGGCCTTCATCGAGGACTGGGGCACGCTTGCGCCAGCGCTCTGGGTGACGACCAAGATCACCTTCATCTCGCTGGGGCTGGCGCTGGTCGGCGGCGTCGGGCTTGCGGTGATCATGGTGCAGTCGCGCTGGATCGAGACCGCGCTTTACCCGATCACCGTGATCCTGCAAGTCACGCCCATCGTCGCCATCGCGCCGCTGATCCTTATCTATACGCCGACCACGCAGGTGGCGCTCCTGATCTGCGCCTTTCTGGTGGCGTTCTTTCCGATCCTGTCGAACATGGCGCAGGGGCTAAAGAGCGTCGACCACAATCTCCTGAACCTGTTCGAGCTTTACGGCGCCTCGCGCTGGCAGACGCTGATCCACCTGAAACTGCCGGCCTCGCTGCCCTATTTCATGACGGGGCTGAGGATCGGTGGCGGGCTGGCGCTGATTGCCGCCGTGGTCGCGGAATTCGCGGCGGGTTCGGCGGGCGCCGGTTCGGGTCTTGCCTTCCGGCTCTTGGAATCGCAATACCGGCTCAACATTCCGAGGCTGTTCGCGGCGCTGTTCATGCTCGCCTGCCTCGGCGTCGCGATCTTCGCGCTCACCTCCTTCATCGCCTGGCTGTTCCTGCATCGCTGGCATGAGAGCAGCCTCAAGAGAGAAAACTGATGCCCGGCTTTGTGACGCTTCCGAAGGCCCCCGCCTTCGTTCTCCAGAACGCGACCGTGCCGGCGATCTGTCTTCGCGACGCCGCCCTCTTTACCGCGCGAGAAGGGCTGGTCGCCGCCGATATCACAATCGAGAACGGCAGGATCGCTGCCATCTCCTTGCCGGGAACAGCGCCCGCCGCCCTGCCCGCAGTCGACCTTCGCGGCGGCATGGTCTGGCCGACCTTCACCGACATGCACACCCATATCGACAAGGGCCATATCTGGGAGCGCCGCCGCAATCCCGACGGCACCTTCATGGGCGCGCTCGAAAACGTCCGCGCCGATCGCGAGGCCAACTGGTCGGCGGATGATGTTGCAGCGCGGATGGAGTTCTCGCTGAAATGCGCCTATTCCCACGGCACCGGCCTGCTGCGCACCCATCTCGACAGCCTGCCGCCACAGCACGAAATCTCCTTCGAGGTATTCTCTGATATCCGCGAGAAATGGGCGGACCGGATCGAGCTTCAGGCCGTTGCGCTGTTTGCGATCGACATGATCTTCGAGCCGTTCTTCGACGATCTGGTGGCGCTGTTGAAGCGCCGGGGCGGCCTGATCGGCGGCGTCACACAGATGCTGCCGGATCTCGACGCACGGCTCGACCGGTTGTTTCAGGCGGCAGGCGAGGCCGGTCTCGATATCGATCTCCATGTCGACGAGACCGAGGACCGCGAGGTGCTGACCCTTGGCCGCATCGCCGATGCCAAGATCCGTAACAGTTTCGAGGGCGCGGTCACCGTCGGCCATTGCTGTTCGCTGGCGCGTCAGGACGATGACACGGCCAAGCGCACGATCGACCGTGTCGCCGAGGCCGAGATCGCGGTCGTCTCACTGCCGATGTGCAACATGTATCTCCAGGATCGCCACGCGGGCGTCACCCCGCGCTGGCGCGGCGTGACGCTGTTCAAGGAACTGGCGGCCGCCGGCGTCAAGACCGCCGTCGCCTCCGACAACACCCGCGACCCGTTCTACGCCTATGGCGATCTCGACCCCGTCGAGGTGATCCGCGAAGCGGTGCGCATTCTCCAGCTCGACCATCCGCTCGACGATACGCCACGCATCATCACCCGCACCCCCGCCGAAATCATCGGCCGCCCGGAGCGCGGGCTGATCGCCGAGGGCGGGCCCGCCGATCTCGTGCTCTTCAGCGCGCGGCGCTGGAGCGAGTTTCTTTCCCGTCCGCAGGCTGACCGCATCGTGATGCGGAATGGCATGGGCATCGACCGCAGCCTGCCGGATTATCGCGAACTTGACCCGCTGATGGATAAGTGAACATGCCGGACTATCAACAGATCAAGGCCGAGCTCGAAGGCATCGCCATCGAGGACAACCCGAACCTCGTCTCCCGCAAGAGCCGGGATTTCTACTGGTACTCGCCGATCCTCAAGGCCCAGCTTGAAAACGTCACCGGCGACCTGATCGTCTCGCCCGCAAGCGAGGACGAGGTGATCAAGGTGCTGAAGGTCGCCTTCCGCCACGATGTGCCGGTAACCGCGCGCGGCGGCGGCACCGGCAATTACGGCCAGTGCATGCCTTTGTCCGGCGGCATCGTGCTCGACATGACCAAGATGAACCAGATCAAGGAGATCCATCAAGGCCGCGTGATCACCGAGCCGGGCATCATCTGCGCCCAGCTCGACAAGGAGTTGAAGGAAAAATCCGGCCAGGAGCTGCGCTTCCACCCCTCCACCACCGGACAGGCCACCCTTGGCGGCTTCATCGCCGGCGGTTCCGGCGGCGTCGGCTCGGTCCACTGGGGCGGGTTGCGTGATCTCGGCAATGTGCTGCGGTTGCGGATCGTGACGCTCGAGGAAGAGCCCCGCGTGATGGAGCTGACGGCGCGCGATCTGCTGAAGGTCTCCCACGCCTACGGCACCAACGGCATCATCACCGAGGTCGAGATGCCGCTGGCGCCCGCCTATGACTGGGTCGACGTGATCGTCGGCCACGAGAGCTTCATGGATGCCGTGCGGTTTTCCGACCGGCTGGCGAAATCCTCCGGCATTCTGGTCAAGGAAATCGCACCGATCGCCGCCCCCGTTCCTCACGACTTTTTCACCCGCCACAAGCCTTGGCTGAAGGAGGGCGAGGCGGTCACCGTGGTCATGGTCGCGCCTCATGCGCTCGCGCCGTTCGAGGCGCTGGTGAAGCTGATGAAGGGCGAAATCCGCTTCCGTGCCGATGAGGTGGAGAGCCTGCGCGGCATACCGCGCGCCTATGAACTTGGCTGGAACCACACCACGCTGCGCGCGCTGAAGATGGAGCCCGACAGCTTCACCTATCTTCAGGTCCAGTATCCCGGCCCCGACCATGTCGAGAAGGTCCGCGAGATGACCGAGCTTTTCGGCGATGAGGTGATCGGCCATCTGGAATTCCTGCGTTTCGACGGCGCGGTGCAGTGTTCCGGCCTGCCGCTGGTGCGCTACACCACGCCGGAGCGGCTGGAGGAGATCATCAATATCCACGAGGCCCATGGCTGCCCGATCTTCAACCCGCACCGATACACGCTGGAAGAAGGCGGCATGAAGCAGACCGACGAGTTGCAGCTTGCCTTCAAGAAGGAAACCGACCCCAAGGGCCTGATGAACCCCGGCAAGATGATCGCCTGGGAAAATCCGGATTTCGACTTCAAGGCCGGCAAGAACTTCCTGTTCAAGGGCCTTGCCGAGACGGGAGCGGAGTAAAATGCGCGTCCTCGTTCTCTTCTCCCACCCGGTGGAAACCAGCTATGGCGCGGCCCTGCACAGGCAGGTTATCGAAAGCCTGACCAAGGCCGGCCACGAGGTCGATGATTGCGATCTCTATGCCGAAAACTTCCAGCCGGTGCTGACCCGCGAGGAGCGGATCGGCTATCACGACTATCCGGAAAACACCGCGCCGGTCGCCTCCTATGTCGAGCGCCTGCAAAAGGCGGAGGCACTGGTGATCGTCACGCCGATCTGGAATTTCGGCTATCCGGCGATGCTGAAAGGCTATTTCGACCGCGTCTGGCTGCCGGGTGTTTCCTTCGCGCTGGAAGACGGCAAGCTGAAGCCGACGCTGCGCCACATCACCAAGGCCGCCGCCGTCTTCACCTATGGCGCGACGCCGATGCGGGCGTTTCTCGCCGGCAACCCGCCGAAAAAGATGATCAAGCGCGTGCTGCGCGCCCAGATCAAGCTCGGCGCCCCGGTGCGCTTCATGGCCCATTACGACATGAACAACTGCACCGAGGAAACCCGCGCCCGCTTTCTCGATAAGGTGAAGAGCGAGATGGAGGCCTTTTGAGGGCCTCCACCGCCAGCCAATCGTTTCCTATCTGGTATCGATCCCTACCTGTTCGGATTATCGATAACGTAGATAGGGCTGTTGCGATAATGATCGCCAATATAGTCGCCTTCGGGGCCGGAGTAATTGACCCCGATGAAAAAGGCCAGGTAAGCTGAACTCTTGCTTCCATTGCACTGGCTCACCTGGCCAGCGAGCGAATCCAAATCCATCGCCCAACGCCATTCCAACGGAGCCGGGTGCTGGAAGGTAACATTCTCAAAATAGGCAGGCTCTGAATACGTGGTCTCACCCGGTTGTGTGCCCGGAAAGAGGAGATCATCCTTCTCGTCGGCATAGGTACATCTGTAATAGACGGGACTAGCGCTCTTTCCACCCTTGGGAAGGTCGACTAATCCGGGCTGATTATTGGTCTCCACGGACATGATCCCGCCGTTCACCTGAATCTGGCTCATGAAGGGGAATGAGAAAGCCGAGTTTGGCGTATAGTTCAGAATATTGCCCGTGTTGCCGGTAACATCGATGGCGAAACCGGTAATCTGGAGCGCGGCGCCGACCAGATCGGAAACCTCCGAAGGGGTCACGTCGCTATGGGTGGTATTGGGCAGAATGATCAGCGTCGCGAAAGGATCGTACCCATTGTTCCAGAAGTCGCTCATGTAGATGGCGGGCGCTGCGGGCGTGAAGAAGCCGTCATGCGAAGCGGCCACTTCGAGAAGCGGAAACTGGTTGAGCAATTGCGGATTCGATTGCAGATAATAGACGATGTCGATCTGGGTCAGGAGATTGTCCAGCTCTCCAGACATCATTTTGTCCAGCAGATTCCTGTTGCCGGTGCCTTGGGGATCCTGCTCATAAGGCTGCAGGTCCTGCGGCCAACCATTATAGAGGTTCGAAAACTGATAGTTCGCGTGAACCTGCGCCAGGACCGACTTGATATCGATCGGCATGACGATCGGAACGGCGGCCTTGACCAACTGGTTCGACAGACGGTCATATGCCGTCGCGAGATAGGTCGTCCATCCACGCTTGGAAGCGCCTGTCAGGACATATTGCCGGACCTGGGGAAGGCCGGAAAGCGCCGGCAATTGGGCGATGCTTTGCTGCGCGGCGGACATGCTGTGGACGACTGACGACGCCATTGGAAACAGCGCGGCATAGTCGATTGCATCGATTCCATCATTGGCCGGATGCATGAGCGACTCGGCGACGAGGTCGTCTTCCTCTCTCGCATAATATGTCTTGCCGTCGACAATGCTCAACATGTCGAGCAGTTCGTTCGGAACGAAGTTCTGAACGATCATGGGGATATTCAGGAGATAGGAAAGAAGCGCCGAAAGATTTGCGGTTTGACACCAATTGGTCTGCGATGGCGTTGTGCAACCGCTATTCAAAACGGAATCAAGGTCATCCGGCGCCATATTGAATGGCGCAGCGGAAATTTCCTGCGCCAGGAGATCGTAAAAAATCGCCTCGTAGAGCAAATAGTCTTTTCCGCCATTGATCATGTAGATGTAGTCGCTCTGCGACATCCCGATCTTTTTCGGAACGGCTATGGAAACCTTGTGCGACCAGCCGCCGCCGCCCGTGGCGTCGGAAATGTAGTCCGGGTCCGTTCCCTTCCAGCTCGTCTGGGAGACATAGTCGCAGACATACATCGTCGTCTCTACCGTCGCCAGATTATCGATCTGGCCGCAGTTTTCATAAACGCCTGCCGCGCCCGTCGTGTTGTTGATGTAATCGAAGAGAGATTCCAGCGGCTGCGCGCCGTTGGCCTGCGCGAGGGCCGCAGACCCCGAAAGCGCTAAACCTGCCGAAACGGCGATAGCAAAAACGAACTGATAGGCGCGAAATGAATTTCTATACATGGCATCGTCCTCTACCTAAAAGTTATAATAAATTATATACACAATCTAAGATTGTATTCAATGATCCATTTTGAGCTTGTTCATTTCTCCCGCCCCCTCTTTACATCGACGCTCAGACCACTAGGTCTGAAAGAGCAGGCAGGCGCCGGGAGACGGCGCGTGCGGGAGAGCGCATTCGGGTAACCATTTATTGGCTTTGCCGCGGTGCGTATGTCTGAAAATCCGGGCCGTTCGGCGCAGCAAAAGCGCAGGGCGTTCCGGCGTCGATGCGCAGGAACGGAGCCGAACGAGCATGCATGAATTGACCACCGCCGACGAAACCCGCCTTCGCAAGCTGCGCGGCAATGTGCCGGTCAATGCCGTACTGCATGTCTGGCTCAAGGCGGTTCACCCGCATGCGCCTGGGGAGTTGAGGCTTTCGCTGAATGACCAGGTCTTCGGCGACGTCTTCGTGCAGAATTCCGAAGAATATGAATTCCGGATGTTCTTCGTGCCGCATGGCGGGGAACTGGAATGCGCCTATGATCCCGAAACGACCACGATTTCAGTCGCCTACTGGTTCACCGACGCCAAGGTGCTGGAAGAAGGCATCACCGTCCTGCGCACCCACGCCGCCAATGCGCCGGCGCCGGCGCCCGGCTCCTATCATTTCCGCCCGCCCTTCGGCTGGATGAACGATCCGAACGGCTTCGGCCGGTTCAACGGCTCGGCACATCTGTTCTACCAGCATTATTCGCACGGGCTGAAATGGAACACGATGCATTGGGGCCATGCGGTCTCGGAGGATTTCCTGCACTGGCGGCATCTGCCGATCTTCCTGTTTCCTTCGGAGGATCTGACCGCCAAGCCGGACAAGCGCGGCGGCGCGTTTTCGGGCTCCGCGATCCCGCTGGAAAACTCCGCCGGAGTCCGGGTGTTCTTCACCGAACACATGATCGACCGTGCGCCGGAGCGCGAAATCCAGATGATGGCGACCTCGCAATCGCTGATCTTCGCCGGCGCGGCCAAGCCGCTGATCGACACCCGCCCCGAACTTGAGGGCCTGACACTCGATTTCCGCGACCCTTATGTCTTCCGCGGGCCCGACGGCTATTGGAAAATGCTGCTCGGCAGCCGCATGGGCGAGGAAGGCGTCGTGCTGCTCTACCAGACCGCGGATGTGACGGCGGCGAGCGGCTGGGAATTCGTCTCGGTGCTGCATTCGGAAGGCCGGTTCAACACGCAGGTGATCGAGTGTCCCTGCCTGCTGCCGCTCGACGGGCCGGCAGGCGACCCCTCCACCCACTGGGCGCTGATCTGCGGCCTGATGCACAGCCATCACGAGGAAACCGGGCGCCGGAACCTGACGACGGCGACCGTCGGCAAGTTCGACGGCACGACATTCACGCCGCATTTCGAGCAGGAGCTCGACTTCGTCACCGACAATTACGCCTTCCAGGCCTTCCTCGATCAGGGCACGCCGGTGGGCATCGGCTGGCTTGCCAACTGGGCGGATGCCGCCCCCGAAATCGATTTTCCCACAGCGATGACGCTGCCGCGAAACCTCGTCTATGACGCCGCCGACGACACGCTTCTGACCCCGCCGATCGAGGGCGTGGAAAGCCTGCGCGACCATCTGATAGACGAAACCGCGCTCGCGGCCGGAGAACTGGTGAGCCTCGAAACCGGGCAGGCCGAGATCGTGATCGAACTCGACGGCCCGACGTTCGAACTAGACCTATATCATAACAATATCGAGATCGTGATCACGCTGGACGAAGAGGGCCTGAGCCTGGTCTATCGCGATGACGCCGAAAAGCCGACGCCGCGCTATATCGCGCCCGGCGCAAAGCCGAGTCATATCCGGGTGTTCCTCGATATCGGTTCGGTCGAGGTCTTCGCCGACAATGGCCGCTGGACCGGCACCAAGCGCATCGCCGGCTTCGATCCCATCCATTCCCTGCGGCTGCGCCACGGCGACGTCCGGTCGGCGAAAGTCTGGGCGCTGGCGCTTTGACCCCAGGGGATTGGGCCCTGACGTCCCGGCCTACGCCAGCATCAGCTGATCGTCGTCGATCTCCGTGCCGGCCGCGCGACCGAAGCGTTCGAGCAGGTCGGAGACCTTCAGCTTTGAGCGTTCCTCGCCGGCGATATCGAGCACGACCTGGCCGGCATTCATCATCAGGGTGCGGGAGCCATAGGCCAGCGCGTCCTTCATCGAATGGGTCACCATCAGCGTGGTCAGCCGGCTTTCGCCGGCGATTTCCGCCGACAGCGACAACACCTTGTGGGCAGCTGACGGGTCGAGGGCGGCGGTGTGCTCGTCGAGTACCAGGATCTTCATCGGCAGCAGCGTTGCCATCAGCAGGCTGACGGCCTGTCGCTGGCCGCCCGACAGCGCGCCAATGGGCGTTGCCATGCGGTGCTCAAGGCCAAGGCCGAGCTTTTCGAGATGCTCGGCAAACATCTGCTTCTGGCCGCGCTTGCCAAGCGCGAGGGCGAGGCCCCGCTTCTTGCCGCGGGCGGCGGCGAGCGCAAGATTTTCCTCGATCGACAGCGACGAGCAGGTGCCGAGCCGGGGCTCCTGAAACACCCGGCCGACAAGACGGGCGCGCTTGGCGGCGGGCCAGTTGGTGACGTCGTTGCCGGCGAGGTGGATCGTGCCGGTATCGGGCTTCGCCGTGCCGACGACGGTGGAGAGCAGCGTCGACTTACCCGCCCCGTTGGAGCCGATCACGGTAACGAATTCGCCCTCCGCGATATCGAGCGAGACGCCGCGCAGCGCCCGGACCTCGGTCGCAGTGCCGGCATTGAAGGTGATGTGGATGTCGTCAAGTTTCAGCATCAGTCCTGCCCTTCATCCGGTTGCTGCGCGCCGCGCACGAGGCGGAAATTGAACATCGACTTTCGCCCCTTCTTGCCGCGGCTCTGGGAGAGCACAACGGCGACGGCGACGACGATCGCGGTGATCAGGTTCAGATCCTGCGGGCGAATGCCGATGAAGCCGGCCGACAGCGCAAACGCGATGAACAGGCGGTAGACGACCGCGCCGATGACGCAGCCGAGCGTGGCGAGAAACACGGTGCGCCGGCCGAGAATGGCCTCGCCGATGATCAGCGCCGCAAGCCCGGTGACGATGGTGCCGACGCCCATGGTGACGTCCGCGACCCCTTGCATCTGCGCAAACAGCGAGCCGGCGAGCGCGCAGAGCGCATTGGCGATCGACATGCCGAGCAGCGTCATCGCGCCGTTGCGGATGCCCTGGGCTTCCGCCATTGCCGGGTTTTCGCCCGAGGCGCGCAGGCCAAGGCCGATCTCGGTCTTCAGGAACCAGTCGATAATGAACTTGGCGCCGATCGCGATGATCAGAAGCAGGATCGTGTTGCTCCAGAGCCCCGCGCCGACGAGGTCTTCAAAGCGGGAGAACACCGTATCCTGGCCGTAGACCGGCAAGTTCGGCCGTCCCATGATCCGAAGATTGATCGAAAACAGCGCGACCATCGACAGAATGCCGGCGAGCAGGTTCATGATGCCGAAGCGGACATTCAGCAGGCCGGTGACGAAGCCCGCGGCCGCGCCAGCGAGCAGGCCGAAAAACGTCGCGATAAAGGGATCGATGCCGTGGATGATGGCGGCGGCGGAAACCGCCGCGCCAAGCGGGAAGCTTCCGTCCACCGTCAGGTCCGGAAAGTCCAGAACGCGGAACGACATGAAGATGCTCAACGCCACGAGGGCGAAGAGCAGGCCGGTCTCGAACGCACCGGCGAGTGCGAAAAGCGTCATGTTTACTCGATGACCTTCTTGGCGCTGTCAACAACGTCGGCCGGCACATCAATGCCCATGGCCTTGGCCGCCTTGAGGTTCAGGAACAGATCCTGATTGCCGGGTACGACGACCGGAATATCGGCAACCGCTGTGCCTTCGAGGATCTGGGCGATCATATCGCCGGTGACCGTGCCCATTTCGGCATAGTTGAAGCCGAAGGCCGCAACCGCGCCGCGCTCGACGGAATCGGTGTCGGTCGTGAAGACGGGCAGCTTGGCGCGCTCGCCGACGGTCACGATCGCTTCCAGCACCGAGATCACCGAATTGTCGGTCGGCAGCAGGATCGCGTCAGCCTTGCCGACGAGGTTGCGGGCCGCATCCGGCACCATGGTCGACTGGGCGGCGGGGCTTTCGACGACGGTGAGGCCGAGCTCTTCGGCGCCGGCCTTGATGTCATCGACCTGCACGACCGAGTTGGCTTCGCCCGGATTATAGATGACGCCGATGGTCTTGACGTCCGGAACCAGCTTCTGGATCAGCTCCAGCGCCGGCTTCGGCGGCTGCTTGTCGGAGGTGCCGGTGATGTTGGCTTCCGGCTTTTCCGGGTTCTCGATCAGGCCGGCGGCGACCGGGTCGGTGACGGCGGCGAACACCACAGGGGTATCGCCCATCGAGTTCTTCAGCGCCTGGGCCGAGGGCGTCGAAATGCCGACCGCGACGTCCGGATCGATGCCAGCGAATTCATCGGCGATCTGGCTCTGCGTGGTCATGTTGCCCTGGGCGGAGCGGGCGACGACCTTCAGGTTCTCGCCTTCCTTGTAGCCCTTTTCGGCAAGGCTCTCGACAATGCCTTCGCGCACGGCGTCAAGGGCGGGGTGTTCGACGATATAGGTGATGGCGACGGTCTTGGTGTCCTGCGCGACGACCGGCGCGGCAAAGCCGGCAAAAGCGGCGATCGCCGCGGTGGCGAACACCGTTTTCTTGAAGTTGAGCATTTCGAAACCCCCTGTCAGGATTGTTCTTAGCGCGATGTGATCACGCGCGGCAGTTTGGCCTGTGCCAAAGCGCCGGTCAACGCCGGAACGTCGCCGCCCGCGACTTTATTTGCCAGCGCTGCCGGCGGGTCCCCTGCCGCGCCGGCTCGCGTTTGCGGATGCCGTGACCCGTCAGGTGATCTGCAGCGATCCCTCGGCGTTCATCAGAAGATCGATGACGTCGGGTGCGGTGATGATCTCGTAGGCGGGGTCCATGTCCTCGGCGCTCATGCCGTTATGCTTCATGCAGGCGCCGCAGATCGCGATCTTTCCACCGGCCGTGCGGTATTCTTCGAGAAGGTTGGAAACCGGCTCGAACGGCGCGCCGATATCCATGCCGTCGGTGGCACCGGGCTTGCCCAGTTCCACGGCCTCGACCATCAGGATAATTGTGGCGCTATGCCCCTTCTTCAGCGCGTTGAGCGCCATGGTGAAGGCGACGGTCACCTTGTTCGGGTTGGACTTGCCGTCGAAAATCGTTGCAACAAAAGCTGTCGTTTGCATGTTTGAGGCCTCCTTCTGCCTGTTCTGGAATTGGGGAGACGTCGTTGCTATACAAGTGCGACAATTGTCGCAGGCAGGACATGAACGGGAGTTAGCAGAGCATGGGCGAAATCAGACTCGAGCCGGGCTGGAAGGAGAAGCTTCAACCGGAATTCGAAAGCGCCTACATGGCCGGCCTCAGATCCTTTCTTGTGGACGAGAAGCGCAACGGACAGGTCGTCTTTCCGAAAGGCGAGGAATATTTTCGCGCGCTCGATCTGACGCCGCTTGACCGGGTGAAGGTCGTCATCCTCGGGCAGGATCCCTATCACGGCCCGGGACAGGCACACGGGCTCTGCTTTTCGGTGCGTCCCGGCGTGCGCACCCCGCCCTCGCTGGTCAATATCTACAAGGAGCTTGCCGCCGATGTCGGCTTTCAGAAGGTCGACCACGGCTTTCTGGAGCACTGGGCAAAGCAGGGCGTCTTGCTTTTGAACTCGGTGCTGACCGTGCGCCAGGCCGCCGCCGCATCCCATCGCGGCAAGGGCTGGGAGGAGTTCACCGACGCCGTGATCCGCGTCGTCAATGACGAGTGCCCGCATGTCGTATTCATCCTGTGGGGCGCTTATGCCCAGAAGAAGGCGAGTTTCGTCGATAGAAGCCGGCATCTGGTGCTGAAATCGCCGCATCCCTCGCCGCTTTCGGCCCATAACGGCTTTTTCGGCAGTCGCCCGTTTTCCAAGGCCAATCAGTTCCTGCTCGAACAGGGCATCGAGCCGATCGACTGGCAATTGCCGAAAGACCCCGGAGAAAGTTGAAGAGGCGGCGCTTGCCGAGCCGTGACCTTCACCACATTTATGCGCTATAGACGGCGCGATGGCGCAGCATGCAATTTACGGAGATACCGATGTCCCACCACAGAAAATTCTTCATCGACGGCGCCTGGGTCGAGCCGGACGGGCAGGAAACGCTCGACGTCATCAATCCGGCGACCGAGGAGGTCGTCACCGCGATCGCGCTCGGGCAGGCATCGGATGTCGACAAGGCGGTGGCGGCCGCGCGGCGCGCCTTCGAGAGCTTCTCGCTCACCACGCGCGAGGAGCGGCTTGCGCTTCTGGAGCGGGTGCTGGAATGCTACCGGGCCCGCGCCGACGATCTGGTCGAGGCGGTGATGAGCGAAATGGGTGCGCCGCTGAAGCTTGCGCGCAGCGCCCAGGTGCCCGTCGGTGCCTCCCATATCAGTAACACCCGCAAGGCGCTTGAGAATTTCGAGTTCTCCGAGGAGCGCAACAAGGGCCTGATCGTACGTGAGCCGATCGGCGTCTGCGCCCTGATCACGCCGTGGAACTGGCCGCTGAACCAGATCGCGGCCAAGGTCGCGCCGGCGCTCGCCACCGGCTGCACCGTGGTGCTGAAGCCATCGGAAATCGCGCCGCTTTCGGCCATCATCTTCGCCGAGATCATGGAGGAGGCCGGCGTTCCGCCCGGCGTCTTCAACCTCGTCAACGGCACCGGCCCGGACGTCGGCCAGGTCATGGCCGGCCACGAGGACGTCGACATGGTCTCCTTCACCGGCTCGACCCGTGCCGGCATCATCGTTGCCAAGACCGCCGCCGATACGGTCAAGCGCGTCTGCCAGGAGCTTGGCGGCAAGTCGCCGAATATCGTGCTGGAGGATGCCGATTTCGAAAAGGCGGTGGCCGGCGGCGTACTTTCCTGCTTCCAGAATTCCGGCCAGTCCTGCGACGCGCCAACGCGCATGCTGGTGCCCGCCGCAAGGCATGACGAGGCGCTGGAGATTGCCAGAAAGGCGGCGCTCACGCTCAAGGTCGGCGATCCGCGCGCGGAAGACACCGATCTCGGCCCGGTCGTCAGCCGTCAGCAATATGACAAGATCCAGGGGTTGATCGAAACGGCGATATCCGAGGGCGCGACCGTTGCCGTCGGCGGCCCCGGCCGCCCGGACGGCATCAATCACGGCTATTATGTCAAGCCCACCGTTTTCGGCCATGTCGACAACGCCATGACGATCGCCCGCGAGGAGGTCTTTGGCCCGGTCTTGTCGGTGCTGTCCTACCAGAGCGAAGAAGAGGCGATCGCGATTGCCAACGACACGCCCTATGGTCTCGCCGCCTATGTGCAATCGGGCGATCTCGACCATGCCCGCAAGGTCGCGGCGCGCCTGCGCGCCGGCAATGTCACGATCAACGATCCGGACTGGGACACCGCCATTCCCTTCGGCGGCTACAAGCAATCCGGCAATGGCCGCGAGTTTGCCGACTGGGGCATGGAAGATTTTCTGGAAATCAAGGGGATACGCGGCTACACGGCTTAAAATTCCCCGCGAAACCGCTACATTGGAGCGTGTTGCGCATCGCCGTCCGCCAGTTCGGATGCGAGAGAACACAAAATATCGCATGCCCGGCGAAAGCGCCGGGCATCGTTGCAATCACGGGTCACGGCAGTATTCGGAGGCGGTTTCATGAAAAAGAGCATCAACCCAAACGGCGTGCGCAAACCCTTCGGAAATTACAGCCACGGGCTTTACGTGCCGCCCGGCGCGGGGCTGCTGGTCACCTCGGGCCAGCTCGGCATCGGCGCGGACGAGGTCATCCCGCGTTCGGTCAAGGGCCAGGCCGAGCTGTGCTTCGAGGCGATCGGAAAGATCCTCGCCGAGGCCGATATGGGCTTCGAGGACGTGGTCCGCATCAACGGCTATGTGACGATGCGCGAGGATTTCCCGGCCTATATGGAGGTGCGGGACAAGTACATTTCCGATCCCCTGCCCGTCTCCACGTTGCTGATCGTCTCGGGCTTCACCCGCGCCGAATTTCTGGTCGAGGTCGAGGTGACCGCGGCCAAGATCCCGTAAAGTCGGCCACCTGAACGCAGATCCGCCCCTCACCCAACCGCGTCGTCCACGAGCGCGCCGCGCGCTGCAATGACGCGGGAAGAAAGAGCCGCGGCCCGGGCGATGGCATCGCCGAGGCTTTCGCCCCGTGCGAGCGCCGCGATCAAACCGGCATTGAAACTGTCGCCCGCCGCCGTGGTGTCGACCACGTTTTCGGCCGGCGTCGGCTGGAAGGTGATCGCGCCCTCCGTTGCGGATTCGGCATGGATCGTATCGACTCCGTTCTTGACCACCACCGTCTCCGCGCCGCACGCGCGATAACGCGCGATCGTCGCCTCGGGGCTGTCATCGCCGAACACCGCGCCGTCCTCATCGAACGACGGCAGCACCATGTCGCTGACCTCGGCGGCCTTCATGATGGTCTCGGCCATCACCGCGCGCGAGGGCCAGAGACGGAGGCGCATATTGGGATCGAAGGCGATCACCGCGCCCGCCTTTCGCGCCTCGGCCAGCACATCCAGCAGCGTGCCGCGATCGGCCTCGTCGACAATCGCCATGGTGATGCCGGAGAACAGGATGAGGTCCCTGCCCCGCACGGCCGCCTCAAGCGCCGCGCGATCGGCGGCGAGCCGCTTGGCGGCGGACTGGCCGCGCCAGTAGGAAAACGAGCGCTCGCCATCCTTCAGCGCAATCATGTAGAGGCCGACCGTGCGATCCTCGACCCGGCGGATGCAACCGGTCCCGACGCCCGACCGCTCCATGAAATCGAGCATTTCGCCGGAAACGGCATCCGTACCGACGGCGGTGAAATAATCCACCGTGGCGCCTTCGGGCAAAAGCTTCGCCAGATACCAGGCGGCGTTGAAGGTGTCGCCGGCAAATCCGCGCGTATAGGCGCCATCGGCGCGCGGGGCCATCTCGACCATGCATTCGCCGATGCTGAGAATGTTTTTCATATCTGTTCCTGATCGAAGAAACTGGGATTGGTCTGGTGGATACGCTCGATGCTGCCGGCGATCCGGGAAAGGTGATGGCGCATGGCGGAAACGGCGGCATCGGCATCCCGCGCCTTGATCGCGCCGACGATGGCGCGGTGCTCGGCCAGCGCGTCATGGGCGGTGAAGGACAGCGAGAGCAGCCGGATGCGATCCATATGGGCCTTGTGTTCCCGGATCAGCGTCCAGGCGTATTCATGGCCCGCCAGCGCGCAGATCTGGCGATGAAGCTCGTCATCGAGACGATGGAAGCCCATCCGGTCGTCGGCCTGCACCGCCCTCGCCTGCTCCTCGAGCAATGCGTCGAGCCTGTCGAAATCCTCGTCCGTTCCCTGCTCCGCAGCGGCCGTGACGGTCGCCACCTCCAGCGCCGTGCGAATGAACAGCGCCTGCATCACCGCCTCAACGGAAATAGGCGCGACAAGCGTGGCGCGCTGCGGCCTGACCAGCAGAAAGCCCTGCTGCGACAGTCGGTAAAAGGCGTCGCGTACCGGCTGGCGCGACACGCCGAGCCTGCGCGCGACCTCGGCTTCCGAAAGTTTGGTGCCGGGCGGCAGTTCGTTCTCGATGACCTGGCGGTAGAGCCTGTCAAAGATCAGATCGGTCACCGTCTGCCGGGGCTGGTCTAAACTGGCCACCATGCGGCCTCCGTTGACACTTCTCGCATACTAACATATTAGTTTTGGCACGAATTGCAATGCGCCAGGGAGCCGCAAATGCTCGACAATGACCGTCTTTTTCCGCTTGAACCGAAGGCGCGGGATCTGGCGCGCGCGCTTTATCGCGAAGTCGGCAGGCTGCCGATCATCAGCCCGCACGGCCATACCGATCCGCGCTGGTATGCCGAAAACGAGCCCTTTCCGGATCCCGCGCAACTGTTCGTGGTGCCTGACCACTACGTTTTCCGCATGTTGTGCTCGCAGGGCATTGCGCCGGAGAAACTCGGCGTTGCCCGCATTGACGGCGGCGCGAGCGAGACCGATAGCCGGGCGATCTGGCGGTTGTTCGCTGAAAATTTCTACCTGTTCCGGGGCACGCCAAGCCGGGGCTGGCTGGAACACGCCTTCGAGTACGTCTTCGGCCTTACCAAGCGACTGGGACCTGACACGGCGGATGAATTCTACGATCACATCGACGACTGCCTGAAGCGGCCGGAATTCCGCCCGCGCGCCCTGTTCGAGCGGTTCAACCTCGAGGTGATCGCGACCACCGAAGACCCGCTCGACGACCTGAAATGGCACCGGAAGATCCGCGAAAGCGGCTGGATCGGCGGGCGCGTGATCACCGCCTATCGCCCCGACCCGGTGGTTGATCCCGACTTCGAGGGCTTTGCCGAAAACGTCGAAAAACTCGGCGCGATCACCGGCCTCGATACCACCAGATACGACCAGTATCTCGACGCCCATCGCATGCGGCGGGCCTATTTCAAGGAATTCGGCGCGACCAGCACCGATCACGGCCACGCCACCGCCCGCACGGAGGACCTGCCGAAAGCGGACGCCGCCGCGCTGTTTGAAAAGGCGCTGAAGGGCGCGTGCAGCGCGGATGAGGCGGACGCCTTCCGCGGCCACATGCTGACCGAGATGGCGCGGATGAGCATCGAGGATGGACTGGTGCTGCAGATCCATCCGGGTTCGTTCCGCAATCACTCCGTGCCGATGATGGCCCGGCACGGCCGCAATGTCGGTTTCGATATTCCGGTCCAGACCAGCTATGTCGAGGCGCTGCGCCCGCTGCTGAACGCTGTCGGCATGGAGCCCTCGCTCAGCATCATCCTGTTCACGCTGGACGAGACCGCCTACACGCGCGAACTCGCCCCGCTTGCCGGCGCGTACCCTTCGCTGAAGCTTGGCCCGGCATGGTGGTTCCATGACAGCCCCGAGGGCATGCGCCGCTACCGGGAGATGACCACCGAGACGGCGGGCTTCTACAACACCGTCGGCTTCAACGACGACACCCGCGCCTTCTGCTCGATCCCCGCCCGCCACGATGTCGCCCGCCGCGTCGATTGCGCCTATCTGGCGACGCTGGTGACCACCGGCCGGCTGGACGAGGACGAGGCCCCGGAAGTCGCCCGCGACCTCACCTACAATCTGGTCAAACGCGCCTATAGGCTGTGAGCATGCGGCAAACCGCATATATTTCAGAAATTTAATTATACCTTCCCGTGACACTCACCTATTGCCGCCATAAAGCTGCCGTGTCATAGAAGCGTGACAACGTCAGGGAAGCGAACCATGCAAGACCCGATCATGATGTCGGCCGAAGAGGGCCGGATCGTATCGCTGGAAAGCCTTGCGCCCGGCGAAAGCGGGACTGTCGAAATCATCGACGCCGGCGGTCACGAAAACGGGCTGGCGGTGCGGCTGAGGGCGATGGGCCTTTCAAGCCCGCATCAGGTGATGATGGTCCGGCGCGGCTGGTTCGGCGGACCTCTCGTGGTGCGCGCCGGCAAGGCGACCGAGATCGCCATCCGCCGTTCGGAGGCGGCGCTGGTCAAGGTTCGAAAGCTTTAAACGATGATGCCGAAACGGCACGCCGGGTCAAATTGCCGGACGGATCTCGCCCGGTCCTGCACTTTGAAGACCCGGAACGCACGATGACCCATTGCTCCCCGGCTGAAGCCGATCTTTCGCGAAACGATATCCCGCGCATCGCCGTCATCGGCCAGCCCAATACCGGCAAGTCGATGCTCTACAACCGGATCACCGGCGCGAGCGCCCATGTCGGCAACTGGCCGGGCATCACGGTTTCGCTATCAAATGCGCGGGTGAAGATCGGCGGGCGGATGGTCGAGGTCGTCGACCTGCCCGGCATCTATGATCTCGAAGGCTTTTCCGAGGACGAGACCGTCGTTGCAGAGTTTCTGCAGACTTATCCCGTCGACCTCGTCATCATCGTCGTCAATGCCAGCCAGATCGACCGCCAGATCCTGATGCCGCTGCAGGTGAAACTGCTCGGCCTGCCCGCCGTGGTGATGCTGAACATGGCCGACGAGGCCCGCCGCAACGGGATCGCGATCGATACGCATTCACTGTCGGCGCGGCTCGGCCTGCCGGTGCATCTGATCAGCGCCAAATATGGCGAGGGCTATCCGGAGGCGCTGACCTCGGTCGCAGCCACGCTTGCGGACCATGAGGGCATGCCGGCAAGGCTTGCCGGTTACGATACGCTGCGCGCCACGCTGATGACGCCCGAAACGCTGGCCAAGACCATCGATGGCGCTGTCCATTACCCGGAAACGCCCCCGAAGACGATGACGGAGCGCCTCGACCGGGTGCTGCTCCATCCGCTTTTCGGCCTACCGCTGTTCTTCGTGGTGATGCTGGTCGTTTTCTATATCGTCTGGGCGCTCGGCCTGCCCTCGCAGGACGCGGCCGGCGTCGTCACCGACTGGGTCCAGGCGCATGTCCTCGCCCCGGCGCTCGATCTCGGTCCGGCATGGCTGAAGAACTTCGTCATCAACGGCATCTGGCTCGGCGTCGCCACCGTCGCCTCCTTCATCCCGCTGATCATGCTGTTCTTCTTCCTGATGGCGGCGGTGGAAGACAGCGGCTACCTCTCGCGCGCGGCCTATCTGATGGATACGTGGATGCGCCGCGTCGGCCTCGACGGCCGCTCTTTCGTGATGCAGATGATGGGTTTCGGCTGCAACGTGCCGGCGCTGATGGGCACCCGCGTGATGCGCTCGCAGCCGCTCCGGCTGTTGACTATGCTGATCATCCCCTTCTCGCTGTGCTCGGCGCGGCTGGCTGTTTTCGTATTCATCATCGCCGCCGTGTTTCCGCCGGCGCAGGGGCCGCTGGTGCTGTTTTCGTTCTATATCATCAGTTTCGTCGCCGCCTTCCTCGCCGCCGCGATCTTCTCGCGCTCGAAACAGTTCAAGAATACCGAGCCCTTCGTGCTGGAGCTCCCGCCCTACCGGGTGCCGACGCTCAGGCAGGTTTGGCTTCGGGGCTACGGCGAACTCCGCATCTTCCTGCACCGCGCCACGAACTTCATCATCGTCGGCACGATTGCGGTCTGGTTCCTGACCAATTTCCCGACGGATGCAACGGGACTTGATACCTGGGGCGGCAGGCTCGGCGAATTCCTGCAGCCGGTGATGGCGCCCATAGGAGTAAATCCCTACCTGACGCTGGCGCTGATCTTCGGCTTTATCGCCAAGGAAGTGGTGATCGGGTCGCTCTCGACCATCTACGCCATGTCCGCGGGCCTCGTCGCCCACCAGATCGGCCTCACCGTTTCGCCGGTGGCCGCCTATTCCTTCTGCCTGTTCTGCCTGCTCTACACGCCCTGCCTGACCACGGTCGCGACCGTGCGCGCGGAAAGCCGCTCGACGATGTTCATGGTGTTTTCGCTGGTCGTGTCGCTGGTTTACGCCTGGCTGGTGGCCTTCGTGTTCTACCAGGGGGCAATCCTGCTCGGCTTCGGTTGAGGCTCTTGCGATCTTCGCTCACCTTACCCCAACCTCGGGTCACCCTCGGGCTCGACCCGAGGGTCCAGGCAGCGTTTTCCGTGTCGCCTGGATGCTCGGGTCGAGCCCGAGCATGACCCATGAGAAAATGGCGGTATAATACGCATCCTACCCATAAGCGAATGACCCGACGCCTCGCTTTACAACGACCGCAAAACCCCTGCCACAAAACATTCTCTTTCGTTTTCGTCAAAATATGTGTAAGAGCGCCCCCATGAGTACCGGGCGCTCCTCCCCAGAACATTGACTGCGTCCCAGCCCCAGAGATCTAAAAATATGGCACTTCGCAACATCGCGATCATCGCGCACGTTGACCATGGCAAGACGACCCTTGTCGACGAGCTTCTGAAACAGTCCGGCGCATTCCGCGAAAACCAGCGCGTTGACGAGCGCGTGATGGACTCGAACGACCTCGAAAAAGAGCGCGGCATCACCATTCTCGCCAAGGCGACCTCGGTTGTCTGGAAGGATACCCGCATCAACATCGTCGACACCCCCGGCCACGCCGATTTCGGCGGCGAGGTCGAGCGCATCCTGTCGATGGTGGATGGCGCGATCGTTCTCGTCGACGCCGCCGAAGGCCCGATGCCGCAGACCAAATTCGTGGTTGGCAAGGCACTGAAGGTCGGTCTCCGCCCGATCGTCGCGATCAACAAGATCGACCGTCCGGACGCCCGCGCCGACGAAGTCGTCAACGAGGTCTTCGACCTGTTTGCCGCCCTCGACGCCACCGACGAGCAGCTCGACTTCCACATTCTCTACGGCTCCGGCCGCGCCGGCTGGATGAACACCTCGCCGGAAGGCCCGAAGGACCAGGGCCTCGGCCCGCTTCTCGATCTCGTTGTCGACCATGTTCCGGCGCCGAAGGTTGCCGAAGGCGCGTTCTCGATGATCGGCACGCTTCTGGAAGCCAACCCCTATCTCGGCCGCATCATCACCGGACGCATCAATTCCGGCACGATCAAGCCGAACCAGGCGGTCAAGGTGCTGAGCCAGGACGGCAAGACCGTCGAGACCGGCCGCGTCTCCAAGATCCTCGCCTTCCGCGGCATCGAGCGTCAGCCGATCGAGGAAGCCCAGGCGGGCGACATCGTTGCGATCGCCGGCCTTTCCAAGGGCACGGTTGCCGACACGTTCTGCGATCCGTCAGTCACCACGCCGCTCACCGCCCAGCCGATCGATCCGCCGACGGTGACGATGTCCTTCATCGTCAACGACTCGCCGCTCGCCGGCACCGAAGGCGACAAGGTCACGAGCCGCGTCATCCGCGACCGCCTGTTCAAGGAAGCCGAAGGCAATGTCGCGCTGAAGATCGAGGAAGCCGAGGGCAAGGACAGTTTCTACGTCTCCGGCCGTGGCGAACTCCAGCTCGCCGTACTGATCGAGACCATGCGCCGCGAAGGCTTCGAGATCGCCGTCTCGCGTCCGCGCGTGGTCATGCACAATGACGCCGAAACCGGCCAGTTGATGGAGCCGATCGAGGAAGTCGTCATCGACGTCGATGAGGAGCATTCCGGAGTCGTCGTGCAGAAGATGGCCGAGCGCAAGGGCGAAATGGTCGAGCTGCGCCCGTCCGGCGGCGATCGCGTGCGCCTGCGCTTCTTCGCGCCGACCCGTGGCCTGATCGGCTACCAGTCCGAACTTCTGACCGATACCCGCGGCACGGCGATCATGAACCGCCTGTTCCACGACTACCAGCCCTACAAGGGCGAGATCGGCGGCCGCAGCCAGGGCGTTCTGCTTTCCAACCAGGCTGGCGAGGCTGTCGCCTACGCGATGTTCAACCTGGAAGATCGCGGCCCGATGATCATCGAGCCGGGCGACAAGGTCTATGCCGGCATGATCGTCGGCATCCACACTCGCGACAACGACCTTGAGGTCAACGTGCTGAAGGGCAAGCAGCTCACCAATATCCGCTCCGCCGGCAAGGACGAAGCGGTGAAGCTAACGCCCCCGATCCGCATGACGCTCGACCGCGCGCTCTCCTGGATCCAGGACGACGAGTTGATGGAAGTCACCCCGAAGTCGATCCGCCTGCGCAAGATGTATCTCGACTCCAACGAGCGCAAGCGCTTCGAGAAGGCCCGCGCTGCGGGTTGAGCGACTGCAGAACCGAATGAACGAACCCGGCCCCGGCGGCCGGGTTTTTTGTGCCAAACGCAAAAGCTCCGCTGATCGGAAACCAGCGGAGCTTTTTACGGTGAAGGAACCTTAGGCGGCGCGGCGGAAGGGTTTGACCCGTGCGGACGGGAGTTTCCGGCCCGAGGCCACGAGAACGCCGGCGGCGCCTTCGAGGTGGCCGTTCTTCAATTCGAGGCCGAGGAAACGGCGGCGTTCGAACGGGCCGGGCATGACCAAGAGTTCGGCCTTGTCGGCACAAAAGCCGAAGCGGGCGTAGTATTCCGGATCACCGACGAGCAGGATCGCGCCGTGGCCGCGGGCCGCGGCTTCGGCGATCGCGGCGCGCATCAGCGTACCGCCGACGCCCTTGCCGGAAAGGCCGGGCTCGACGGCGAGCGGGCCGAGGAGAAGTGCTGGCACGCCGCGCCCATCGGCGGCAATGCCGGCATCCACGTGCCAGAGGCGCACCGTGCCGATCAACATGCCGGCGGCATCGCGGGCAACGAGAGCGAGGCCATCGGCCGGCAGCCGGTTGCGGCGGATCTTCTCCGACGATTTCTTCTTGCGCATCGGGCCCATGGCGCGATCGAGCAGCGCTTCGCGCGCGGGCACGTCGAAAGAGGCCTCTTCGGCAATAACGAAAGACTGAACAGCGATTTCAGCAAGAACCGGGGCCATCGGATTATCCCCCAAAATTACAGTGCAACAGGATGGCCGGGGCGTGGCCCCGGTCGGCTATCCCGGTGCGGCTCTCCTCAAGCCGCACCGATGTGCAAGGGAAATCCTCAGATGACGTAGGATTTCAGCGGCTCGAAGCCGTTGAACGCCACCGACGCATAGGTCGTGGTGTAGGCGCCGGTGCCTTCGATCAGAACCTCGTCGCCGATCGTCAGCGAGATCGGCAGCGGATACATGTTCTTCTCGTACATCACATCGGCGCTGTCGCAGGTCGGGCCGGCGAGAACGCAGGGCTCCATCTCGTCGCCGTCACGCTCGGTGCGGATCGGATAACGGATCGCCTCGTCCATGGTTTCGGCGAGACCGCCGAACTTGCCGATGTCGAGGAATACCCAGCGATGCTTGTCATCGTCGGACTTCTTCGAGATCAGAACCACTTCCGACTTGATGACGCCGGCATTGCCGACCATGCCGCGGCCGGGCTCGATGATCGTGCGCGGGAGCTGGTTGCCGAAGTGGCGGGACAGCGCCGCGAAGATCGCCTGGCCGTAGGCTTCCGCCGTCGGCACGTCGCGCAGATACTTGGTCGGGAAGCCGCCGCCCATGTTGACCATCTGCAGGTAGATGCCCTGCTTGGCAAGCTGCGCGAACACCCGCTTGGCATCGGAAAGCGCTGCGTCCCAGGCTTCAACCTTGGTCATCTGCGAGCCGACGTGGAAGGATACGCCGTAGCTTTCCAGACCAAGCTGATGGGCATAGACCAGCGCGTCGACGGCCATGGCCGGAACGCAGCCGAACTTGCGCGACAGCGGCCATTCAGCACCTTCGCCATCGGTCAGAACGCGGCAGAACACGCGCGCGCCGGGGGCTGCACGGGAAATCTTCTCGACTTCCTCATGGCAATCGACAGCGAACAGGTTGACGCCGAGCGCATAGGCGCGGGCGATGTCGCGTTCCTTCTTGATGGTGTTGCCGAACGAGATGCGGTCAGCGGTGGCACCGGCTTCCAGCGCCATTTCGATTTCGGCGACGGACGCGCAATCGAAGTTGGAGCCGAGGCCTGCGAGCAGCTCGAGGATCTGCGGCGCGGGGTTGGCCTTGACCGCGTAGAAGATGTCGCTGTTGGGCAGCGCGCGGCGGAAGGCGGTGTAGTTGTCGCGCACGACTTCGCGGTCCACAACGAGGCAGGGGCCATCGGGGCGGCGGGTGCGGAAGAATTCGGCGATACGCTCGGTGGTCATTGTTCTAACCCCTTCTGAAGCATTCTGATCCGGTATTTTCCCGGATGACAAAGGGCGCATCGCTCCGCGCACGAACCCGGCCGGTGGAGACCCCGGGGAACGGTTGCGGCGAACGCTCAAGTTTGAATCAGCCCTGCAAGCAAGGATGATCCGGCTTTGTCTGCCTTGGATTGGGGGATTGACCCGCCGCACTTCCGGCAATGAAGGTATGTGCCTCTTTAGTACCCCGGGGATGGAAATCCGGGAGACACCAGAAAGGCCCGCACCGTCGTTGCTTCAAGATGTCCTCGCTTGACCGGTTGGCCGGGAAGCGACTGGAGGGGTTAGTTCCAGGTACCTTACCGTGACCCTCACCATTCGAGAGTTCGGCGGACACCCACAGGCACGCGCGACTTTGGGCAAGCGGAGAGATATTAAAACCGGACTTGAAAATCAAGTGGGGCACCCCCAAAATCTTCCCCTGTATCCCGTTGAAGATGCTATCTGATTGACAAAACTTCAGTAATTTTTTCGCAAGCGCTTTCAAGGAGCGGCAATGGACACTTTGACGAGAATGCGGGCTTTCATCGATGTGGTCGAAGCGGAAGGCTTTTCCGCCGCCGCCCGCAAGACCGGCCGCTCCAAGGCGCTGCTTTCGAAATATGTGCGCGAGCTGGAGGACGATCTCGGCGTGCTGCTGCTGAACCGCACGACGCGCCAGTTCTCGCTGACGGAGGCGGGACAACTTTACCATCGCCGCGTTATCGACATCGTCCAGGACGTCGACAATCTCTCCGATACGGTGCGCGCCAACAATTCCGACCTGCGCGGCAAGCTCAAGGTTTCGGTGCCCCGCACCTTCATCGATGCCCCGGTCGGCCGGTCGCTGCTTGATTTCACCGCAACCCATCCGGACCTCTCGCTCGAAATCGTCGCCGAGGACCGGTTCGTCGATCTTGTGGAGGAAGGCTATGATGTCGCGATCCGGATCACCAGCCTCGAGGATTCAGCGCTGATCGCGCGCAAGCTTGCCGATTTCAAGTCGCATATCTGCGTGTCGCCGACATGGCTGGCGGCGCTCGACCGCCCGCTGGAAAAGCCCGCAGATCTGGCCCATGTGCCGTTCCTGGTCGATACCAATCCGAAATCCCACGGCTCGCTCAGGTTCAAGAACCCGGAAGATGGCACCGTCTATACCGTGCCGATCCACGGCCCGGTTTCGGTCAACTCGCCGATCGCGACCATGCGCGGCGCGATTGCCGGGCTGGGGGTGGCGCTGGTGCCGGATTTCATTGCGCGTGAAGCGGTCGCGTCCGGAGAACTCGTCACCCTTTTCGATGACCATCTGCCGACCAGCGCGGCGATCTATGCCATCTACCCGCACCGCCGCTATCTGCCGCAGAAGGTGCGCACCTTCGTCGATTTCCTGACGCGATGGTTCCCGAACAACTGCACCGAGGCCGGACCGAAGGTCCAATAGAGGCGCGGCCTTACATCAGTTCATAGGGCAGGAAATGCCGCTGGTTCTGGTCGACCTCGATCTTGCGTTTCAGCGGCGGCACGGCGCGGCTCGGGCATTTTGTGCGCTCGCAGATCCGGCAGGAAATGCCGATCGGGCTGAAGGCGGCGCGATTGTCGGCGTCGAGATCGTCGGCATAGACGAAGGCGCCCGCATAGGAAACCTCGCAGCCGAGCGCGATCGCATAGGTGGGCTTGGGCGCAAAAAAGCCGCCGCCGCCCTTGGTGATCTGGGTCGCCAGACAGAGATAGCGCGCGCCATCCGGCGTTTCGGCGAGCTGGCGGATGATCCGGTCGGGCTGCTCAAAGGCCTGGTGCACGTTCCAGAGCGGACAGGCCGCGCCGAAGCGGGCGAATTGCAGCTTGGCGGCGCTGTGGCGCTTGGTGATGTTGCCGGCGCGGTCGACCCTCGCGAAAAAGATCGGCACGCCCTTCTGGCCCGGGCGCTGCAACGTGGAAAGCCGGTGACAGACCTGCTCCAGCGAGGAGCCGAAGCGGGCGGCAAGCAGTTCGATATCGTGGCGCAGCTCATGGGCGGCGGTCAGGAACTTGCGATAGGGCATGATCAGGGCGCCGGCGAAATAGTTCTTTAGCCCGGCGCGGCAGATATCGACGGCCTCAGGCGAGCGGAACCCCGCCTCCGCCGCGATCCTGTCGATAAGATCTGCAGCATGCAACTGCCCGATCTGCAACGCCATCTGGAAATTGCGGGTCGATTGCGGCACCGAGGCGTTGACCGCCAGCGTACGCTGCTTGGGATCATATTGCCGGATCAGCGCGCTTTCCGGCCCGATCCGAAGCACCCGGACGCCATGCGCCTTCTCCAGATGGGCTGCGAGAAGCGCTGCGTCATCCGCCTCGCCGATGCCGATCTCCGCCGCCAGCTTTTCGGCGGCGATGTCGAGATCGTGCAGGTAGTTGTCGACGAAGTGGAAGAAGTCACGCACCTCCTCGTAAGGCGTCGCCTCCAGCGGGCTCGCGCGCGAAATCGTATCGTCGAAACCCGCAAGCTGCTCGTTCATCCGGCGATAGGCCTGATGGGCGGCGACCAGCGCGTGGGCAAAGCCGGGCGCGTTCTGGACCACAAGCTTCAGCTCCTGCAGGCCGGGCGTATAGTTCTCGAACACCGGATCCGTCAGCGCCTCGGTGAGCGCCGAAAGCAGCCGGTCGCCCTCCCCCGAGGAAAGCTCGCTGAGATCAAGCTGAAATTTCTCCGCCAGCGCCAGCAGCACGGCGGCCGAAACCGGACGCTGGTTGTTCTCGATCTGGTTGAGGTAGCTGGTCGAAATGCCGAGCCGTTCGGCGCACTGGCTCTGGGTCATGTTGCCCTGAAGCCTGAGTTCACGCACCTTGCGTCCGATGAAGAGTTTTCCGGTGGCCATGTTCGCAAATTCGCAATTTCGGATTTGCCATTTTATAATTTAACAAACGCGCGCGTTCAATCATATTCTGGCACGCGGCTTTGGGTTATGGCCACGGTCGAGTGACATGGGGAGAGACATGCGAACAGTTCTGGAGCAATTGGAAAGCCGCCGCGAGGAGGCTCGTCTCGGCGGCGGTCAGCGCCGCATCGACGCCCAGCACGCCAAGGGCAAGCTGACGGCGCGCGAGCGCATCGAGGTGCTGTTCGACGAAGGCTCGTTCGAAGAATACGACATGTATGTCACTCATCGCTGCGTCGATTTCGGCATGGCGGGGCAAAAAGTGCCGGGCGATGGCGTGGTCACCGGCTGGGGGACGATCAACGGCCGGCAGGTCTATGTGTTCTCGCAGGATTTCACCGTGCTCGGCGGCTCGCTGTCTGAAACCCATGCCCAGAAGATCTGCAAGATCATGGATATGGCGGTGAAGAACAGCGCGCCGGTGATCGGCCTCAACGATTCGGGCGGCGCGCGCATTCAGGAAGGCGTCGCCTCGCTTGCGGGCTATGCCGAAGTCTTCCGCCGCAATGTCGAGGCCTCCGGCGTGATCCCGCAGATTTCGGTGATCATGGGCCCCTGCGCCGGCGGGGCGGTCTATTCCCCGGCGATGACCGATTTCATCTTCATGGTGCGCGACAGTTCCTTCATGTTCGTCACCGGCCCGGATGTGGTCAAGACCGTCACCAATGAGGTGATCACGGCGGAAGAGCTCGGCGGCGCCGACACCCATACGAAAAAATCATCTGTCGCCGACGGCGCTTATGAAAACGACATCGAAACGCTGGAGCAGGTCCGGCTGTTGTTCGATTTCCTGCCGCTCAACAACCGCGAGAAGCCGCCGGTGCGCCCGTTCCATGACGATCCAGGCCGGATCGAACAGCGCCTCGACACGCTGATCCCCGACAGCTCCAACAAGCCCTACGACATGAAGGAGCTGATCCTGGCACTTGCCGACGAGGGCGATTTCTTCGAGCTTCAGGAGGCGTTCGCCAGAAACATCATCACCGGCTTCATGCGGATCGAGGGCCAGACCGTGGGCGTCGTCGCCAACCAGCCGATGGTGCTGGCCGGCTGCCTCGATATCGACTCATCACGCAAGGCCGCCCGTTTCGTGCGCTTCTGCGATGCCTTCAATATTCCGCTTCTGACGCTGGTCGACGTGCCGGGCTTCCTGCCGGGCACCGGCCAGGAATATGGCGGCGTCATCAAGCACGGCGCGAAACTGCTGTTCGCCTATGCCCAGGCGACCGTTCCGATGGTGACGCTGATCACCCGCAAGGCCTATGGCGGGGCCTATGACGTGATGGCCTCGAAGCATATCGGCGCGGATATCAATTATGCATGGCCGACGGCCGAAATCGCGGTGATGGGCGCGAAGGGCGCGACAGAAATCCTCCACCGCGCCGATCTCGGCGACCCGGAAAAGATCGCCGCGAAGGTCGCCGAATACGAGGAACGCTTCGCCAACCCCTTCGTCGCCGCCGAACGCGGCTTCATCGACGAGGTGATCATGCCGCATTCCTCGCGCCGCCGCATCGCCCGCGCCTTCGCCTCGCTGCGCAACAAGCGGGCGGAGACGCACTGGAAGAAGCACGACACGATACCGCTTTGAGGCCCGCAGACATGATCAAGAAAATCCTTATTGCCAATCGCGGCGAAATCGCTTGCCGGGTCATCAAGACCGCGAAGAAAATGGGCATTGCAACGGTCGCGGTCTATTCCGATGCCGACCGCGACGCGCTGCATGTGAAGATGGCCGACGAGGCCGTGCATATCGGCGCGGCGCCGTCTGCGCAGTCCTATATCGTGATCGACAAGATTCTCGACGCGATCCGCAAGACGGGCGCGGACGCGGTGCATCCGGGCTATGGCTTCCTGTCCGAAAACCCGGTTTTTGCCGCAGCCCTCGAGAAGGAAGGCATCGCCTTCATCGGTCCGCCGGTCGGCGCGATCGAGGCGATGGGCGACAAGATTACCTCGAAGAAGCTTGCGGCGGAGGCCGGCGTTTCCACCGTGCCCGGCCATATGGGGCTGATCGCCGATGCCGACGAGGCGGTGAGGATTTCCGACGAGATCGGCTATCCTGTGATGATCAAGGCCTCGGCCGGCGGCGGCGGCAAGGGCATGCGCATTGCCTGGAACGCCGAGGAGGCGCGCGAGGGCTTCCAGTCCTCCAAGAATGAAGCCAAGAACGCCTTTGGCGACGACCGCATCTTCATCGAGAAATTCGTCACCGAGCCGCGCCATATCGAAATCCAGGTGCTGGGCGACAAGCATGGCAACTGTCTCTATCTCGGCGAGCGCGAATGCTCGATCCAACGGCGCAACCAGAAGGTCATCGAGGAAGCGCCCTCGCCTTTTCTCGATGAAGCGACCCGCAAGGCGATGGGCGAACAGGCCGTGGCGCTGGCCAAGGCCGTCGGCTACCACTCCGCCGGCACGGTGGAATTCATCGTCGATGGCAAGGAAAACAAATTCTACTTCCTGGAGATGAACACCCGCCTGCAGGTGGAGCACCCGGTGACCGAGCTTGTGACCGGTCTCGATCTGGTCGAGCAGATGATCCGGGTGGCATCCGGCGAGGCGCTGACGATCGGTCAGGACGACGTCAAGCTCACCGGCTGGGCGATCGAAAGCCGACTTTACGCCGAAGACCCCTACCGCAATTTCCTGCCCTCGATCGGCAGGCTGACGCGCTACCGGCCGCCGGAGGAAGGCGCGTATCCGGATGGCTCGGTGGTGCGCAATGATACCGGCGTCACCGAGGGCGGCGAGATTTCGATGTATTACGATCCGATGATCGCCAAGCTCTGCACCCACGCCCCCGACCGCGCCAGCGCGATCGACGCGATGAGCGACGCGCTCGACAATTTCGAGGTCGAGGGCATCGGCCACAACCTGCCCTTCCTCTCGGCGGTGATGCGTCAGGAGCGGTTCCGCGCCGGACGGCTGACGACCGCCTATATCGCCGAGGAATTTCCCGAGGGCTTTACCGGCGTCGAACCGGATGATCATGCCGCCCGCAAGCTGGCGGCGATCGCCGCGCTGATCAATTACCGGGTGCAGGACCGGGCAGCGCATATTTCCGGCACGATCGACAATCACCGCCGGTCTGTCGGCGCCGACTGGGTGGTGACGCTTGCCGGCCACGCCTTCACGCTGACAATCGCGACAGGCGACAAGGCGACGATCACCTTCGCCGATGGCAAGACCTCAAGCGTTGCCAGCGACTGGAAGCCGGGCATAAGCCACGCCGCCTTCGAGGTCGATGGCGTTTCGCTCGGCATCAAGGTGGATCTCAAGGGTCCGGCGATCCGGCTGCGCTGGCGCGGCATGGATGTCACGGCAAGGGTGCGCTCGCCGCATGTGGCGGCGCTGGCGAAACTGATGCCGCACAAAATGCCGCCGGACACCTCGAAAATGCTGCTCTGCCCGATGCCGGGCGTGATTACCGCGCTCTCGGTTGCCGCCGGCGATACTGTGGAGGCCGGTCAGGCGCTTGCCACCGTCGAGGCGATGAAGATGGAAAACATCCTGCGCGCCGAAAAGCGCGGCGTGGTGAAGACGATCGCCGTCGAAACCGGCGCAAGCCTTGCCGTCGATGAAATGATCATGGAATTCGAGTGATGACCGGCGGGAGGATATGACCATGGCGAACGACAAGACCATAGCGGACTGGAAGGCGCTTGCCGAAAAGGAGGCGAAGAAGCCGGTCGAAGAGCTGACCTGGAACACGCCGGAGGGCATTGCCGTCAAGCCGCTCTACACGGCGCAGGACCTAGAGGGCGTTGACCATATCGGCAGCCTGCCGGGCTTTGCCCCCTTCGTGCGCGGGCCGCGCGCGACCATGTATGCGGGACGGCCCTGGACCATCCGGCAATATGCCGGGTTTTCCACGGCGGAAGAGAGCAACGCCTTCTACCGCCGCAACCTCGCTGCCGGCCAGCAGGGCGTTTCCGTCGCCTTCGATCTCGCCACCCATCGCGGCTATGACAGCGACCATCCGCGCGTGGAAGGCGATGTCGGCAAGGCGGGGGTCGCGATCGACTCGGTCGAGGACATGAAGATCCTGTTCGACGGCATTCCGCTCGAGACGATCTCGGTGTCGATGACCATGAACGGCGCGGTGATCCCGATCCTTGCAAGCTTCATCGTCGCCGGCGAGGAACAGGGCGTGCCCCGCGAAAAACTCAGCGGCACCATCCAGAACGATATCCTGAAGGAGTTCATGGTCCGCAACACCTATATCTATCCGCCCGAACCCTCGATGCGGATCATTGCCGACATCATCGAATATACCGCGCAGGAAATGCCGAAGTTCAATTCGATCTCGATTTCCGGCTACCACATCCAGGAGGCGGGCGCGACGCTGGTGCAGGAACTGGCTTTCACGCTTGCCGACGGGCGCGAATATGTCCGCGCGGCCATTGCCAAGGGCCTCGATGTCGATGCCTTCGCGGGAAGGCTATCCTTCTTCTTCGCGATCGGCATGAACTTCTTCATGGAGGCCGCCAAGCTCCGCGCCGCGCGCCTTTTGTGGACGCGGATCATGGAGGAGTTCGCGCCGAAGAAGGCATCCTCGCTGATGCTCAGGACCCACTGCCAGACCTCCGGCGTATCGCTGCAGGAGCAGGACCCTTACAACAACGTCATCCGCACGGCTTACGAGGCAATGTCGGCGGCGCTCGGCGGCACCCAGTCGCTGCACACCAATGCGTTGGATGAGGCGATGGCGCTGCCGACCGAATTTTCCGCCCGCATCGCCCGCAACACCCAGCTGATCCTGCAGAACGAGACCGGGATTACCAAAGTGGTCGATCCGCTGGCCGGCTCCTATTACGTCGAGAGCCTGACCAACGACCTTGCCGACAAGGCCTGGGCGCTGATGGAAAAGATCGAGGCGGAAGGCGGCATGACCGCCGCCGTCGATGCCGGCCTGCCGAAGAAGATGATCGAGGAGGCCGCCACCCGCCGCCAGGCCGCCGTCGACCGGGGCGAGGAGGTGATCGTCGGCGTCAACAGGTTCCGGCTTGAAAACGAGGAGCCGATCGAAACGCTCGATATCGACAATTCGGCCGTCAAGGCTTCCCAGATCCGCCGGATCGAACAGACCCGCCGCCAACGCGATCCGAAAGCCTGCGACCGGGCGCTTGCCCGCCTTGCCGAGGTGGCGAAAACCGGCGAGGGCAACCTGCTGGAGGCGGCCGTCGAGGCAGCCCGTGCCCGCGCCACCGTCGGCGAGATTTCCGATGCGATGCGCGAGGCTTTCGGCAGCTATGCCGCAACCCCCAAAGTGGTGCGCAACATCTATGGCGCGGCCTATAAGGACGACCCCGAATATGCCGTGATCACCGACCGGTTGAAGGCCTATGCGGAAACGAAAGGCCGCGCGCCGCGCGTGCTGATCGCCAAGCTCGGCCAAGACGGCCATGACCGCGGCGCCAAGGTGATCGCCTCCGGCTATGGCGATATCGGCTTCGATGTCGTCGCCGGCCCGCTGTTCCAGACGCCGGAGGAAGCCGCCGATCTCGCACTGAGCGAGAAGGTGGATATCGTCGGCATGTCATCGCTCGCCGCCGGCCATAGGACGCTGGCCCCGCAGCTTGTCAACGCGCTGAAGAAGCGCGGCGCGGACGAGGTGATCGTCGTCGTCGGCGGGGTCATACCGCGCAAGGATTATGATTTCCTGCTCGAAAACGGCGTGGCCGCCGTCTACGGCCCCGGCACCAATGTGCTGGATTCCGCCAATTCGCTGCTCGACCTGCTCGAAGGCAAGAGGCGCAACCGATGATCACCCGCCTCAACCACGTCGCCATCGCCGTGCCCGACCTTGCCGAGGCCGCCGCAAGCTATGAAGCGCTCGGCGCAAAGGTTTCCGAACCGCAGGACCTGCCGGAGCATGGCGTCACGGTGGTGTTCATCACCCTCGACAACACCAAGATCGAGCTGCTGCATCCGTTGGGCGAAGGCTCGCCGATCGCCGGCTTTCTCGACAAGAACCCGAGCGGCGGCATCCATCACCTATGTTTCGAGGTGGAAGACATCACGCAAGCCTCGGCAAGGCTCGGCGAACGCGGCATCCGCGTGCTCGGCGACGGTAAGCCGAAGACCGGCGCGCACGGCAAACCGGTCCTCTTCGCGCACCCAAAGGATTTCCAGGGCGCGCTGATCGAATTCGAACAGGAGTAAATTCCTCGGCTACCGGATCACCACGCAGGCCTCGCCGCAAAGCCCCCAAGTCTTCTCGCCCCGGAGGGGAGAGATGTCGCGAAAGCGACAGTGAGGGGGGAGCCTGTCACCGCGAACGCCTTCACGGTTTGAAATGCCGCGCCACCCTCACTGCCCCTTTCGGGGCATCTCTCCCGCCAGCGGGAGAGAATATCGGGAGCAGGCGGCACGGTCAGAGCGCGACTTGCGCTCACGCCTCGTCTTCAAGCCCCGCCATCGCCTCCAGCGTGCGGATCAACGCAGAATTGTCGAGTTCACCGTCGCCGCGGGCGATTGCGGCGTTCATCAACTGCTCGGTGGACGCAGCGTTGGGCAGCGCAAGGCCGATCTCGCGGGCGGCGTTGACGACGAGCGACATGTCCTTCCTCTGCAGCCGCATGCTGAAACCGGGATCGAAGGTGCGGTTGAGCATCCGCTCACCGTGAATTTTGAGGATCGGCGAGCCGGCGAAGCCGCCCATCAGGGCCTCGCGCACCTTGGCGGGATCCGCGCCGGCCTTTTTCGCAAACAGTAGCGCTTCGGACACGGCCTCGACCGTCAGCCCAACCACGATCTGGTTGGCGAGCTTGGCGGTCTGGCCGTCGCCGACCGGGCCGATATGGGTGATGGTCTTGCCCATTGCCTCGAACAACGGCTTGCCGCGGGAAAAGTCCTCGTCCGCGCCGCCGACCATGATCGTCAGCGTGGCGTTCTTCGCGCCGATATCGCCGCCGGAGACTGGCGCATCGAGATAGGCGCAGCCGATCGCGGCCAGTTTCTCGGCGAAGTCCCGCGTGGCCACCGGCGAGATCGTGCTCATGTCGATCACCATCTTGCCCTTGGACAGGCCGTGGACCGCGCCGTTCTCGCCGAACAGCACCTCTTCCACATCCGGCGTATCGGAGACGATGGTAATGACGATCTCGGCGGCCTCGGCCACCGCCTTCGGCGTTTCGCAGGCGGTCGCGCCTCTTTCGACGAGGAATTGCGAGACCGGCTTTACCCGGTTGATGAAGAGTTCGTGGCCGGCTTCGATCAGGTTGGCCGCCATCGGGCGTCCCATCAGGCCGAGGCCGATAAATCCGATTTTCATGAAACTGTTCCTTCGCGATAGTAGAAGACCTTGTCACGGGTTCTGCGAACCTATAGCACGCGTTAGCATCTCCGCACGGGATGGGGACCAAATTTTCAGGCGTTGGCCGCCGGGCCGATCCGCGCGCCACGAAAACAAAAGCCGTTTCAGGGACGAAACGCGACTATAATTTTCCAAAGAAGCAGCCTTCGGGCGAAGGGTTTTCTTGGCGCAAATTCGCCACTTTTCATAATCTCCGCCTCACGATCCTTCCATTCAGCAGATTGGTTCATTTCATGAAGAAGACACTCCTCGCCGCTCTCGGCGCCGCCCTGCTCTTCACCACGCCGGCCAAGGCCGACCAGGTGGAAATCCTCAACGTCTCCTACGACATCGCGCGCGAACTCTACGCCACGATCAACCCGGCCTTCGCCGAATACTGGAAGGCTGAAACCGGCGACGATGTCGAGATCAAGCAGTCGCATGCCGGCTCCTCCAAGCAGGCCCGCGCCATCCTGCAGGGCCTGAAGGCCGACCTCGTCACCTTCAATCAGGTGCTCGACGTGCAGATCCTCGCCGATAACGGCTTCGTCGCGGCCGACTGGCAGCAGGCGCTGCCGAACAACGCCTCGCCCTACTACTCGCTGCCGGCCTTCCTGGTGCGCAAGGGCAATCCGAAGGGTATCGAGGACTGGGACGATCTCGCCGCCGAAGGCGTGGAGCTGGTATTCCCCAACCCGAAAACCTCCGGCAATGGCCGCTACACCTATCTCGCAGCCTATGGCTATGCCCTCGATCAGTTCGGCGGCGATGACGAGAAGGCGCGCGAGTTCGTCGGCGATTTCCTCGGCAATGTCGCCGTGTTCGACACCGGCGGCCGCGGCGCCACCACCACCTTCATCGAACGCGGCATCGGCGATGTGCTGATCACCTTCGAGGCGGAAGTGGAAAACATCCGCGCCCAGTATGGCGAAGACGAATATGAGCGCGTCGTACCCTCCATGTCGCTGCTCGCCGAATTCCCGGTCGCCGTCGTCGACAAGGTCGCCCAGGAACGCGGCACGGAGGAGGTTTCCAAGGCCTATCTCGAATTCCTCTACACCAAGCAGGGCCAGGAAATCGTCGCCTCCTTCAACAACCGCGTCCATAACGAGGAAGTGAAGGCCGAATATGCCGACAAGTTCCCCGAGGTGAAGCTGATCACCGTGGAAGACGTGTTCGGCGGCTGGGAAGCGGCCAACGAGACCCACTTCGCCGATGGCGGCGTGCTGGACCAGATCCAGTCGGGGCGGTAACCGCAGCCTGTCAAGGAGCGCCGCATTGCCTGATCGAAAGGCGGTGCGGCTTTTTCCGTGCCTCCGATTTGCACCTCGTTTCCCACCCTCTCCGCGTCACCCTCGGGCTTGACCCGAGGGTCCAGGCGACGTTCTCCGTGTGGCCTGGATGCTCGGGTCAAGCCCGAGCATTGTTTGTTGGATCTGCGCTATTGTTGTGATGCAGCTGCGGGCCGCTGGATTG